>CAZXSC010000018.1:0-36175 GCA_964643045.1 uncultured Rhodospirillaceae bacterium
GGTTTGCAGCATTTGCAGCGCCTGATGCAACGTTAGCTGCATCTCTGGTTGCAAGAGCATCAGTTTCAAGAGCGACCGCCGTCGCATAGGAAGACTGAGCTTCTGCCAATTCTGCGCTAGCTTTGTCATTCGCCGCCTTAGCATCGGCCTTGGCAGAGACCAGCCGAGCGGTCTCCACAACAATCAAGGCATTCTCAAGATTACCGGCATCTGTTACAGCCTGCTCAGCCAGATCGGCCTGAGCGGTTGCTATTTTATTACTGGCCTCAGAAGCAACGACGGCCTGTGCAGCAGAAGCAGCAGTGGCTGCAATAGAATTGACAACGGTAACTTGGGTTGCCTCTGCCGCTGCTTGAGCAGCCACCAATGCCGTGGTTGGCGATCCACCCGTGTCATCCAACTTCTGAGCCGTAACAGCTGCAGCGTTGAGAGCATTAATGGCGTCACTTACCTTCGTAACTGTTAAGCCAAGAGAGTCATTTGCAGCCGCAATGATTGCATTTTTTCCTGCCACTGTTGCAGCCAGAGATGCGGTTTCGGCAGCCTCAGCAATTGTTTGTTGTGACGAAGCAGCATCAGCATCTCCATCAATTCCAGCCAAAACAGCTAAACCAGCAGCCGCTTCCGCTTCAACAGCCTTTGTTGCAGCAATCGCCGATTGTTCTTCAGCTGTGACTAAGGCATTTTGTACAGCAACAGCGATTGCCCCGAGCTCATTATCGGCGCGGGTTTGCGCTGCACCCTGAGCACCAATCTCAAAGGCAGCGGCAAAACCTGCTTTGGACGCGGCTTGAGCAGCAACAGCAGCAGCATCTGCAGAAGCCTTAGCGGCGGCGTTTGCAGTTGATTGGGCGACAGCGGCTGCCGAAGTCACAGCATCTACTGCCGCTTGTGCACTTGCGATAGTATCATTTGCATCTGCCAAAGCCTGATTAGCTTGGTTTATCGCTGAATTCCATACTTGTTCAATTGCTGAGTCGACCGTGTCGTCGCCATCATCTGCAGCGGCTCGTTTTTGTAGTAAGTTATCTCGAGACGCCGTTTGAGATACAACAACCGCTTGGGCTGAGGCTAGAGCAACACTTGGTGCAACGGTCGCCGACGCAGATTGAGCTGCAATCTGAGCTGCAGCCATTGCCGCAGAGGCCGCTTGGGATGCTGCTGCTGCTGCTGCTTTAGCGCTAATATCAGCAGACGCGCGATCTGATGACGCCGTGCCGTCTGCCCAGAAACCGGCAGCAATATTTTGGTTTTGAGCAATAGTTAGTGAAGCAGACGCCGAGCCGGCGCTGGACTGGGCTGCTGAAGAAGCTACCGAAGCCCGTGATGATAACGTTAACGCGGCAGCACCGGCGCCCGAAGCAGCATCAATTGCTGCATTCGCAGCGGAGACTGCTTCATCAGCAGCCTGCTGAGCTGAATTTGTCTTTGCCGTCGCCAATGTAATATTAACGTTCTTAGCAGCAGCAGCAGCTTCCACAGAAAGAGTATGCGCGGTCGCCGCTTTTTGTTCTGCCGTGAGGGCAAAGCCTTCAGCACGTGATATGGCAGCAGCATCGGCGGCAGCCTTATCTGCGGCCGCCTGGTCAGCAGCAGCCTGTGCAGCACTGGCCGCCTGGCTCGCTGCCAATGCTGCTGTTGCTTTAGCTTCTTGAGCTAATTCAGAAGCCTGATCCTCAGCATTTTGCAAGGTCGATGCGACGCGCGCATCAACAGCATCAGCATTAGCATTCTTGTGCGCATTTTCAGCAGCCGTAAATGAAGCAAACGCATCAGCGGCTAACTTGTATACCTTTTCTGCGACCCTTGCTGCCTGAATACCTAAACCGTCTGCAGCTGTAGAAGCAGCATTGGCGAACGATTGAGCCTTGTTTTTGGCGAGACGTGCAGCATCAAAAGCGTTGGTTGCTAGTCTGCTCGCCGCTTCAGCAGCTAATGCTGCTTCAGAGGCAGCTTGCCCATCATTCGCGGCTTCCGCAGCAATAGCTTTGGCCCGTTCACTCGCGGCGTTCGCCGCAGCCGAGACCGCTATTGAAACCTGTGCAGCCGCCTTGGTTGATTCGGAGGCCGCTTGATTAGCTGTTTTAGTCAATGTAACAACAGCGCCATCTTTAGAAACAGTTCGATCATCTCCCATCCCACCTTCAGAGCCACGCGCAGTATTAAAACTGGCACCAACCTGGCCATTCGCTGTATTTGCCGCCGTCACGGCATTTTTGATGGCATTCAACAAAAGTCCGTCTTGCTCAGCGCTAGGCCGAACAACCATATCTGTATCACTTAGACTGGCAGCTGAGTTGCCTCCATTTGCTGTCTGGAATGATTCGGCTCTTGCGCGGTAAGCTTCCGCCAATGCCAAACTACTCGTAACTCCATTTAGAGCCACGGTTGCCGCAGCCGCAAAGTCGATCGCTACTTCTGATTTAGATACCACATGCTCAAGTCGATCACCGATTTCCGCCGAACTTGTCGCCCGTGCTGCGGCATCAGCTGCTGCTGCTTTTGCGCTAGTTGCCGAATTAAACGCAGCTTGGGCAAGCGCTTTAGCTGCTGCTGCGGCATCAAGGTCAAACGTTAATTCCTCTGATGCGATCTTTGCCGCCGTTGTTGCTTTAATGGCATCGGCCGCAGCTGTCTCAGCAAGAAATGCCGCCGCCTTGGCATCAGCAAGGGCAAAATCAATAGCTACGTCAATTTGCGCCTGAGCCGTAGCTTTACCAATTGCCGTTTGAGCATTAGCAGTCGCAAGAGCTGTTTGGGCAGAACTGAAATTATCCGCTGCTGTAATCGAGTTGGCCAGAGCACTCTCAGCCGTCGCCTCAGCAGCTGCAATATCATTGCGGGCCGCTGAAACCGAAGCACTTGCCGCGTCGGCAGCCGATTTTGCTGCATCAGCGTCGGTCCGAGATGACCGACGCGAGTCTTCAAAAAGGCCTAAAAGTTGGGTTGTAAATAGCTGAGCCGCATTGGCATTAGCCAGCAACTGCTCGGCCAACGCAGCTTCTGTGCCCAAAAGTAAGTTTGTAGGATTGGCATTTGCCAAATTTCGAGCATCAGTTGCGGCAGTCTGAGCGGCTGCTACATCGGCAGCCACATCCACAATTTCCTGATTGATCGATTGACTTCGATCGAGTGGCCCTAGATTAACCGTCGACCCAAAAAAGGTTTTCAGAGGGGCATCTAGACGAGCGCTTGCAGTTAAAGCAGCACTTTCCAGCGCCTCATACTCGGCTTGTTTAACAAACTCGGTCGAAAGAAGTCCCGCCAGATTACCCCGCGCGGCCGTCAATGCATCGAAAGCATTGTTAGCAGCCGCAACGGCTGTATTTTTCGCAGTTGAAGCAGCGTTTACGGCATTTGTTAATACCGTTACATTTTCGGTAAGCGTCCCATCCAGATATTGCGCTGCAAATTTAAGCGCACTGGCCGATGCCTTAATTGCGGCGGTCGCGGCGTCAGATTGTGTATCAGCGTCCAAATGTCTCGAATAAATATGCTGAGCCTCGTCGCGAATGCTATTATCAACGCGCCCTAACAGCCGTGCCAGAGGAAGGTTTGTATCCAGAGTATTTTTTTCTGTTGTTGCTAATTCAGCCTGCGCAAGTGCTGTTTCAGCATAAGACCTCATATCCGATGCAGAGGCTGCTTTCACGGTTGCCTTTGCGGCTGTTGCCGATGCTTTGGCATAAGCAAATACATTGTCCACAGAAGAAAATGCTTCACTAAACGTCGAACTAGCATTTGGCGCAAGGTTCTGAGTTATGGTTTCGACCGAGTTTACTTTGAGATCAACCTTATCCATAATTTTATCAAGATCATTAAGGCTCACCGAACGTCCCGATAAAGCAGAATTGACGTAGCCTTCATAACTTGAAGCCGCCGCCGCCTGCGCAGCTGAAATACCTCCACTCGCAGCTGAAATCGCTGCCGTTACTACGTTATCAATTGCAGTTATCGTCGCGTCAACGATAGTAGCTACATCATTCGCAGCGGCTGAAATTTCAGCCGCCATCAAGGTCAATTCGGCTGCGATTGCCTTAAAATCTTCATCGCTGGGAGCATCTGCCGAACCGAGAAGTTCAAGAAAAGTTGCGGCCAATGTTATAATACTAGTGCTGTAAGCCGCGACACCACTTGCCGCCCCCAATGCCTCTAATGGACTGGTCACAGTTGCGGCCAACGCCGTTGCTTCGGATTGAGTCAACAAACCTCCAGCCGTACCCTGGGCGAGAAGGCTCGCTTCAACATAAGATTTTTTTATTGTAGCTAACTGTTCTGATGCACTCGCTGTATTTGCGGCATCCGTTATCGTATCGATAACGTCAACAACCAATTTAGCTTGCTCGCTATAATTTGCTGTCAGAGCCTTGATTATTTTTTTTAATTCAGGTGGAGGTTCATTCTTTACATCAATCTCCAGCTTTGGCAGCTTGAACATTTCCTTAAATTTTGCAGCGTCACCGAGTAGTTGATTAAGTTCCATACCTATCTGCTGAGCTTCATTCAGTTTCTCAGTGACTTCGGCAACTTTGACCGGATCGTATTGCGGCTCGTCCTCGGAATTTTCCTGGTTTTCCGTATCTACACCGTCTCCCGGCCGCGATGGGACTGTTCCTCGACCGGCGGACTTCAACGTATTATTCATAGCCTGCATTGAGCCACTAAATCGGTCCGCAAACTCAGATGGTGACATGGTAAAGCTTTGGGATGGAGGTTGCGTTGGATCTGTGACTCGAGTGGCTTGATAAGGGTCGCTCAGCACTTGTACCCCGCCTTCTGTAGTCACGGTTATCTCTCCAACCGAGCGGTCCGGATCCTGGGATAAAGTAACGGTTAAAGTATCACCAGCCTCAATACTTCCGGTGGTCCCCCGAATACCAATGGTTGCTACAGGTGTTTTCAGTGTCATTGCATCTGGATCAACTTTGGAAAGTTGCCCACTAACGAAAGACATGGCACCACTCACAAGGGAAATTTTTAGGTTACCTGACTGTTCCTCTGGATCATAAACCATCTCGTCCATGACAGCTCGAGCATCCTTATCAAGTGAAAACACGCTGTCATCTGCTAGCAATATGCCTATATTGCCATCAGCGCGTGTTTGGACGACATCTCCTTGATAAATAGGGTCTCCTTTTGATGTTGATCCCTTCGAGCCATCAGCACGGGTAATCTCAACAGACCCTTCAATAGTTTCTATACGTCCTATCGGCTCCGTTGCGTCACCCTCAGTGGTTTGGGCAAATTGTGCCGGCGCCCTTGGTCCGGCGAGACTCACGACCAATTCCGAAGAAAAGACCGCTCCTGAAGGATCGGTCAGACTTGGTAATGGATTTTGAGAAAAATAATTTTCAACTAGTATCCTCTTGCCATTCGGACCCACCAACAAAAGATCTGGCCCCTGGCGGATAAAATCAGCATAGCGAAGCCAAGATAGTTCAGGCACCTCAACGACAGCTGACGAGGTTGCATCCAAAACTTTTACCTGGCTAGTGCTATGATCTATAGAGTCCACAAATTTTATCCAATTATTAAAGTCCTATAGGCAACACGAAATGAAGCTTCCACCCTAAGCAGCAAAAACTTCAAAATAATACTTCAAGTCATTGTATTATAACATAAAATAGTGGATTTTAACAAACGAAAAGAAAGAAATCGTTTTTCGGCTCTTAAATCAGACAACAAGGTCAAAAATGCGAAATTAGCTTGGGGTTTACTCGGATAACAAATCAGATTTGATTGCAACAATTAATTTCTAAATTGCCCTTAATACTAACTTAATTTTTGGCTACATTTCAGCCTGGTTAACCGCATGATCATATAATATTTTCTGCCTGAAGAACTGGTAGCATAAAATGAAATTAACAAAATAATTCAATAATATCAAAACGTTAAAACTTAATCTAATTTGAAAATTATCGCGAATTCACTTCACATCGCGCTAAATTGATCCTCCATCACAGCCTTGTCAACCGCATGGTTTCGAACAAAAGGCACTCCACAACATCGTAGGGTAAAATTCTAGAACTGGTGGACTGCACCAACTTAACAAACAATAGGTCTATTCACTTTGTGGATAGCCGCTTTATCGTATAGAAATGAGAAAATTTCCAATATTTCGTCGAATCGCATAATATTTGACCATATTTTAGCATCGACATTTTATAGGAGGCCTGCAGTTTCTTCTACGCCCACCATTAAATTGAGGTTTTGAATAGCCTGTCCAGATGCGCCTTTACCTAGATTATCCAGCTGAGCGCAAACAACCGCTTGATGACTTTTATCATTTGCAAATACATAAATGTTTAGCATGTTACTGTCATTAACGCCCTCGGGATCCAATTTCTCCAACCCAGCTATTTCTCCTTTGTGTTGAACGTTAATAAACGGACAGCCTGCATAGTGTTGTTCAAGAATAGAGTAAAGATCATCTCCCGACACGTTGCCCTCTAACTGCCACAATTGCAGCGGCACAGAAACTAGCATTCCTTGCGAGAATCGGGCTACACTAGGAACAAAAAGAGGGGCTTGGTTAAGACCACACCAAGCTTGTATTTCAGGGATGTGCTTATGCGATAACCCCAAACCATAAAGATAAAAATCACTATCGGTATAATTTTCAGCTTCCTTATCTTCAAAAGCGGCGATTAAACTCCTCCCACCGCCACTATATCCTGAAACAGCGTTGATCGTTGCCGGAAAATTACTTGGCAGTATATCCGCTGCTATTAAAGGATATATTATAGAAATTGACGCGCACGCATAACAACCAGGGTTAGTCACCCTTTTCGAGGTTGCTATAATCTCCCGTTGGCCACCTTTATATTCAGGAAATCCATAAACCCAGTTAGGATCAGTTCGATGAGCTATCGATGCATCTATAACCCGAGTTTTGTCGTTTTTTATTAAATTTACAGATTCGCGAGAAACTTCCTCAGGCAAACAAAGAATGCTAACATCCGCAGCATTCAACATTTCAGAGCGCGCTGTTATATCCTTTCGGTGTTTATCGGTAAGCTGCATGATCTCAAACTCATCTCTATCTTTTAATCGATCGAGTATTTGAAGACCAGTGGTTCCCGCTTGGCCATCTATAAATAATTTAGTCATAATGGCGCATATATCTGCGTTTCTATATTAAAAAGCAATGCTTATGTGAAAAATAATAAATTTTTGCTAATTCTGCCACTGTTAAAATAAGATACACATTAGGAATTCATTTTTCTTTTGAACAGAATATTAACTGCCAATAAATTATTAATGCAATAATCATAAGTGCAAAACTAATTGCACTAGAGATCGCCCATTGAGAGCTACAAAAAGTTAAAAAGGTAACGCTATTACGTTGCATTATTGCTGAGGCAAATAGTCATCTGACCATTTTAATACAATATTAAAGCTAATAGAGACGCGTGGATGATCGCTTAAATTTGGATGAACAAAATGCATCACGCTTGCTGGCCACAACATTAACAGGCCGGGTTCTGGCAGCACGGTATGCTCTGGTTCAACATAGGGATCATTTCTGATGGACTGCATATTAAAACCTGGACGCGGGTCATAGAAAGTAATGCAATTCGGACGAACATCCGAACGTTGGTTTTCTAATTTAACAGACTTGGGTACCTTGACATAATACGTGCCACTCAGATAGCTCTGTGGGTGATTATGCGGATCGTGGTAATCACCACGCCTATTTATGTTAGCCCAGCCATGAATTTGCCAATTTACCGAATAGTTAATTTTAATAAATTGCAAATATTCAATGACCGCCATATTCACTTCTTCTCTGAGCCAGTTTACGGCTGAATCATCTATCTCGAATAAATTTTGCTCACGATATTCAGTTGTCAATTCATCGTTTTCTTGGTCCCACTCTTCGATTAAACACAATAAAGCTTTATTTTCTTCCTCAAAATTTGAAACTAATTTATTCGCTATCTTTGTAGGCCAAAGATCCAATATTTCAATCACAGTGAGTTCCTCCCAACAACTAAATCAAACAAGGCGAAAGGGTCTTTCGGCAACAAATTACCGCGCCACGCCACATATTGATCGGGACGGATGAGCACAAAATTATATTGATACAAATCGTAAATTTCTGGTGCTTCTTCGTCTAACACTATCAAGGGCACTCCTCTTTTTCTTGCTGCATCAATAAATGACGTGTACTCGTCTTTACAACCATTTAAACGCAACAGCGTAAAGCCTTTTCCAAAATGGTCAAAAAGGGCGGTGCCATCCTTCATCCACGCATGGGGCGCCCTCCCTCCTGGATAACTCGTTGCCACATACTCGAATGGAGAGCTTTCAAGTGGAGGTTGATCCTCAGTGTTAATTAATGGTGATAAATCATAACGTGCGCCCAGTTGAATTCCAACGCAAAAATATTCCTCTTTTAAAGCTTCAGAAATAATAGCCCCAAATTGAATTCTAATTTTGTCCCCTTCAGAAGTGTCATCCTCCAAATTGGAGGGCACAGTCAATGACGACTTAGCCTCGGCCAGGGCATAAGATTGTGCTAAATTCCGAATCGCAACCGGACGCCTCTCGATTTCATAACTTTCAATAAGATTTTCGCCAGCCCAACCTTGAAACCAAGCAGCTAATTTCCAACCCAGGTTCTCAGCATCACCTACGCCTGTATTCATGCCAAAGCCGCCAGTTGGCGTAAACAAATGCGCAGCATCACCCGCCAATAATACCCTCCCTCTCTGGTAAGAATCTGCCACGAGTGATAAGCCGGCCTGCCAAGGTAACGACGACAAAATTCTTATCGGAATTTCTTCTCCTATGACCCGAGTAATATACGGTTTGGGATCAAGCGTTTCGACTGACTGACCAGTCTCAAGTTTTGCCCAAGTCAGGAACTTTCCTTTTCCATCCAATGATACAATAGAGGCGCGCCCTTCCGGGTTCATTGAATGAAATTGCCACGGAGCATCCGTCTTCATGACTTTGTATAAATCAGGAGCCTCAAAATAGATCGAGAGCATGCGCCCTATCATAAAGTCAACTTCTTCACCACCTTTACCACTGTATTTTATGCCAAGAATTTGACGGGTGGTACTCTGGCTACCATCACATCCAACAAGATATCCACAATATACATTTTCGATTTTCCCAGATTCTAAATTTTCAATTTCAGCAATTACATGATCTGGATAATGTATGAATGAATTTAATCTCCATCCAAATCGCATATCGACAATGTCTTTATTATCGAGTTCAGATTTCAAGATTTTTTCAACATACATTTGCGAAGCTCGATGTAATGGCTCGGGCCCAATTTCTAAATCTTTAGAACCGGGCGTCATGCGCTTTCGCAAGCTAGGTATTTTAATACGACAAAGTTCATACGAGTTTATACGCGTAACAATAATAGCATCACCGCAATGATCAGGTGGCAAACCTACCTTACGTATTTCATTAGCTATTCCAATGCGGCGGTAATGTTCCATCGTTCGCGCATTATGGGTATTTCCTTGAGGATGATTAGGCGTAGTCTCATCTTGGTTAACCAACATACAAGGCACGCCGCGCCAGGCGAGATCCAAAGTAAGATTCATGCCAACCGGTCCACCACCAACAATCAAGACGGGCGTTTCTAACATTGATTCACTCTAATATTCTAATTTTGTATACTCAAATCAGGTACGCGTTATGAGTTACATATTTTAACTCATAAAAGAGTTTATTGCATGATCTTAATCTCGTCCGACACTGCGTAATTAATCTTACGCTCACGATAAGCAACATAGGTTGAACTTGCGAAAATAATGCCACCCCCAAGGAATGTCCAAAGACTTGGTATTTCATAGAAGAAAATAAATCCGAACAAACTGGCCCATATCAATTTTGAAAAATCGAAGGGCATAACCAACGTGACATCAGCGACTTTCAATGCTTCAGTAAATAATAATTGTCCGACAGTCCCGACCATCGCCAAAACTACTAACCAAAGAAATTGCTCAGCAGACGGCCAACTCCACACAAAAATAGCTGGCAGAAAAGTAAATATCGTAAGAAAGAATAGGCCGTAAATGGTTGTGGTTATAGTTGAATTAGTTCGGGATAGTCGTTTAATAACAATCACTGCACCTGCCCAACTGAATACAGAGGCCAAAGCATAAACAACCCCAAGGCCAATGTAGTCTGTCCCCGGCCGCACAATTATTAGAGCGCCGGAAAAACCAATAATTAGGCTAGTCAACCGCCGCAAACCTAATTTTTCTCCCAATAACAAAACAGCTAGTAAAGTAATGACGAGAGGTCCCAAAAAAGTTAGAGAGGACAACTGAGCTAGCGGCATTAATGTGAGAGCCATAAAGTAAAATAACATTCCTCCAGTGTGAAATACGCTACGAAGCGCCATACCTCCGATATTTTCTGTACGCATTGAATCAATTCCATTTCGCAATAGAATTGGAAGCAACATCATTAATCCAAAAAGATTTCTAAAAAAAGCGATCTCGAATGGATGCAATTCATCAGCAATGTAACGGACGATTGCGGTCATAGAGGTTAGAAAAAAAGTTCCAACCACCATATAGAAAATGCCAAGAAAATTGTCAGGAATTTTCAAACTTTAATTGATACCTATTACGACCGATTTATGTTCCGTATAATGCTTGATAGCTTCTTCACCCAAATCACGTCCGATGCCCGACTGCTTATACCCTCCCATGGGCATTGCGGGATGAGGGAAAGGACTGCTATTGACAAACACTTGACCAGCTCGAATTTTTGGGATCAGTTGATGCACTTTTTGTATATCCCTGCTCCAAATGTAGGAGGACAAGCCATAAGTCGTATCATTTGCTAATGCAGCCGCCTCTTCAAGATCATCAAACGGAATCGCCGTAATCACAGGCCCAAAAATTTCTTCCTGTACAACCTTTGAGGATTGGGGTGGATTAACTAATACCGTCGGCTCAACATAATAACCTGGGCCGTCGATCATTGATCCACCAGTCACAGCCTCTCCTCCTGCCTTAACCCCAGCCTTAATAAAGCCCATTACTTTGTCACGATGAGCTTCTGAGACAAGCGGGCCTATCTTAGTTTCAGGATGCAAGCCTGGACCAACTTTCAAAGCGCGCGCCTCCTTGGATAATCGAGCTACAGCTTTGTCGAAGATACCTCGTTGGATATAGAGCCTTGATCCCGCTACGCATACCTGACCGGTATTACCAAAAATACCCATTGATATCCCTTGAGCAGCCTTATCCAAATTCGCATCATCCAATAAAATAACTGGCGACTTACCTCCAAGTTCAAGGGTAACATTTTTTAGTGTTTCGGTAGCAGCCTTGTTTATGATCTTTCCCGTGACAGCTGATCCCGTAAAGCTAATTTTACTAACCAGAGGATGCTCAACCAGTGCCTGCCCCGCTTCCGCACCTAACCCATTAACGACATTGAGGACCCCTGGCGGAATCCCGGCATCGAGCGCAAGTTCCGCCAACCTCAAAGTCGCTAACGGTGTAACCTCCGATGGTTTGATAACTATCGTGCAGCCCGTTGCTAAAGCAGGTGCAATTTTCCACATGGCTATCATAAGGGGAACATTCCAAGGGATAATAGCCCCCACAACGCCAACCGGCTCGCGGCTGGTATATGCAAAGAAACGCTTGTCGGGTAAAGCTTCTCCAATGTCCATTGTTCGCCCATTTAGCTTTGTCGGCCACCCCGCCATATAACGCAATGTATCAAGAACATTGGCAACCTCGACATACTGTCCAATAAAGCTCGGCATACCAACATCAAGCGCTTCAAGTTGCCCTAACTCTTCAGCATGGCCCTCAATCAAGTCAGAAAAACGATGCATCAATCTTTCGCGATTAGCTGGAGGCATGTCCCTCCACATGGGATCATTAAGCGCTTTGTTTGCTGCCTGAACCGCTGAATCAATCTCTTTTTCACCACCTTTGGGGATCTCAGCAAGCACTTCCCCACTTGAAGGATCAATCACAGATAAAAAGCCATTATTACTGCCAGTCACCCATTCACCATCAATAGAATGTTTCATTTCCCGGTCTAAGAATTGTTTTGTATCGGTAATCAAAGTCTTTAAATCATTGGACATCACGTTCATAAAACTTCTCCTTACAACTAATAAGTCATCAAAATATACTTCCAGGGACTCTTCTCAGCATTGCGGTCAACCTTGACTTCGATCAGAGCCGGGCCACCTTTTTTAATTGCCTGCTCTAAGGCATTCTCTAGTTCCACAACACTTTCAACTTGATAAGCCTCAATACCGAAAGCTTCAGCCAAAGTCTGAAAATTAGGATTTTTTAGATCGCTGCCAATAGGCTGGCGCTTATAAATTCGCCTCATATCCCGCCGTACATTAGTAAAAGCAGAGTTGTTCATAATAATTGTGATCAGACCAATATTTTCTTGCGCCGCTGTCGCAAGCTCTTGAACACCAAACATGAATCCGCCGTCGCCGGTTACCGAGACAACAACTTTATCGGGATGGGCGACCTTAACGCCAAGTGCCGCCTGAAATCCAAAACCCAAATTTCCCTGGAATCCGCATGTGACATAGGTCCGTGGTTCATAAACAGGAAACGCAAATTGCGAGGCGAAGCCTATTTGAGTAATTTCCTCGACAAAAAAACCATCTCGCGGCAATGCGTCACGAATTACCTTCAGATAATCAACGTGTGGTTTGATTTCCTGCACCTTTTGATTCGCCCAAACTTTCGAACGTGCAATTTCAGCGAGAGCTGTCTTCCTAGGTTTATAATTTGCTTTCAACGCTCTGGACAGTGCTCGAGTACCTTCCACTGCATCAGCTACAATACCCGCGTGAGGAACAAGCCGCGACATTTCCAAGGGATCGATATCAATGCGTATAAGGTGAGGGGGAGCCAGAGGATTAGTGACAACTCCCAGTGGATTTGACCAACGCATATATGGCATCTCCAATCGCGTACCGATACCTATCAAGACATCAGAATCCTTCCAAAGATCATGTGCAGCAACTGAAGAAACACCTAGCTCGTGATCTTCGCTTACGATCCCCCTCCCTCCCCTAAAGGCCCCTACGGGAGCTTGAAGAACCTCAGCGAGCTCCAGCACAGCGTCAGTTGCATGAAGAGCTCCGCTCCCCAACAGAATTATGGGGTTTTTAGAGTTTTTGATTATTTTTGCAGCCGCGTCTATTTCAGATTTTTTAATTTTAGGGGGCGCTTCGACTTCTGCAGGGGGCAATATCCCTACCATTTCATTCTGAGCCATATCGTCCCAGCACATCTCAACAGATACTGGACCAGGGCGGCCAGAACTCATTACACGAAAAGCTTCATTAATAATCTCGGGAGCATCCGCAACACGCTCAATTCGAACAGACCACTTTGTCAACGTTTTCAATGTTGCAATCTGATCTGGAAGCTCGTGTAAGTGCCCTCGTAATTTTCCCATCGCTTCGCGTGGGACTTGGCCTGTCAGGCATAATATTGGGACGTTCGCTCCCCAGGCCGTACAAAGGGCTGCCATTGTATTTAAAACCCCTGGACCTGGAACAACGGAATAGATACCTGGACGCCCAGTTGATTTTGCATAACCATAGGCCAAATAGGCAGCCGCCTGTTCATGGCGTACTCCAACGGTTCGAATGCGTGACTGCACACGCGCCAGCGCATCAAAAATAGGATAGGTTTGTGCTCCCGGTATGCCGAAGACCGTATCAACTTCATTGCTTAAGAGTTGACGAACGATCGCTTCGCCCCCACTCATCATTTTTTTTTTAAAATTTTCAATCATAATAAATTATTTGAAACGTAGAAAAATACTATCTTTTCTTGATACCTTTCTCACCACACTTTTTTCCCAAAAGGCTTCTTCGAGGGGGTTCATATTAAATCGCATCCTAAATTATGTGATCAAGAACCGCGATCCCCTAGACCTGAAGCATAAAAGTGATCAACGTTTAGCTCAGAACTTATTCCAATACTCATCTTATTTACAACCGGTATTCCCGTTGCATCTGCTATTCGAACAACACCATGAAAACCAGAAGCTGTCGCAGCTGAATCAATAAATGCGTCTTTACCCAAACGATCCATGATACTCCCTCTCAGCCTGGTAATCTGGTTTGCATCTCGAGCTACAACCGCCTCAGCAAATTCAGCCAACAAACTCGAATGGGCTATATCCTGATCATCATCGACGCCCTCGGTAAGCGATCCCAACTGAAAATTTCCGTCTTTTGAATTCATGCTCTCACGGAGCATGTAAGCATGTGTCGTAGTTCAGTAAAGACACTGGTGCAAAGCTGAAACCCGGCCGGCAATAACTTCCATCTGAGATCGGGTTATTGCACGATAATCACGATCAAACTCATAAATTGCTGGTTCAGGTAGATAATGGGCAAACATTAAATCCCAAAATTGTCTCTTTATATTAGGAACCGCCGATAATGCCCGTAAAATATAACCTACTTTTGGGTTCGGATATAACTCACCATCTGACTCTACAGCATCTTCCGGCTCAATAATAGGAATCCAAGCCGCCTCAACTTTTGCCCCAGGAGATCGATAGTATGAAGGCTCACCAGATTTAGGTTGTGGCAATTTATGATCTTCGATACCCAAAGCATAGGTAAACGTGTCAACGACCATTACCATGGCAATAACCCCAACAATTTCTACATATTCTTCTTGTTTTAACCCTCCAGAAATTATTTCGTTAAACCACGTTTTACTCAATCGCCCAGGATCCGAAACGACCCGATGAATTAATTCAACTTCATTTTCGTTCAACACACCGAGTGTATTGTGAGAACCTTTCGCTGATCCTGGGGAAAGTGCATTTTTTTGTTCTAAACAGAACGCACAGGTTCGAGCATTACGAACTTCCGCAGCGACATTTAGTTTTCTTTTGCTGTCCAGCCAAGTGCCCGCTTCCGAAAGTCGATTCCAACAACGTTCTTGAGCTTCTATGAGATCCTCTCTCACAGGCGCATTATAATTTTGATACGTGACCATTTGTATTCCAATCTCCCAAAAAGTTTATATACCCATAAATTGTGAATGAAAACAATGAAGTGAATATAACAAAAATCAGCAAAATCTAAATGCTTGAATTTGAGATAAAAAAACGGTGGTAATCCCCGGAGCCTAATCAACGGCAATTACATTGTTCTTATCAGATAATTGCAGTTGGAAACATGTCAAAAATAATCTAATAACCTGATAAATCACCATGTTCATAATTTAAAAGCGCCTTTCTGAAACGCTAGAAAGAAATAAGACGAATGAATTCCTCCCGCGCAAGTGTACAAGCATCGTCCAACGCTACTTTCTTGGGTTCAGCATTGTTAATGATTCTTTCGGTAACCCTGTTTACCGTATCGCACGGTTTTGTCAGAGGAGTAGGTAAAGATATTCATCCATATGAAATAGCCTTTTTTACAAGTTTATTTTCATTTGTTTTCTACTTACCTTGGCTAATTCGTAGTAAATTTAAACCGCTTCGCACCAAGAAAATCAAAACCCATTTAATAAGGGCCTTTGTAAACGCAGGTGCCGTCGCTGTATGGTATACAGCACTCGCCCTGACTCCTCTCGCCGATGCAACAGCTCTTATACTTACTAGCCCCCTTTTTGTAACTTTAGGTGCAGTTTTATTTCTCGGAGAAAAAGCTCGCGCCAGAAGATGGGTGGCACTTGCCATTGGTCTTTTCGGAGCGTTGCTTATCGTTCGACCAGGGTTTCAATCAGTAAATATTGGTTTTTTGTTTGTCATCTTAGCAACTTTACTGAGTGCTGCTTCACGAATTTTTGCAAAACATTTAACTAAATGGGACAAACCAATTACCATCGGGGCCTGGGTAGCCTTATTGCAAATTCCAATTACATTATTGATGTCATTATACTCTTGGCGCTGGCCTGACTTTATGCAATTGGTAATGCTTGCCGCAATTGGCCTCCTTGTTGGAGGCGCCCATTTTACATTGACCAGTGCCTACAACCGGGCTGATGTCAGTGCCTTGGAGCCTTTCAACTTTATTCGATTAATTGTCGCAGCCTTAATTGGATTTTTTGTATTTTTAGAACTTCCCGATGCATGGACCTGGATTGGAGGTATAATTATTATTGCTTCAACCAGTTACATTGCGCGGCGAGAAGCACGTGTCAACGCATCAAAAATGACAACTCAAGAAAAATTAATTTAAAACAAACTCTATACTTAAAACCAGATTGAGTATGCATCATACGATAGCTTCATTGCCATAATCGTCAAAATCGCCTTAAGAGAACTTCGAAAAACATTTTCTGGCAGACGATTAAGTGCGAGTTTTCCTATATATGTTCCAATAAATCCAAACAAGATCAGACAAATAATGAGGGGAATATAAGGTGCAAACCCAAACCCAATAAATCCAAAAACAATTAACTTAAAAGAATGTTGGATTGTCATTAAAATAGCGTGCGTCCCAACGATTTGCTTTCGTCCATTACTCGCTGCAATAACGAAAGGTGCAATCAATGGCCCCGTAGCCCCGACGAACATGGTTGTGAATGCTCCTATTACCCCGACACCCATGAAGGTCAAGTTATTTGACTTATTGGCCTTGAATGACGGGATCCAAACCGTATACAAGATAAACAACGAAAGAATAATTTGCAGTACGGCTACAGGGAGCACGACTACCACCTGTCCTCCGACAAAAGCTCCAATTATCGTTCCCAACACAAATATCGGAACAATATCACGGATTATATCTCGGTACATAAGCAGAGCACGCCCAAAATTTGAGCCCAATTGAACCACACCGTGAATGGGTATTAAAACGGCCGGCGGCATTAATAAAGCCATTGTAGCTAACGTAAGTGTTCCTCCTCCAAGACCCACAGCCGCTGTGATTAAACTGCCTAGAAAAGATACAGTACAAAGAACAAAAAGTTCCCAATGCGCAACCTCAGTGCCACTCACTAAGAATTCAATGAATCCGCTCAAAGTTCACCTTAAAATATTGAAATACGGAACGTCGTCACTTTGCCGCCATTCGGAGAGCGCCATCGAGGCGGATAGTCTCACCATTTAGATATTGATTTTCAACAATATGCATCGCGAGTGACGCATATTCTTCTGCCTTACCAAGCCGAGCGGGAAACGGTATGCTGGCCGCCAACGACACCTGCGCTTCCTCAGGAAGCACATCCATTAGGGGCGTTAACAATACTCCTGGAGCAATTGTGCAAACTCTCACCCCAAATTTAGAAAACTCCCGAGCAATAGGAAGCGTCATACTATGGATCCCGCCTTTTGAAGCGGTGTAAGCGGCTTGTCCGATTTGACCATCAAAGGCAGCTACCGAAGCCGTCATAACGATCACGCCGCGTTCACCATCCTCCAAAGGATCGAGAGTACTAGCATCCACTGAGAATAAACGGATGGCATTAAACGTTCCTATTAAATTGACAGAAATTATTTTTGTGAACATCTCCAAACTATGAGGACCATTTTTTCCTACCACCCGAGAAGCGTTGGCTATACCCGCACAATTCACTAATATACGGCCAGAACCGTGGGCTTTTTTTGCGGCGTCTAATCCAGCTTGCATACTTTCTTCATCAGCCACATCACAATTAGCGAAAACGCCATCAATTTCCTTGGCTATTTTTTCACCCCGTTCTTGATTGAGATCAAGGATTGCTACTTTAGCTCCTTTATCTGCGAGCATACGAGCAGTAGCCTCACCAAGACCGGAAGCTCCTCCAGTTACAACGGCAGACTGTCCATCTACATTCATTTATTTTTTTCCTCACAAGACTTAAAGTTCTTAAAAATTAATAAATCAAACTTTGGAAGTGCTCAAACAAAAAGCGAAAAATTATAAACCTTCATCAAATGCAGGAATGCTACGAACCAATTCAAGAAAACCTCGCACGATCATGCGGCTCATCAAAATTTATTCCCTCGGGCCCTTTCGGTATAGTACCAGTGGCATTTACTCGAGGTCCGGTCCAATAATTCACTTTGGCCCACTCTAACCAACAAAGATCTGCTATGCCAGTCTGCTGGTAGAGTTCTTTGGTGTAATTCCAAAGGTTGGGATATTGATAAAGATGTTTCTTGTTACATTTGAAAGCATAATGATAAACCGTATCAAACCGATAAAGTGTTGGAAATGCCCGCCAGTCGGCCGCTGTAATTTTGTTGCCGGCTAAATATCTCTGCTTGCTGAGGATCTCTTCCATCCTATCAAATGCGTCGAATAAATCATCATAAGCCTCTTCGTAAGCTGCTTGTGAGGTTGAAAACCCCGCTTTATATACACCATTATTTACTTTGTGATAGACCATATCATTAATGCCGTCTATTTCATCTTTAAGATCTTCAGGAAAATAATCGTAAGCTCCATTTCCAATGTCATTGAATTCAGAATTTAACATTTCGATAATCTCAGAAGACTCATTATTAACGATCGTGCACTTCTTTGAATCCCATAAAGTGGGGACTGTCACTCTGCCAGTATAATTTTTATCCGCTAACGTATACACTTCATGCAGAAATGTTATTGAAATATCGGTACCCGGCACATTGTGCTGTCCTTCTGGATCCACGGCATACCCTTGGCCACCGGAAACTACAAGAAATAAACCGATATGCTCTTTTAATCCTTTCAAGTGACGAAAAATGATAGCTCGATGCGCCCACGGGCAAGTCCTCGAACCATATATATAATATCTGCCACTTTCAGGTTCAAATTCTGAAGTATCCGCATCTGAAACTCTGCGACGAAAACTCGTCGGCAAATGATCAAATTTACCCCCTTCCCCACGGCTTTTTCCGTCATCATCCGTCCATTTTCCTTGATCTAGCATTCCCATTATATTCAACCTTCCATTAGACGTAATAATATAGCCTTTCGATGTACAAGCCACCCTTTTATGCTTAAACTTGTGAAAACGTTATCTGGAAAATACTTTAGGAAAAATGGTATGTCATTTTATTCAGATTCCCGGTATCTGGTAAATGGACATCTCGCATCAGTTCACGCAAAACAAATTCAACAACTGGCCGAACCGGGTTCCTGGGGCACCGGGGCACAGAGACTTGCCATAGCTCAAGAAACTCTCCAGTCTTGTTACAAAGCGGGCCTTTCGGAAAAGCCAGATCAAGACGGCCCCGCGCAATACACTAAACTTTAAGAGATCGTAAGAAATTTAATAAAAACGCTAGCCACTTCACCCAAGGATTATCTCGAGGACTCCTACAATAATGCCATCAATGGCGGTTTAAGTGATGAAGAGTACGTTGAGATTATCGGTATTGTCTCACGCGTAACCAACATGGATATTTTTACACGTGGCATCGATGTAGATCTAAGTCCTTTGCCCGAACAAAAGGAGGGTGAACCGTCACGGGATCGACCTGCAATAGCGAAAAAGAGCAGGCTTGGGTTCCGACAGTTCCCAGCCATCCGGAAGGAGGCGACATTGCCAAAGAACTTTTTGGGAAGGACACAGAGCATATATAATACGTGGGTTGAGTTTAGTTCCGAACGAAACACGCTTGCACCTAAAATTGGAAAATATTCAGTACCTGCCATTAAAAAATATTATGATACCTGACTATCAGCATCATGAAGGATTGACGAGAGCACAATCTGAAGTGATTGCGGGCAGAGTTTCCGCTTTTAATGAGTGTTTTTTCTGAACTTCCGGCCATGCCCGGGTCCTCCGTGAGAGTGGACGCGCAACTGGTCTAAACATCAACCTACAGGCCCTTGTTAAACCAGAACTGGATATTGGAGTTCCTGGAGGCCGAGAAATTCTTGATTTTTCAAACGCTTTGCTTGGATGTAACCGAGCCACTCTCGATAAAGCGCGCCTCGATCTTGCCAATACTTTAGGTCCCGCTGCCGTATCGGCAGCATCTGCGGTGGCCGCTAACTTTACCAAGAATGATCGTATTGCCAACGGTTGCGGCATACCCAGCGAACCAATGGTATTGAAGGCAACAGCCGACATACGTGCGGACTTAGGCATCAATAAATATCCGTCTGCTGTCAATACCTTTAAACATTTTCCGGAATACCGCTAACAAGTCTTGGGCAAACCTAAACCATTATTTAAGTATCCGGGTTTGTAAAAGAATAGGTTATTTCATAAGACGGTCGTTCTTGAACTCGCTGCCACCAAGCCCCAGACTTAGGTCGTTTCGTCCAGTCGACAAGTGTGTCTATACCATTTGCTTGGAAACGCTCAATAAAAGGTGCAATCGCTATATCCGCTAATGAAAAACGGTCACCGGCTAACCAATCCGAGTCACCCAAAACATCTTCCATGTTGTCCATTACTTCGCTTAGCCGTTCTATAGCAAAATCCTCATCTTCATTAGATACCCCGTGCTCCAAACGCTTGAGCATAGTCGCACGTTTTTCAGCCCCCGGGAACCTCATCAAAATTTGCCGTTGTTCGTCTTTTGTAAATAGTTTATCCATTCTCGGAACATGTCGTTTGTTGTAAGAAATTATATTTATGTTTTTGTGAACGCAGGTCTCCGCTGTATCCAGCCATAAACGCATTAAAGAACGCTTATAGCTATCTATCGGTTTCAAAGGCATATCGGGAAAAGCGTCATCCAAATATTCAATAATGATATTAGATTCGATAATAATATTACCGTTATGATCCAATGTCGGAACGACACCATTTGGGTTAAGTTTAATATATTCAGGCTCTATATTCTCTAATTTCGTTACTATGTCTATATGATGGCTTTCCCACTCAATACTTTTCTCTGCTAGAGTTAATCTTACTTTGCGTGAGCACGTTGAACTCCAGAAATGATATAATTTAAGCATCGGCTTTCGTTTTCTTAAATATTTTTTACTTTCGACGTAGTCTAAATTTTATGTTTTCAACTTTACGAAATACACTGAAAACTCACAAGGGTATCCACTATTTTTTTACTTGCAAATAACACTAAGCCCTATTTAGACTCACAAACAGGCTTGCTCAAAAAAACAGGGGATTCCATATGTCCAACCAACTTCTTGTTAATAGAGTTAATGACATTACCACCATTCGTATCAATGACGCTAAAAATGGCAACCGTGTAAGCGATGAAATGGCGGCTGATTTAACGGAAATGATCGATATAGCGCAAAAAAATAGTCATTTTATTATATTAAAAAGTGAAGGTAACAATTTTTGTCTTGGCCGGGCCGTAATGGGCGAAAAGCCTGGCGCCCTCCCCGAAGCACTCGAAATGCGTTCAAAGTTTGATGTTGTATTTGATCTTTACGATTCATTTCGAAATTCTGAGATTCCTATTGTGGGAGTGGTTCAAGGAGAAGCTCATGGTTTTGGTGCAGCATTGGCTGCTCTCACAGATATCACTATCTGCAGTGAAAGAGCAAAGTTTTCCTTGCCCGAAACCTCGCACAATATCATGCCCACTATGGCCATGTCAGCGTTGATGGGTAGAGTCAGTCGAAAAGCTCTAATGTACATGACTTATACATGCGACATCATTGATGCGAATACAGCCTTAACTTTTGGGCTTGCTAGTTACGTTGTGCCCCACGATGAACTTGACACAAACGTTGGGTCCGTTATTTCAAAATTAAACCGTATTCCGCGAAGTGCTATCAAGGCGGTTAAAGAATTTTCCACGGAAGGAGAGGAATTATCAACAAAGTCTGCGAAAGCCTATGCAAGAAATTTACACGCAACAATTAATAGTTCTGAATCATTGCGAAAGTAAATGGCGTTTTTTGAAAATGAATTAAAACGGTTTGTTCAGATCTATTTTTCATCAATTTTGCGTTCATGAACAGGGCTAGCCGCATATTCGGCTACTACCCTAACTTCTAACACCAGTGACGCGCCCGACCTTACTTTATCAATTGAGCTTTTAATCGCGGGAATGAGATCTTCAAGATTTTCAACGGGACCTTCAGCAGAGAGCCCCTGAGATTCAGAAATTGAACAGATATCGACTGCCGGATCTGCAATACGCTGACCAATCCAGCGATTTTCTATCGGGCGGCCGCGTTTTTTTGCAACTGCCTCCTGATGCATCTCATCATTGAAATACGAATTGTTATTAGCAACAATAATTAGAACAGGTATGCGCTCATATGCAGCCGTCCAGAGAGCCGTTACCCCCATTAAAAAATCCCCATCACCCAACACTGCCAAGGGTAAGTATTTTGATCTCTTATCCTTCAAAGCCAAGGCCGAACCAATAGCGTTACCTGGACCTGCTCCCAACCCACCACCACCCGCGTTACCCAAATAGGCAAGTGGGTGTGAATAATATGCCTCATCACTAGGCCAACCGATCGTGTGGCTTATGAGACAAATATCATCACCTTGCATAACTGAGCGAACAGCTTGGGCTAGAGAATGAATGCCAATTTCCCCGGAGCCTTGAGAATCTACAAAAACCGGCTCTAGTACTTGATAAGTTCTTGCTTTGCTTTCATTTTCGACCAACGGTAATAATTGGTCTATAAAGGCTTCTGGCGTGGTCGGGATATGGAGATCTACCGGCGCTAACTGACTATGATCTTTGGTCCAACCATTATGTAACTGATAATCCATTGAACAGTTAATTACCTGAGGGCGAACAGTGCCGCTATTCCATGCATGATTGAGAGTTCCCCCCAAATCAAACCAGTCGAGACTAAGTAAGACATCTGATTCTTCATGCGCCTCACGCACCGAGCCTTTAACAAAAAATCCTGCAATGTCTGAAACATGGAGGGGATGATTCGTGGGGAAACCTACTTCCTGCCAAGAGTTATTAATAACTCTTGCGCCAATGGCTTCGGCTAATTTAATACGGTTTACCCACGAATCGTTTGTACGTAACATCTTACCTGCGAGAATAAGGGGGGTTTTAGCCCCAAGCAACATTTCCGCCGCCCTTTCGGCAATACCAGTCGGTGCATTAGGTGGCATTGTTGGCCGGAATCTGCCTATATTATCGAACTTCGGCCAATTGGTAAGTTGCAACTCCTGAATAGTTGCATCAAGACATATGTAAACAGGTCCATATGGCGGGGTGCATGCAATTTGTTTTCCTTTGCGTATAGCTTCAACCGCTCCTTCTGGCGATCCCGGCTGGTCATCCCATTTGGTGTAGTCACGTATCAAACTCGCTTGATCAGTCGCCGTATGTATCCAGTCAATATGAGGCCGACGGCTGGTCGAATCAAGCGGCCCAGTAGCACCAATAATCAGCATGGGGACCCTATCACACCAAGCATTGAAAATACCCATAGCCGCATGCATCAAACCAACGTTACTATGTACAATACAAATCAGCGGTTCATTAACGACCTTCGCATAGCCTTGAGCAATGGCGATAGCATGCTCTTCGTGGAGATTAAGCAACAACTTAGGCGCTTCATTACCAAGAAAGTTCACTATACTATCGTGTAATCCTCGAAAGCTCGCCCCAGGATTTAAACAAGCATAAGGTATGCCCGTTTCCCTAAGGGCATTTGCAATCAGGTCACTGCCCCAAAATGTTTCATTAGAATTTTTAATAAACTCATTAGCCATATTAAGTTACCGCAATTCATTCAGTGATTTTATCAATTTATTGCAAACCTTTCTCTATTGACCGTTCATCGAACAAAATAGTTTTTACTTTGCCTAAATGATTTTAGTCATAAAACCTAAATCTCGGGTGTTTTACGGTATCCCCAATTTTTATTCCTAATCTCGATGCCGTACCACTATTAACTTCAAGCACCGCCCTTGCCCGGCCTTTCGAAGCTATTACTGTTTCTGAGTGGGGTATTGTGCGTTCTACTATACTGGTAATTTTACCTTCTTGATCAAGAAAAATCATATCCAAGGGTATAAATGTGTTTTTCATCCACATACGTATACGCCGCAACGACCCATAATCAAATAACATCCCCGCATTCTCGGCTAAGGAATGCCTATACATAAGACCTTGAGAATGCTGCCGGTCACTAATGGCGAGTTCAATTTCAAAACTCCTTGGCCCTGATGAAGTATTTATCACTAGAATTGATTTACTAAATGAAACCAACTCTTGCGCGGAGGCTGAGGCGGGCGATAGAGCTAGACCTATCATATAAAGGAATAGGCGACGCGATAATTTCATACTAGAATAATTCACAACAATAGATTACGACGACATTTCTGTTGTGCCAACGTTATATTTCAGTATATACAGACTATATGTGAATGCACCGCTGGGGGGAGCCAATAAATGGCTGAGAGGTCTCATTTAACGAGACGACTCCAGAACCTGAACCGGTTAAAACCGGCGTAGGAACGAGTGAGTTTAAAAATTGCAGCCAGAAAATTCATTCTCCGTTTCAATCAAAGCCGACAGATTAAGTTTCGGGTCAAATCTGCTCTTTGAAAATATAGATTTTACACTCGCAGAAAAAGAATGGACCTGCCTTCTTGGGCCAAGTGGTATAGGTAAAACGACACTTTTACGAATCGTTGCTGATCTCGTGCCTAATGTCCAGAACGTCATGGCCACTTGTTCGGACAAGAAACCGTTGACTGGACGGACAGCTTATATGGCACAGCAGGATTTACTTTTACCTTGGTTAAGTGTTCTCGATAATGTCTTACTTGGATTTAAACTTCGATCGGAAATAGCTGACACAAGTGAAGCAATCAAACTCCTACGATTAGTCGGGTTATTCCACAATGTCAGTGACCTTCCAGCTACTCTTTCGGGTGGTATGCGACAACGTGTCGCTCTTGCTCGAACTTTAATGGAAAACCGCCCCGTTGTTTTAATGGATGAGCCATTTTCTAATCTCGATGCTATCTCAAGGGTACGAATGCAAAATATGGCAGCTGACCTGCTCAAAGATCGAACCGTCCTACTCATTACCCACGACCCTATGGAAGCCCTAAGATTAGGAGATCGCATTTATGTGCTTTCTGGTCGCCCAGTTAAATTTACCCCCCCTATTCGACTTGCAGGGACAAGGCCCAGATCACTGGAAGATCCAAATCTTCATATAGAGCAAGCAAATTTGCTAACTCAGCTAACGTCTGCCCATGAAGTGGATTTAAAATGAAGATCCTAAGGCCTCTGATTATATCTCTCGTGATTATAGCTATTTGGCAGATAATAATCCTTGTGACCAAAGTACCGCCATATATCCTGCCGTCTCCTTTCTTGGTAGCTAAAGCCCTTTATGCTAATGCCGAATCAATTGTTAGCCATGCTACTATTACTCTTGTTGAAATAATAATGGGTCTGGCCATTGGGACAATATTAGGCTCCGTTAGCGCGCTCACTTTAAGCTACTTCCGTCCCACGCGTCAGTGGCTCATGCCGATCCTCGTAATTAGTCAAGCTATTCCCGTTTTTGCACTAGCACCGTTATTAGTTTTGTGGCTAGGCTACGGCATGATTTCTAAGGTAGCTATGGCTGTTTTAATAATTTATTTTCCTGTCACCGCCGCATTCTTCGATGGGTTACGAAATACAAATCCAGGTTATTTAGATCTCGCACATACTATGAATGCTTCAAAAAAATCAATTCTATCCTACATCAGAATACCCGAAGCGTTACCGGTATTTGCCTCCGGTCTCAGAGTTGCAACTGCCGTCGCTCCAATTGGCGCTATTGTAGGTGAGTGGGTTGGATCCAGCGAAGGATTAGGTTTTTTAATGCTGCACGCAAATGGCCGCATGCAAATAGATGTCATGTTTGCCGCTCTTTTCACCCTCGCGATCATTACCATTATACTTTACTATACAGTCAACGCTGGATTAAGGCACCTGCTCTATTGGTCTCCCGAAATACAATCAAACAAACTTAAGGAAACATAATGCTAACTAAGATATATAAACGCCACACAATCCCCGTGATGGTTTTCGCGATTTTAGGCCTGAGTAGCATTCCCGCCATTGCTGCCCAAAAACTTACTATTTTACTTGATTGGTTCGTCAACCCCGATCATGCGCCGCTTATCATAGCGCAAGAGAAAGGCTTTTTCGATGCCGCAGGTCTCAACGTCAAACTCATCGCCCCTTCGGACCCAAGCATGCCCCCTAAACTAGTAGCCGCCGGCAAAGCCGATTTAGCCGTATCTTATCAACCTCAACTACACGTGCAAGTTGATCAAGGTCTCCCACTTGTTCGAATAGCCACACTCGTCAGTACGCCACTCAACTCTTTGGTCGTACTTAAAGAAAGTCAAATTAAATCGATTAAGGATCTCAAGAATAAAAAAATAGGCTTTTCAGTGGGAGGGTTCGAAGATGCACTTTTGTCAACAATGCTCGAAAAGCATGGACTAACCCTTAAAGACGTAACCCTAATAAACGTTAACTTTTCATTATCACCCTCAATCGTCACAGGCAAAGTCGATGCGGTTATTGGAGCTTTTCGTAACTTTGAACTTAACCAGATGGATATTATACAAAAACCGGGCCGAGCATTTTATCCCGAAGAGGAAGGTGTTCCTCCATATGACGAACTCATAATCGTCGCCCATAAATCGAGATCTAGAGATAAGCATCTTCGCAAATTTGTTAATTCAATTGAACAAGCAGTGCAATATTTGATCAACCATCCAGGCAAAAGCTGGGATAGTTTTATCAAAGCCCACAAGAAACTTGATGATGAGCTAAATAAACGAGCTTGGCGCGATACATTACCTCGTTTTGCTCTAAGACCTGCTGCACTTGATCAAGCACGTTACCGGCGATTTGCACAATTTTTGAAAAAGAAGGGTTTGGTCAGAAACATCAAACCACTAAATAATTATGCTATTGAACTGCCGTGAAGTCTTGCTAAAATCTAATAAAAAAACTATCAGTAGAATTGTAATTTGGTTAAAGCCGCTCAAAATTGAGGTCATAAATAGGGAGGGATTGCTTGTTTCACAAACTGGGTTTAGCTGTTGCCCTTTTTGCCCTTTGGCTGTTATTATCGGGAATTTACCAGCCCCTACTTCTAGCATTGGGAGTTATTTCTAGCCTATTTGTTACCTGGATTGCACATCGTATGGATGTTGCAGACCACGAGGGATTTCCTATTCACCTGGGACCAAAGGCTTTAACTTACTGGCCGTGGCTCGTTTGGGAAATTGTTAAAGCAAACATTGAAGTCGCATTTATTATTATTAAACCTAATTTAAAAATCACACCTACGATGTTTCATTCCCATGCTAACCAAAAGACAGAAGTTGGCCAGGTTACCTATGCGAATTCGATCACTCTAACACCTGGAACTATAACTGTTGGGGTTTCAGATGGTATGGTCGAAGTTCACGCATTAACAACGGATGGGGCGGATGAAATTATCAGTGGCAGGATGGAAAATCGTGTTTGCGATATGGAGGGCGATGGCTAATGTTTATTGCCGCAACGATAGCTATTGTAATCGCCATGGTTTTAGCACTGATACGGGCTATGCTAGGCCCTTCTATCTATGATCGAGTGCTGGCCGTAAACCTCTTTGGAACGAAGGCTCTTCTACTTATTGCCGTGATGGGATTTTTGACCGATCGACCGGAGTTTTTGGATATAGCCCTCGTCTATGCTCTAATAAATTTTATTGCAACTATCGCTATCATGAAATTTTTTCGATTTGCACATCTTGGCCATCCGCATGAGGGTGACAACTTGGGGGACCTTTAGTGGTTCTGGATATAGCAAGTTGGATATGCCTTCTATTGGGAGGGGCCTTTAGTATAATTAGTGCTATCGGTCTACTTAGAATGCCCGATGTCTTTACCCGCATGCACGCCGCAAGCATAGGTGATACGATGGCCCTTGGATTAATGTGTGTGGGTATGATGTTGCAGGCAGGGTTGACCATTATCACGATAAAACTCGCTCTCATTTTATTGTTTATATTTTTTGTCTCACCAACAACGACCCATGCCCTCGCTAAAGCCGCCATTGCAGGCGGAGTAAAGCCGATGCTGCACGAAGATAAACGCAAAAAACCCCGAAAGAGAAAATCTTCTAAGAAGGGTACTAAAACAATTAGGGTACGCAAAGGAGGGAAGTCATAGACGCTTTTATTGACATATCTATTTTGCTTTTAATGGCAACGGTAGCTTTTGGAATTCTAAAGTTACGTAATCTGTTCGCAGTAGTAATACTCTCAGGAATTTTTAGCTTGTTGGCAGCCTCCTTATACGTTCACCTAACCGCGGTTGATGTCGCATTCACCGAGGCCTCCGTTGGGGCAGGTATCTCAACGTTGTTGATGTTGGCAACAATAGCAATCACAGGTGAATACGAAAAAAAACATACGACCGGCGATTTCTTTCCATTGTTAATTGTTATAGTGACCGGTGGCGCGTTAATATATGGCACTCTAGATATGCCCCTTTATGGAGCTGCAGATGCGCCATCTAATCTTCACCTTATTCCGCGCTTTATAGAAGAATCTGGAAAAGAAATAGGAATACCAAATATAGTAACCTCCATTCTCGCGAGTTATCGCGGCCATGATACGCTTGGTGAGACGGTCGTAATCTTTACAGCTGCTATTGGCGTTCTTGTTTTACTTGGCCGGGGTCGAAATCGCTGGCGTCCTGGGCTTCCAAAAAAACCATCCGCAAAAAATGAAAAGGAAGAAGTATGAACAATCACTCCATCCTGCGCGTAGTCTCTAAATTCATGATTCCATTTATTCTATTATTTGCGCTCTATGTTCAGTTTCATGGTGATTTTGGTCCCGGAGGGGGGTTCCAGGCTGGTGTAATATTTGCCGCCGCATTTATTCTTTATGGCCTGATATTTGGTATTGAAAATGCTCGCAAGGTTTTGCCCGCCACAACCACGAGAATACTCTTAGCTGGCGGTGTTTTGCTATACGCCGGTGTTGGGGTTTTCGGTTTGTTTATGGGTGGTAATTATCTGGATTATAGCGTTCTTGCATCTACAGCGGTAGGTGGCCAGCACATGGGTATTTTGCTCGTTGAATTAGGCGTTGGAATAACGGTAGCCGCCACTATGGTTACCATATTTTTCGTTTTTGCCGGGCAGGATCACTAGCCTATGGAACTACCAATCGAAATACCCGGCCTCCTGAACTACTGGATTGTTATAGTCCTCATGATGTCCGGCTTTTTTGTCGTTATCTCGCATGGGAATTTAGTTAAGAAAATAGTTGGACTAAATATCTTCCAAGTTTCAGTTTTTGTTTTTTATATCTCCATGAGTAAAATTGATGGGGGAGCGGCTCCTATTCTTAATGAAACAATAAAACATTATTCAAATCCACTGCCACACGTTTTGATTCTAACGGCTATCGTTGTGGGCGTAGCGACCACGGCCCTCGGATTGGCCCTTATTGTTCGTATACGCGACGCCTACGGAACTATTGAAGAAGATGAGATTAATGAGCAGGAAAGGAAAGACGCCTAATGTTCACAAGCGTTTCCGCTCATCTTCCTGCCATTCAGGTAGTACTGCCTTTGATAGCCGCACCTATCTGTGTTGTGTTCCGACGCTCGAACATTGCCTGGTTCGTAGCCCTAGTCGTCTCTTGGCTTTCTCTTGGCGTTTCTATAATGTTGCTGGAGCAAGTAATGTCAGGCGGTCCAATTTCTTATTTATTAGGAAATTGGCAGGCGCCATGGGGGATTGAATATAAAGTTGATACACTAACAGCTTTTGTCTTGCTAATTGTTACCGCTATTGGCGCGATCGTAATGGTTTTTGCACCCGACAGTGTGCACCTAGAAATACCCCCAGATCGCGTATATCTCTTTTACACAATGTATTTACTTACGCTGGCCGGTTTGCTTGGAATTGCAATTACTGGTGATGCTTTTAATCTCTTTGTGTTTTTAGAAATTTCTTCACTTTCATCATATGTTTTGATCAGTCTAGGAGCGCAACCCAAAGCCCTTACGGCTGCTTTTCGTTACTTAGTGCTAGGTACAGTTGGCGCAACGTTTTACATTATTGGCGTTGGGTTAATGTACCAAATGACAGGCACTCTTAATATTTCTGACCTGGCCAACCGGTTGCCGGAGATTGCAGAATCCAGGACTGTACTGGTCGCTGTTGGGTTTCTTACGGTTGGCATAGGACTAAAATTAGGTCTTTTTCCCCTTCATGTTTGGTTACCAAATGCATACGCTTATGCTCCTTCAGTAGTTACGGCATTTCTAGCAGCGACAGCAACAAAAGTCGCCGTTTATGCTTTGTTACGAGTTTACTTTTCAATTTTCGGAACAAGGGTGTTCTCGACACTGCCGATTTCTGAAATCCTTTTAATCCTTGGATTAATCGCGATTCTCTCCATGTCAGCCGTAGCTATCTACCAGAATAATACCAAGCGCTTGCTCGCATATTCAAGTGTTGCACAAGTCGGCTACATGATCATTGGTGTAAGCATGGTTACGGTTACTGGGTTGGCAGCCACAATCCTTCATCTTTTTAATCACGCGGTTATCAAGGGCGCCTTATTCTTAATGTTAGCCACAGTATTTTACCGAATAAGATCAGTCAAAATAGAAGATATGGCAGGTCTGGGTAAAGCAATGCCTTACACTATGGCAGCATTCGTTGCGGCTGGGTTTAGCCTTGTTGGTGTACCCTTAACTGTTGGATTTATCAGCAAGTGGTATTTAATTCTGGGTGCATTGGAAAAAGGGTGGTGGGTTGTTGCCATTCTCATCCTCGTAAGTTCATTACTAGCAGTAATTTACTTTTGGAAAGTAATTGAATCAGCTTATTTTAAAATTCGCCCTGAAGGTGCAACGCAAATCCGAGAGGCGCCCCTTAGTATGCTTATTCCAATGTGGTTCATGGTAGGATCGAACTTTTATTTCGGTATCAACACAGATTTCACGGTCTCAGTTGCTATGAATGCTGCTAAAACATTGATAGGAGCAGCGCCATGATAGTTGATAATCCTATCCTTTGGGCTATCCTAATTCCTGTAATTGGGTCGGCAGGCATCATAATCACCAGTAAAATACCTAATTTACGGGAAACCGTCACCCTGGTGACCGCTGTAATATTATTCCTTGTAGTCACTTCACTAACGCCTGTGGTTCTAGCCGGTGGCAGGCCGAACCTAACATTGTTCGAATTCGCTCCTGGGCTAAATATTAGTTTTACTATTGAGCCTTTAGGAATGTTATTCGGCCTCGTGGCCTCAGGTCTCTGGATTGTAAACTCGATTTACTCAATCGGCTATATGCGAGGCCATCACGAACGTAACCAGACCCGATTTTATTTTTTCTTTGCAATCGCTCTTGCAAGTGCAATCGGCGTTGCGTTTGCGGGTAATATGCTCACCTTATTTTTTAGTTATGAAATTTTGACTATTTGTACTTTTCCACTTGTTACTCATTCAGGAAAGCCGGAGGCCGTAAAATCAGGCAGGGTTTATCTAGGCATCTTGCTCGGCACTTCAATCGGACTACAGCTCTTAGCTATTATATGGACGTGGCAAGTTACCGGTACATTAGATTTTAAAGATGGCGGCATATTAGAAGGCAAAGTTTCCAATACAATTATAGCCATTCTGTTATTTTTATACATGTATGGTATTGGCAAGGCCGCTCTAATGCCGATCCATAGGTGGCTTCCAGCCGCCATGGTAGCTCCAACCCCAGTAAGCGCCTTATTACATGCAGTCGCAGTCGTTAAAGCAGGTGTATTCACAGTTTTGAAGGTTGTAATTTATATTTTTGGCGTGGATACATTAGCTGGAATTTCAGAAGACAACTGGCTAATGTATATAGCGGCCTTCACTCTAATCGCGGCATCCTGCGTAGCACTCACAAAAGATAATTTAAAAGCGCGTTTGGCATATTCTACTGTGAGCCAACTGGCTTATATAGTTCTAGGAGCTGCGCTTGCTAACGGCGTAGGAATAATGGGTGGCGGAATGCACATAGCAATGCACGCTTTTGGTAAAATTACTTTGTTTTTCTGTGCCGGTGCTATCATGATAGCGAGCCATAAAACAGAAGTTTCTGAAATGGACGGATTGGGCAAGGTTATGCCAATTACATTCACTGCATTTCTTATCGGATCTTTAAGTATTATAGGACTGCCACCTCTTGGGGGTTCGTGGAGCAAGTGGTATTTAATGCTGTCCTCTGCAGAAGCTGGATATACAATTTTTATAATTGTACTTATGGTGAGTTCTCTTTTAAATATTGCTTATCTAATGCCAATTGTTGCACGCGGATTCTTTTCAGAAGCTAAACGTTCTCCAAAGGCAGACGAAGATCATTCAAATGATGTCAGTTTTTGGCATGGCCTGCAGATAGGAAGCATTCGAGAGGCACCGCCATTTTGTTTATTGGCAATGACAATTTCGAGCTTGGGGTGCTTTGCCCTATTCATATATGCAGATAGTATTTTTCAATTACTCGCTCCGATTGCCGGAATGAAATGATAAGAGGAAAGTAATGAAAACCGGAAAATCAAACAAAAAAGAATACTGGTTAGACAACAAGAAAAATGTCGATAAAATCTGGTATGCACTTCTAAGTGTCTGTGCCTTATCTGTTATTGCGGACTTCTTTTATCACAAACATGTAGCTCATCCAGTGGAAGACTTGGTCGTCGGGATGTATGGCTGGTATGGTTTCATTGGCTGCGTATTTCTCGTTCTTAGCGCGAAGCTACTTAGAAAATTATTAATGCGATCAGAGAATTATTATAACGAGACTAGCGATGATTGAGCTACCGCCCGGTATAATTCTTATTATAGGGGCTTTTTTTGTTCCATTTTTGCGTGGCAATTTCCGAAATGCTTATATGCTGGCTCTTCCCTTAATTGGGATTTGGAGCCTTTTTACAATCCCTGAGGGATCCCATTTTGGGATAAGTTTATTTGGATACAACTTAACTCCTGTTCGTATCGACAGTTTGAGCCTCCTATTTGGATATATTTTTCATATTGCTGCTGTAATAAGTCTTATTTATGCATTCCACTTGAGAGATACCGTCCAACAAATGGCAGGTCTCATTTACGCTGGGTCCGCAATTGGTGGTGCGTTCGCAGGTGATTTAATTACTTTATTTATTTACTGGGAAGGAACGGCCATCGCGTCGGTTTTTCTCATTTGGTCAAGTAAAACTGAGAATTCCTATAATGCTGGCATGCGCTATTTAATTATACAGGTTGGCTCCGGCGTATTACTTTTAGCTGGAGCAATATTTCATTTTAAACAAACGGGTTCAATAGCCTTCGATAAAATGGGATTAACCGGCATCGGGCCAGCTCTGATTTTTATAGCATTTGGTATTAAAGCTGCCTTCCCTCTTCTGCATAATTGGCTTGAGGATGCTTATCCAGAAGCGACTGTTACCGGCACCGTTTTCCTTTCCGCATTTACAACTAAACTGGCTATTTACGCTCTCGCACGTGGCTTCCCGGGGACAGAAATACTCATTTGGATTGGCGCTATAATGACTGCGTTTCCAATATTTTATGCTGTCATTGAAAATGACCTAAGGAAAGTGCTGGCGTACAGTCTTAATAACCAGCTAGGCTTTATGGTTGTTGGAGTTGGAATTGGAACAGAGCTTGCTCTCAACGGAACTGCAGCACACGCTTTTTCACATATACTCTATAAAGCCCTTCTTTTCATGTCTATGGGAGCCGTCCTTTTTCGAACGGGAACAATTAAAGGCTCTGAATTAGGGGGTCTTTATAAAACAATGCCTTATACGACAGGATTTTGCATTGTCGGTGCGGCATCAATCTCTGCGTTTCCATTATTCAGTGGCTTTATTTCAAAATCCCTCATCATCACGGCCACAGCTCACGAGGGCCATTGGGCTGTATGGGCTATACTCTTATTCGCATCTGCCGGAGTTTTTCACCATTCTGGTATTAAAATTCCATATTTTGCATTTTTCCAGCATGATTCTGGAAAACGCCCAGAAGAAGCTCCGACGAACATGTTATTGGCTATGGGAATAGCCGCATTTTTTTGTATCGCTATCGGTATTTTTCCCAATTGGTTGTACGCAATTTTACCATATAAAGTGGATTTTGCTCCCTACACAACGACCCACGTGGTTACCCAGCTTCAGCTTCTCTTCTTTTCGGCTCTAGCCTTTGGTTGGCTAATGAGAACAGGACTCTACCCGCCAGAATTAAAATCAACAAACTTGGATTTTGACTGGACGTATAGGCGTTTTTTTCCAAATTTAATCCTAGATATCAGCCGGATATTAATAGCACTCGACAAAAGGGTGCGTTCAGGGTTTATCAGCAACATAGAGGGAATAATTGCGGGCATATTTCGTTATCACGGACCGGAAGGTTTACTCGCCAGAACAAGTTCAGTAGGTGCATCTGTTGCTGTAATCGTAGTATTGCTTGCTCTACTTGTTATTTTGTTCTTTCTAGGCGCGTAAGGATATTTTACAAATTAACATTCTCTTATGCGCCTCAACACCAATGAAACTTAATTCTTAATCTTATTTTTATCTAGGACTGGTGGTGACCATGCTTTGACTTCAACCGCCCTGCCAGTACTCGACGAACGCACCAATTTTGGCCTAACCACCTGCTTTAACTCAGGTAGATCATCTGCCAAGTTAACGTCTTCAATCATTTGATTCAAAGAAATTTCTGATTTAACTCCACGTTTATAAGCCGCTTGATAAGCTGGAGTTCTTCGACATAACTTAGATAGATATTCACCTGAATGATGCCCAAATCGCCGCCAAATACTCTCAAGAAATATATTAACATCCCGGTCAACTACTTTGTTCTCATCAAAAACCGGACGTCCCCGCGTCCAAGCCTGACGAACAGAAGGCTCAATTGGCCCAACCTCTTCAGCAACAAATATAGCTGGAACAAGCTTAGTGCCATTATTTGCAACCCCATAGTAAGAGTGTGACAGATACAAAAGAGACTGAAGCTTTAGAGGTTGTAAATATTCGTTATCATTGAGGGCTTGATCAGTGAGCCAAAATGCTACATCAAATACAGAATCTACCGCAGCTGGCATAGCTACCTCTCGTGCTAAAATTAGTGTTAATTTACAACTTTGGGGATGACATCAACTCCCTAGAACATATAATGTATCCCCTAAGTTAAAAAAGATTTAAGCAAACATTGAGAAATTAGATGAATTTTAACATTAGCATTGTCATCTATTCGCAAGTTTCTAATTCGTCGTTTTAAAGATGATGGCCTAATCCAGAGTGAGAAGGTATATAGTGAGATCAATTAATGCCAACGATTAAAATGACAGTGAACGGTGAAGAGGTCTCGGGAGAAGTTGAGGGACGCACCTTACTTGTGCAGTTCATTCGGGAACATCTTGGCTTGACAGGTACGCACATTGGCTGTGACACCTCGCAGTGCGGTGCATGCACTATTCATGTGAATGGCCGCGCTGTGAAATCATGTTCGCTGTTAGCTGCCCATGTAGATGGTGGCGATGTTCAAACAATTGAAGGTCTAGCAGATGGTGATAAGTTACACCCAATGCAAGAAGCTTTCAGGCAACACCATGCCCTTCAATGTGGTTTTTGTACTCCCGGAATGGTCATGAGTGCAATTGGCATTATAAATGATAACCCCGATCCAACGGAAAAAGAAATTAGAGAAGCTCTTGAAGGAAACATTTGCCGCTGCACCGGATACCATAATATTGTAAAAGCAATTGGCGCAGCAGCCAAAGAAATGGAGCAAGAGTTCAAATAATGTATGAATTTGAATATCAGCGAGCGGCCTCGGCCGATGATGCTGTCACAAAACATAAAAGAGCCGAAGATGCTCGTTTCCTAGCCGGTGGTATGACGCTGATACCGGTCCTTAAACAAAGGCTTGATCACCCAACTGATGTTGTCGACCTTGGCGATCTTGACGACATGCGTGGTATCTCTGAAGAGAATAACAAAATCATTATAGGAGCTATGACGACACATCATTCTGTTAACTCGTCCGAATTAGTTACGAATAAAATCCCAGCACTGGCATATCTAGCAGGGACTATCGGGGACCAAATGGTTCGCAACCGCGGGACCATTGGCGGATCGCTCGCCAATAGCGATCCTGCAGCTAGTTACCCATGTGCAATATTAGCTCTCAATGCGATAATTAAAACCAATATTCGAGAAATTCCTGCAGATGAATTTTTTACAGGCATGTTTGATACAGCACTAACAGAAGGAGAGTTGATTCTCTCTGTTGCTTTTCCTATCCCAGAAGAGGCAGGCTACA
>CAZXSC010000019.1:0-35584 GCA_964643045.1 uncultured Rhodospirillaceae bacterium
TCAGGCGGTCCTTCTCCTTCCCCTTCAGGCGGTCCTTCTCCTTCCCCTTCAGGCGGTCCTTCTCCTTCCCCTTCTGCTTCCGACTGCTCTTCTCCCTCTGGTGGAGCTTCTTCAGGCGGAGCTTCTTCAGGTGGAGCTTCCTCTTGAGGAGCCTCCTTTCTAGCTGGCCGATTGCCTTGAGCGTCTCGCGGAGGAGGAGGAGGGGGCAATGTTTTCAATGCGGCGCTAAATTTGGCTGTAATTTGGGCTATCGGTTGGACAATAACAGGGGCCGGCGCTTGAAAAGCACTTGTAATTGACGTTGTCGCGCCGGCCTGATTAAGAAAAACAGTTCCCGCACCATTCGTCACTGAAATCTCTCCGACCGAACCATCGGCGTCGGGCAACAGAGAAATGGTATTGGCTTGACCTTCGGCCGCAGCTGATCCTGCAACTTTTGTTCCGCGTATACCTAATGTCGCAACAGGCGTCTTAAGGACCATAGCATCTGGTCCCGTTTTTGCTATTTGACCAGAGACGAAAGAAAACACGCCTTGGACAATAGAAATTGTTGCGTTTCCTTCTTGTGACTTGACGTCAAAAACGACATCGTCCATGACCATTCGACCGCTTTCAGCGAGAGACAATGTACTATCATCTTCAAGAACTATTCCGATCGACGAACCTTTACTTGTTTCTAGAATATCCCCTGAAAATATTTCCATTCCCTGTTTAAGAATTACTTTCGATCCATCGGCGCGAGTTGCCTCGGCAGTTCCTTGCAGTGTCTCAATCATACCAATTGGGGTTGAAGCACCTTGTGCTAGCTGGATTCCATTTACCGCTTGGGCAAACTGTCCAGGGGCTACGGGACCTGCCAGTTTGCTGGCGAGGTCAGCAGAGATCACTGCACCAAAATCAGTCTGTAAATTAGGGGGTGTTTCCGAACTAAAATAATTGACTAAAAGTGTTTTTTGCCCGCCTTCGCCTAACAATAAAAGATCCGGACCTTGTCGTACAAAATCTGCTTTAAGGAGCCAAGCACCATCGAAACTTATATTTTGGCTACCTGAGACATTTATTACATCTGGAGTAGGGGTTGGTTTTACTAACGTATCCATTCACTATCCTGTGTGGAGGCTCCACGGCGTATTTGATTTTAATTACTCTTCATTGGTATCAATTATAGAACGCTTAATCCTTAGCTGGCTATATTAGAATGTTTTTAGAACAAGCAACAAAATAAACTACTGTAAAACATTAAGGTCAAGAACGCCCATTGCGCCCAATAGCGAAAAGGCCGCTAAAAAGACGTCGGTCTCGGCTGAAGCAGCATCGCTCCTAGCGTTAATGAGGGCAGTCTCTCCCCCAAGAACTTCCAACAATGTCTTATTACCGGCTTTACGTTCTTTCCGAGCAAGTCCTAGAAATTCCGAGGATATGGTGGCTTGGTTAGCCATAAAGCTATAAGTAGCTTTGGCTGTAGCCATATTAGCCCAGCTATCGCGGACCATATTTTCGGTCACATCACGCAACTCACCAACTTGGCTATCAATTGCACTCACTCCATACTTTGCGCTCTTGAGAGTGTTGATTGCAGTGAAGCCGAGGTTAAATGGGAACGTCATTTGAAATTTTGCGCTGCGATCTTCCTGGTGTCCGATTGTGCCGCCATCGTTGTCTTTCCATCCAGCAGCTGCGGTAAAATCAAATTTAGGATAGAAGGAAGTGGCTTTAGCGACATTCACACTTTCCATCGCTGAAGCTGCACTCATGTTTGTGCCAAGTATCTGTGGATTTTTTGTCAATGCAATTTTGATTGCTTCTTGCAGAGTAGCGGGTATCGCTCCCGAAGGGAATTTTGGTTTCTTTAGTGCAAATAAATTAGCGGGATCTGCTTGAAAGATTTTCCTATAGGCATTTCTTGCAACCGCCAAAGCTCCTTCTGCGCCAACTCTCCGCGCTTGTGCACCGGCCAATGTAGCTTTGGCCTGAAGAACGTCAGAAGATAAACCGGCTCCTTTTTTTACCAAGGAGTTTTCTAGCTCAGTTTGGCGTTTAATATTAGCTTCAGATTCTCGCGCAAATTTTAATACACGGGCCGAACGGTCAACATTCAAGTAGGCTACAATAGCCTGTAAAATTGTCCCTTGTTTAGCTGTATCCAGTGCATGTTTTGCGGCTTTTGCTCCATACCTGGCAGCCTTAATCGTTGAATTTGTTGCACCAAAATCCCAGATGAGTTGGTTTACGCTCACGTCGGCTTTCCGGGGGATCAAATCGGTATCATCTGTGCCTGAGGTTTTGTTCTGTTTTTCCCATCCATAGTGGGAAGTGAACGTGGCAGTTGGGAACCAGCCCCCCCGAGCCGCCTTAGCCGCTTCTTCAGCACCTTTTAGGCCCGCCTCGGCGCCTTTGATTAAATTATTGTCTTTAAGAAGCGGCGCTATAAGTTCTTTGAGATTAGCTGAATGAAGAGGTGTAGTTATGCCAACAGAAAACAAAAAATAACAGAATAGTATTCCGAGGCTCCTCAATTCAAACTTCTTGTTCAAGACTGCACCTTATTTTCTAAGTTAGCTAACAAAGCAATTTAGTTAGCATTAATATCAGTTAAAATCTATATCTAAAACATCAGTTAAAATCTATATCTAAAACATCAGTTAAAATCTATATCTAATCGACGTTGCTGTTACACGAAAACTAACACGCCGTCAGTGCATGTTCAATCTACTATCCATTTATCACTAAAATATTAATCATGAAATTGATTGGCATTAAAACAATGCCGGTTTTCCTTCATTAAATCAGTGAACTAAATTATCATTAACAAAATTTCTAGTCGGCTTGGTGGCCAGGTTTCTGATGAATAATAGCGAAATTAGGACAAGCGCATTGAATCAAGAACCAATAATTCATTCTTTTTAAATTCACCGCTGTGAACGTCAGTAATTAAGTTGGACATTTGACAAACAAACTTAAAACTCAAAATCCAATAGCGCAGCCATCTTTTCGTGGATCAGATCCGCCTCGCAATACATCGTTTTCCCAATCAATCCAGATAGCTTGAGCTCCTCCGATTGGACTAACGGGAATATATGTTTTGTGACCTAAAGTTTCTAGTTCTGCTCGAATAAGTTCAGGAAGGCTACTTTCCACTTGAACACGTCCACTCGGATCGTCTACATCTGGAAAAACACGAGTAAAATCTATGGCTTCCTGTAGGTCCATAGACCACTCAAGTAAGTTGTTCAGAAAATGAGTGTGACCAGCGGCTTGATATTGGCCGCCCATAACACCAAAAGGCATTTGGGCTTTGCCATTCTTCATCAGCAAACCCGGTATAATAGTGTGCAGTGGTCGCTTGTTCGGGGCTATGCAGTTCGGGTGTTCTCTGTCGAGAGAAAATCCCATCCCACGGTTTTGCAGAAGGATGCCCGATTTGGGGGCGACTTGCGAGCTACCAAAGGGAAAGAAAAGAGAATTAATAAAACTGATGGCGTTTCGCTGTTTATCCACTACGGTTAGATAGACGGTATCTTTATGATTCGAGAGGGTAGTTGGAGGAAGTTCTGCCATTCTTTTGGTGGGATCTATCAGTTTTCGTTGGCTTGAGGCGTATTCATTTGAAAGCCATTTTTGGATCGGCACATCCACCGTACTCGGGTCAGCTAGTATGGCATCTCGGTCGCGATAGGCGAGGCGTGCAGCTTCTATTTCGAGGTGGAGCCGTTCCGAAGATAGAGGATCGAGACCGTTGAGATTAAACCCGTCCAGTATATTGAGCATTTCTAACGCGATAATGCCCTGGCCGTTTGGGGGGCATTCCCAGACTTCGAATCCTTTGTAATCCGTTTTAATAGGTGTGACAAAGGCGCCTTTTGCATTTTCAAAGTCGCTTAAAGAATGAAGACCGCCCTTGCTTTGTAGGAATGTCACAATATCTTCGGCTACCCATCCCTCGTAAAATCCCTCTCTGCCATTCCTAGCTATATGTTTTAGTGTCTTAGCCAGCAAAGGCAGTTTAATAACCTCACCGATATGTGGCGCTCTCCCTTTTGGTAAATAATATTGTGCTGCTACAGGGTCACTTGCTAATCCGTCTGTCCAATTATTCCAGTCGGCATGGACACGGTGGTGAATTGGAAAGCCGTCATGAGCGAAACGAATGGCTGGCTCCATAAGATCCCCCAGAGACATGGTGCCATAGTTATCAAGCATTTGAGTCCATCCATCAATTGCACCTGGGATCGTCACTGAATGAGGGCTGATGCGCTCAATAGATTTGATCCCCTTCTTTGCATACCATTCGGGAGTTGCCGCGGCAGGAGCTTTTCCAGAACCGTTGAACCCGACAAGATCACCATCGTGTGGTTTGTATAAGCAAAACATATCACCCCCAATGCCAGTGGACTGGGGTTCCACGACACATTGCGTTGCAACAGCTGCGATCGCGGCATCCAGGGCGTTGCCGCCTTTTAATAGTACCTGGATTGCCGTTGCAGTAGCAAGTGGACTTGACGTTGCGGCCATTCCATTTTTTGACAGGACTGTCGACCTGCCAGGTTGATCAAGAAGGCGCATGATTATTTTTTATAGGTTTCGGGTTTCAATGTATACATGGAATATTCCGGGTGACGACTTTCTGGAATTTTTCTTTGGAAAGTGGTAGCAAAAAGATCTTGTCATTTCCAGATAAAATTTGCTAGAGGACGGGTGTGGTTGTTGGTATCAATAATTGGATATATATGAGCGAAATATGAGTAAAGCATCAACTCCTAAGAAGGAGACGAAAAAGGAAAGTAAGGCTGAAATAAAAAAAGAGAAATCAGTCGTTGATCCGGTAAGTAAGTCGCCTGATGGTAAACCTGACAAGGCGACCGATGCGGCGGCAGATAAGCCCACAGTTGCAAACAAATCAGCTTCGCAAACCTCGATTAGTCACTTTTCAAGTGTTTCGACGGATGAGTATCGATCGGGTTGGGAATCTATCTTCGGCAAGGTTAAATCCGGCAAAAAAGAATCTTCTAACGATAAGAATTTAGTTTCTTTTCCTGTATGTTTGGAAATAAGGGATCGAGATATAAAAGGTGAGCTGCGAGCCGTCCTTTATAAGGCTTTTCAACGGCAAGCCCGCAAAGAAGGCATAAGCCTGGCTAAATGCAAAAAATCGGGCATTGTTAAGTATAATTTAGAGTGCAATATTGAATCAAAATAGGGCTTTTCGTCGTCGTCAAGCTGTTACCCCAGTGTCAAGATATCTCAAATTAAAGGGGATGAGAAATGTCTATACCTATAGAAAAAAGACAGGAAAAGCACGTTTATGCCGCTGCTGAATCCACTCTTTTGTTTGAAGATGACAAGACAAAGATCACTTCCTGGAGATTTGATCCGGGCACTGAGACCGGCTGGCATCATCACAACTATGACTATGTTACCATACAAAAGTCGGCAGGTAGATTAAAACTTGAAAGTGATAACGGTGAAATTAAATACATTGATTATGAAAATGATCACGCGGCAGCCTATGCCGCGCCAATTACTCATAACGCAACAAATGTTAGCGATGACGAAGTTAGAGTAATCGAAATTGAGTATAAGACGCCGTCTGACTGATTTCACAGTTTGTCATATTATATGGTTGAAAACAAAATACATTGAAATAACAGCGTCAAATTAATTTCAAGAATTTCGTGCGAAGTGTGATGGCCGTCACTTGCAACGTTACCTACCATATGGTTAGATGTTCGCGTTCCTGTTGCCTCATAGAAGAGCGAGGGGGCTGGATTTTTATTTTGTACAAAATAAAAAATTTAAACCTTAAGAGGAGAAAGATATAAATGCCACATTTTACACAATTTCCTATGAACCATCCGCCGATGCCGCCGGAGTTCATGGAAGCCGTCCAGGCTGATCCAGGCGCTTTTGCGAATGCGATGGGCCAAGGGATGCAAGCATTTGGTGAAGCCATGGCTGGTGGCGGAGATATGGAAGCGGCGTTTGATGCCATGGGTGATACCATGGGTCCAATGTTGCAAGACATGGGGATAACACCGGAAGCTTTTGATGCGGCCGGCGACGCCTTCGGCGCTGTAGCAGGTCCTGCAATGATGGGAATGCCGGCAGACGCTGGTCCAGGTGACGTGGCTGAAGTCATGGGTGATTGCGCAGGGCATATGGGTATGGATATGGCGCCTGAAATGGGCCCTATGTTTGACAATATGGCACAAACCTTTGACGCTGCCGATATTGGCCCTCATGATATGGCTGCCGAGTTTGGCCCTCCAATGCCGGATGGTTTCATGCCAGGTGATCCAATGTCTTTTCCTGCCGATGACTTTGGTCCTATGGCCGGTGGAGAGATGACTGGCCCTCAAGAATTTGAGGGAACACCCGATCCCGCTTGTTTTGGTGATATGAACGGGATTACAGGTGATATCACAGGTTGCGTCGGTGACATGACTGACGTTACGGGCGATGTCACTGCAATGACCGGTGATTTTTCTGGTTGCCAAGGTGATTTAACAGGTTGTACCGGTGACATGACTGGTTGTGCTGGAGACATGGGCCCAATGATGGGCGACATGGGGCCAGTTTATGGTGACATGACTGGTTGCGAAGGTGATGTAACTGGTTGCGCCGGTAACATGGGACCCGTAATGGGCGACATGGGCCCAATGATGGGTGACATGGGCGGCTGCTACGGTGACATGACCGGATGCGCCGGTGATGTAACACACATGACCGGTGATTTTGGTCCGGCTATGGGTGACATGAACGGTTGCTTTGGCGACATTACCGGATGTGAAGGTGACATGGGCCCAATGATGGGTGACTGCACAATGGTAAATGGTGACATGACCGGCTGTGAAGGTGACATGACACATATTGCTGGTGACATGGGCCCTGTGATGGGAGATTGCTCCGCCGTGACTGGAGATGTCCATGGCATGCAAGGTGATATGACCGGTTGCTCTGGTGATATGACCGGCTGTGCTGGTGACATAGGTGCGGTTCAAGGTGACATGACCGATTTTACCGGTGATTGTGGAGCTGCTGCGCCAGCGGATTTTGGTGACTTCCAAGATCCTGGACCTTTCGCTCCTCCGCCTATGGATGCATTTGACACAGGTAATCCTCAATTCGCTTCGCCTGAAATGACTGAGGCGCGTGCTGAAGTTAATGACGCGGCGGCGATGAATGATCAAGGTCATATCGAGTGCGCTCCTGAGTGTGCTAACCCTGATTTCCCAATGCCACCTGTAGCTCCGAACATGGCTGCTGGAACACCTGAAGGAGCTGCTATGCCTCCTGATATGGGTCCAGCTCCTGGCGCAATGGATGCCGCATTTGGTGGTCCTGCTCCTGGAGCCGCTCCAATGGATATCAATCCGGCGGACGCCGCACTTGGCGCAGCAATGGATAGTGCCATGGATCAAGGCGGTGCACCTGCTCCGGATGCCAATGCTGGTATGGATGATCCAAATGCAGGCATGGAAGGTATGGATATGCCAGACATGGATGATCCTGCTGGTGATGACGATCCAAATGCAGGTATGGCATAATTTAGTTTAGATTAAGTATCTTAAAAGAAACCCACCCAGTTGAATAACTGGGTGGGTTTCTGTTTGAGTATGGAAAAGTGATTAAAGTACGTTGAAATCAATTTCGGCCACTCAAATCATACTGGTTAATTAGATATCGGAATCGCAGAGGTTCAGGTATGTTCTTTCAAGTACGTCAACATCGCACACTTCTAAATTACTTCCATGGCGTTTAATTATATCTTTTTTTGCGAGAGCGCTGAGCACTCGGGTGACTGTCTCACGTGTTGTACTGGCTTTTCTTGCTATATCATTATGGACCGGAAAATTATTAATTATGGCGCGATTTTTAGTTATCTTACATACTTTTACATGTTTCATAACTTCCGCGAGAACTCTAGCATTAGCACCCAAAGTCACCAGATCAGTTATTCGATCACTTGATGTTCTTATAATGCTTGCGAGCATTGCCATTAATTTTAGTCCGACGGCAGGGTAAGCATTGAGGGTTTCAATAAAATTACGAGCAGACATTTTGACAACAAGTGAAGGTTCAATGGCAATAACTGATGATGATCGGAGTCCACCATCAATTGCCGCAAGTTCTCCAAAACACTTACCCGAGTTAAGCACTTCCAGAGCGACTTCTTTCCCTGATTTTGTCAGGTTTATGACGCGTACCGAACCTTTGAAAATAAAAAAAACATCTTTGGTTTCATCGAGTTGACCGATGATCTGATCCCCTCTTTGAAAATAAACAGGTTCGCAAATGCTCTCCAATTTCTCGATTTGCTGAGAAGTAAGTTCTGAAAAGATCTCAATCTGGGATAGATCTATTTCTTTTATTTTATCCATTTTGTCGCATTCATTTACGCAGGTTGTTGGCAAATTAACTTATGGACGTACGAAAATTTTATTCGTCTCATTAGGCCTTTGTGTACTTGGTATGTAATGACGTTTCAATAGCCTTTCTAATTTATTTTAAATTACCCTAGAGATGGATATCAGTATAGGTGAATTGCTTAATATAAATTAATAGGCCAGTTTTTTGATTTGATTGTTTCTTGGCGAGGTCTTTACAGTTCCAGCGACCTTTGCTATTAGCACAGACTGTTTCCTTTGCACCACAGCGGAGAAATCGTGGTGCAACGAGAAATATTGGGTACATTTTTTTAGGTTAATCTTATGTCTAGAGCCTTTAGATCTTCAGCGATAGCAGTTACTTACATAGCTCGCCAGTTTGGAGTTCAGATAAATGTAGACGCTGTTGCTGACGCTGTTGAGCGTAGCGGTTTAAGTTCACCTAAACAATTTGCCAACTATTTTTATGATTTTGGCATTAACGTTAAGTTACGTAAATTTAGCCCGGCAGAGCTGGTTGAGAAAAAGTATATATACCCTTGCGTTGGAGTAATGCGAGATGGACGTTCGCTTATATTGGCAGGGATCGAAGTTGCCGGAAGTATCGATGAGTCAAAGGTTATTGCGATTGATCCGTTAGATCCCACCGCTAAGCCAGAAAAAATAGATGCTTTAACATTTAAGAATGATTGGTCTGGGCAAATTGTTCTCGTGTCGCAAAGCTCGGGTGAGGCGGCAAAAGATAGAACTTTTGATTGGAAGTGGTTCCTGCCTGAGTTTTACAGGTTTAAGGGTATCATGGCCATGACTTTTATTGTTTCGCTGATTATTCATGGTCTTGGTTTGGCGCCGATTGTTTATATTCAAATTTCATTAGACAAAGTGCTGGGTTATCAGGCGGTGTCTACTCTTTATGTTTTGACAGCTGGAATAGTTTTGGCCCTTTTGTTTGGGGGTGTTATAACCTATGGCCGTGATTATGTAATTAATTATATCAGCACTTCAATCGAATCACGGTTGACGGGCGATGTATTTGACAAGCTTCTTGATTTGCCGGCTCAAACATTTCAGACAACGAGTCCCAGTGAGATGGAAGGAAAGGTGCAGGCTGTTCTCGGGGTAAGAGCATTCGTTTCAAGGCAAATTTTGACCAATTTATACGATGCGACAGGTATTTTAGTATTTACTCCCGTTCTTTTTGGTTATAGCCCGGTTTTGACGATAGTTGTTATATGTTTTGCCGTTGTTCAAGGTGTGATTGACCTGGTTTCCAAGCTTCGTCAACGTGAACTAGGAAAGAGTGTTGGGGAAGCCAACGCAAAACGGATCAGAAGTTTGAGGGAAACGGTGGCTGGAATTGACAGCGTTAAAACCCTGTCCCAAGAGCCAATACAGAGAAAAGAATGGCGTTCGAATGCCGCGACGTCAATTCGCCGTAATTTTAATATCTTGACGGCTGGAAATTTGACAAGTGCGATAAATGGCACATTGTCTAGCTTAATGACAATCACAATTGTTTTTACCGGTATTAATCTCGTTTTTGCTGGTTCTCTGTCGGCAGGCGCTATTATTTCCTGCAATATGTTAGGCGGTAAAATAGTTTCGCCAATCAAGGGCTTGATCACATTTTTTGCCGACACTAGTACCATCGCCGGCGCCATGGAGCAGATAGGCTCAATATGGAACTCAAATCCGGAACGAGCTGGCGGGGGCGCCCAGCATGTAATTACTGGCAAGTACGATATGAGGGATGTGGGTGTTAAGTTTGGTGAACACGATGCATTGACAAAAGTGAATTTAACAATCCCTGCCCGTCAGAAAGTTGCAATTGTGGGACCATCAGCGAGTGGAAAATCAACACTGTTGCGGCTTTTGCAAGGACTTTTGAAAGCGAATGATGGCGTGGTAGAGGTCGATGGGAATAATTTGGCTAGTGTAGATTTGGGCCATTACAGAAGCCAGGTTGCACTTGTCGATCTGCAGCCGACCTTTTTTGCCGGGACGATAGAGCAAAATATAAGAAGGGTCAGACCGAATATTAGTGAACGTGAATTTGAGGAAGTACTTGATCTTTCGGGATTAAGTCACTTGTCAAAAGACCTTGCCGACGGCCTCAGTACGGATATTGATCAAACCGCGAGCAACTTATCCCAGAGCCATAAAATAACTGTTGCATTGGCCCGCTCTCTTGCAACGGATCCCAATCTTCTTCTACTCGATGAAACGTTCAATACACTTGATAAACAAACCCAGGTATATCTGAAGGGAAAGCTCGACGAAATTGCCGCCGGAAAAACTCTGTTAGCTACAATTCATGACTTTCGTTGGCTTGGCATGTTTGATTGGATTATTGTGTTGAATAAAGGAAGTGTTGAGGGTCAAGGTAGCCACGATGATTTAATGAATAATTGTCCACTTTATAAAGAAATGTGGGAATTAGAAAAACAGATTGAGGCTGATGTCTAATGGTAGTTGAATTTTGGATTAGGTATAGAGGCATGTTACTATAATGGCACCTAAGAATTTTTATCCAAAAGATGCTTATATCTTCCGAGAGGGGGAAAGTGCTGACTACGCCTATATCCTTAAAGAAGGCAGCGTAGAAATTGTTAAAACCGCGGCTGACGGTGATTTGATTCTAGCCACCCTTTCGGAGCCAAATACTATTTTTGGTGAGATGGCGCTCATTGATGGAGAAGCGCGGAGTGCCGGTGCCCGTGCTTGCGAGGATTCCACCGTCGACGAAGTAAAGCAAGATGAATTTATAGGTTATATTGAGAAAAATCCAACGGCAGCATTCCGCATTATGAAGACGTTATCAAACTCGCTTAGAGATGCTAATAAGGCAGCATCTCAAGCGGGTGTTATTCTTGAAGAAGGCGAGACTAATTTAGGGGAAATGGTGACGGATGAAGACCCACTTCCCGAAGATATTGATGATACCGATGCAATTTATGATGCTCCAGCCTCTAAACCTATAATGTTAACCGTCGGCGCTGTGCTGACTGCCTTTGTTGTTGCCTTTGTTTTTGCGACGTCTCTTGCCGTTGACACTACTGTTTCCGCACGTGGAAAGTTTACAGCTGAGGTTCCCAATGTTGGGGTGCAGGCAAGTTCCAGCGCAACTGTACGGAAGGTTCACGTTAAGCGCGGCATGCAGGTCAAGAAAGGTGACTTGATTGTATTGCTAGACAGCACAGCAGCGGACTCCGACTTAAAGGGCAATGTCGAAAAGTTAGCGGCCGTTAGTGGTCGTTTACGCCGCCTCAAATTGGAACAAAAGCTTATTAAGACGAGAAAATCTGTTCCAAAGAACCATGGTTTAGCCCCCCTTGCTTATGATATTTTAAATAAGAAATTGCTAGGTTATAGGTCTAAAATAACCTCATTCACCTCCAAATTAGCGAAGTTTGACAAAGAATTGGCGAAAGCCCGAAATGATGTCGCATCGGCTAAAGAAACAGTAAAAATTACACTTAAACAATTTAAATTAAAAGAGCGGATTGAGGCCGCGAAAAAGGAACTCTTTGATAGAAAAGTTGGTTCGATGCTGAGCTATTTACAAGCACAAGATGCGTCATTGGCTGCAAAAAAAGCATATCTTGCAGCAAAGGATAGTGTTGATAGTAAGAAGTCTGCTTTATCTGCAAAGTTGTCCGATAAAGGAACACTGCAGGCCGATAGAAATGAGTTTGTAGCGAAGTCGTCCTCGGCCTTGGGTGAGAGTATCGCTAAAGAACAAGAACAGTTCATGCAGTTAAGCCAACAAAGACTGAAGTTTAAGCAAAAAGTTGAGAACATTGAGGTTCGTGCCCCGGCAGATGGGGTTGTACTTGATGTCCCGTCGATTTCTGCAGGTTCAATTGTTAGAGAAGGTGATGTGTTGGTTACCTTAGTTTTATCCAATCAGAAATTAGCCTTCGAAGTCGACGTTGATCCAAAAAATATCAGCGATGTAAAGAAAGGAGCAGCTGTATCCGTTAAGCTAGACGCGCTGCCTTTCCAGCAATATGGTGACCTTAAGGGAAAATTGATTTATATTTCTGAAGATACGTATAACGAGTCATTAAGCGGCGATAAGGGCTCTTTCTATCGTGGCCGTGTTTCTATATCGGCTGAAGAGCTTAATGCATTGCCAGAAACCTTTTCGCTTACTTCAGGCATGGGTGCCAGCGCCGATTTGAAAGTGGGTGAAAGGCGGATAATTACGTATCTAACGCACCCAATCTTAAAGGGATTAACTTCTGCATTTAAAGAACCAGATAAATAGACTCTTACTTGATCAGATAGCAGGGTTTGTGGTTTTTCAGCAAGAAATATGAACATAAGGGATAGATCATCTGGCTTATATATTTTGGGATTTATCAAATTCTTTTAGGTCAGCGCCCATCTATCACAGATTGTATTTTGGATTTTATATCAGTAGCCGTTGGCTGTCTAAGCTAGTCCCGGCGGTATAATCGTCTCTTCACCTAAGTGGTATAAATTATATATCTCAGACGCGGAAGCCCAGCGCAACCGGCAAATTCTTTCAGCGCAAACTAATGCCTGAGCGGCTTCTTCACTGGTACGAATGTGCTGCACAGCCAGAGCTAACTGCCTTTCCGAATGTTCCTGGTCAGCTAATTCATGAGCAACAAAAAATTCAATGGCTGGATCGTCATGTCGAAACCCATAATGTGTTGTGAGGGCAGGTATCGTAATTTCGTTATTCAGTTGTGGTTGCTGGCCCTCTTGTGTAAACAACGCCGCCAGAGCGACGCCTACGGGTTCAACATCAGCAATATGCCTATAATAGAGAGTTCGAGCCCACCAACTTGGAAGCATTTCTGTAGCATCAATTTCTTTCTGATTCAGGCCTACCGCTAGGCAAAATTCATGTATCATCTGCATATGTTCATGGGGTTCTTCGCCAACCGTATCTTGGGCAACTAGACCCTCTTCCTCAGCCAGGTTCTCCACACACATTTTTTTTACCTGAGCATCGCCTCTGTTATAAAGAAGTCCAAAAGCTTCAAGGGCTAGAACGACAAATTTTGCGTGCATTGCCTGATGTATACCTAGGATTTTGAGTTCCAATTTTCCCTTTGCTAATTCTTGGAATAAAGGATGGTTCTTTGTGTGCCATTCATCACGTATCGATACAATTTTCTCATCAATTAATTCTTTTTCGACATCTAAACTATCTGGCATTGCGCTGTACCCCGTGTATAAAAATATATTTGTTAAACCTATGCAGGTTATCTTAAACAAAAACATAGCTTAACCAAGTTTTGATTGCACCTATTCTGACACTGATATTCATATGCAACAGTTTATTTATAGAGGCAACATCCTATTACGTTATTTTAGTAATCAAAAAAGAGAGGAGAATCCTAGATCAAAGAATAAAAGTTGCCTTTAGAAAGGCGACTTTTATTCTTTTTACATCAGCTGTTATGCTGAATAGTACATTTGAAATTCTATTGGGTGAGTTGTATGCTCCAAGGCGTAAACCTCTTCCATCTTTAATTCAATGTAACCATCAATTTGATCATCGGTGAATACATCACCAGCCTTTAGAAATTCGCGATCTTCACTTAAAGCGTCGAGAGCTTCGCGCAATGAGCCACAAACTGTTGGTACATCAGCAATTTCTTCTTCAGGTAACTCATAGAGATCCTTGTCCATCGCATCGCCTGGGTCAATTTTATTCTGTATTCCATCTAGCCCTGCCATCAGCATAGCCGAAAACGCAAGATAGGCATTTGCCATTGCATCAGGGAATCTGACTTCAACACGCTTGCCGTTCGGGCTGGCGGAATACGGAATTCGACATGATGCCGAACGATTACGCGCCGAATAGGCTAGCAATACGGGGGCCTCAAAACCCGGAATCAATCGCTTATAACTGTTTGTTGATGGGTTGGAAAAAGCGTTAATAGTTTTAGCATGTTTAATTATACCTCCAATATAATTTAGAGCTGTTTCGGAAAGGTCGGCATAACCTGAACCGGCAAACGCGGGTTTGCCATTTTTCCATATAGATTGGTGTGTATGCATGCCCGTACCATTATCCCCTACTATTGGTTTTGGCATGAAGGTTGCTGTCTTTCCATATATATGGGAGACCATTTGGACCACATATTTGTATGCCTGAACATTATCGGCACTTTGAACGAGTGTCGCAAATTTAATCCCAAGTTCATGCTGAGATGGGGCAACCTCATGGTGGTGTTTTTCCATTTCGACGCCCATTTCTTGCAGCGTGGTAACCATTTCAGAGCGCAAGTCGTGAGCTGAGTCGACGGGCGGCACCGGAAAATATCCGCCCTTAATGCCAGGACGATGACCCGTATTACCTTCAGGAAATTCTGCTCCCGAGTTGTACGGACCTTCTTCATGATCAATTTTATAGAATGTGTGATTCATCGAAACTTGCGAACGCACATCGTCAAAAACAAAAAACTCTGGTTCTGGGCCAAAGTATGAGGCATCTCCAATACCAGTCGTCTGCAAATGCGCTTCGGCACGTTTAGCAGTTGAACGAGGGTCGCGCGAATAAAGCTCACCCGTCATTGGGTCACGAATATCACAAATCATTATCATGGTTGGTTGTGCAGCAAACGGATCCATAACGCATGTGGTCGGGTCGGGTATTAACGCCATATCAGATTCGTTAATGGCTTTCCAACCAGCAATCGAAGAACCATCAAAGAATATTCCATCCTTAAAGGCATCCTCATCGATGGTCTGCGGCAGCTGGGTTAGGTGTTGCCATTTACCTCGGGGGTCGGTGAACCGCAGGTCGATATGGCGAACATCGTTATCTTTTACGACCTTTGCGACATCCGCTGGTGTTATACAATCAAACGACATAATACTTCCTTTCTTGAATTCAAAATTTGTGGTTTTTTCTCTCTTTGGATCAGATTGCTTCTGCACCACGTTCGCCGGTGCGGATGCGTATTGCATCATCAATGTGGCTTATAAAAATTTTTCCATCGCCGATGCGTCCGGTATGAGCAGCTTTTTGAATTGCTTCAACGGCAGAATTTAATTGGAGGTCTTCAATTACAAGCTCGATTTTTACTTTTGGGAGGAAATCCACGACATATTCTGCTCCTCGATATAGTTCCGTGTGACCTTTTTGACGTCCAAATCCCTTAGCTTCCAACACGGTAATGCCTTGGACCCCTATTTCACGCAGCGCTTCTTTTATTTCGTCAAGTTTGAAAGGTTTTATAATCGCTTCAACTTTTTTCATTAAACTAGCCTTTGAATTTGGAGACAAATCACAATCATTAGAGCATGTTTTGACAGGGGTATCCGGGGCAAATTTGCGGTTTGAATCTATTATATTTTAACTTATTAATAGCAGGAGTCGTGCCAGTTTTCTTGATTGTTTGGAATCGCCTGAATTCCGTCTATAATTTCAATTTATTTAACTTTGGGAATAATCTTACCGATATTTTTTGCCTAATTTATAGTCATCTGCCTAATAAAATGTCTTTAGCGATTATTTGACGATTACGAAATCTAGATTATTAATTGCATATCAATGCCTTTCAGTAATCGAATTCAGTAGCCAATTCATACTGATATACTCATTATAAAATTAGTCCTTTACTAACGAGGGATAAATCTTAGTTTTGGAATGGGGGGTGGTCTCAATTGAAACCAGTAAATTCAATTTTAGATACTTATGGTACGACGATCTTTACCGTTATGTCTTCTCTGGCGGTTGAACACAATGCTATTAATCTGGGACAAGGTTTTCCTGATACGGATGGCCCTGCTGATGTGCTGGCTAAGGCGATGGAATTTACTAAGCAAGGACCGAACCAATACCCCCCAATGATGGGTGTCCCTGATCTGCGCCGCGTAGCTGCCGAGCATTCAAAAATATTTTACGATATTGAAGTTGACTGGAAGAGCCAAACTTTGGTTACTTCGGGTGCAACTGAAGCAATAGCTTCTTGCTTGTTTGGACTTGTTGAACCAGGTGATGAGGTCGTACTAATTGAGCCACTTTACGATTGTTATCTGCCTATTCTGAGGCGAGCCGGTGGAATTCCTAAGCTTGTTCGTATCGCCCCTCCTAACTGGGAGTTGCCTTTTGAGGATTTAGAGGCAGTTTTTTCAGACAAAACAAAATTAATTTTGCTCAATTCTCCAATGAATCCGGCTGCAAAAGTTTTTTCAAGAACGGAATTAGAATTTATTGCCGATTTAGTGAAAAAATATGACGCGTATGCAATTTGTGATGAAGTTTATGAGCATATGACTTATGACGGACGTTCGCACATTCCTTTGATAACGTTACCCGAAATGGCTGAAAGATGTATTAGGATCAGTTCGGCAGGTAAAACATTTTCAATGACTGGCTGGAAGGTTGGTTATTCCGTTGGTGCATCAAAACTTATAGCCGCAGCAGCGAAGGCCCATCAGTTTCTTACTTTCACCACGCCGCCTAATCTTCAAATGGCTATTGCCTATGGCTTGCAGAAGAATACTGATTTTTTCAATAATATTAGCGCCGACATGCAATTAAAGCGCGACAGATTAGCCGTAGGGCTTGAAGAAACTGGATTTGATGTTTTGGATAGTCAGGGTACTTATTTTTTGGGTGTTGATTTTCAGCCTTTGGGTTACGAAGGAGATGACATCGAATTTTGCAAGTATTTGACGACTGAAGTTGGTGTTGCTGCAGTTCCCTTTAGTGCTTTTTATCAAGAGGGTTTGGAAAGTGGGGTAGATCATTTTGTGCGGTTCTGCTTTTGCAAACAAGATGGTTTACTCGAAGATGCGCTAAAGCGTTTGAGAAAACACTTTGTTAAATAACAATGGAAGATTAAGCCTTGGATAAGGTTAGGAATTATATTTTTTTATAATAACCCCCACGTTACAGATTTATATTAGCCCCGTTAAAATAGCCAATTAGGCTCTCTTTAAGATTACATTGTGAACTGTTGGGGTTGGCGCCAGCACTGATGAGGCGGCTGAAGTGGCTTTAAATCCTTGGCTTTCAATATAGTAAATCATTTCCCAATCATCGATCAAATCATCATTAACCTCAATTAAAATAGAGCTCAATTTTTTTGATTTTAGTGTTTCTTTTGCTCCTTCTATGACCTTTGGTTCTATACCATCGACATCAACTTTAATATAATTGGGTATCGGGATTACCGCTTTGGCAACTAGTTCATCGATTGTAGTTGCATAACAACCCTGGGATATGACCGGCTCTATTGGTTGTTTGGCGTAGTTAAGTTTTTCGCCAAACACATGGCACGACTCTCCGGGTTCAAATATTGTTAAGTGAAATTCATCGAATCCCGGTCTGTCGCTAATTGCAATAGGGTATGCGACTAGCCTATTACCTAATTGATTATTAACGATATTACGCATTAGAATACTAAAATTAAGGGCTTCTGGTTCGAAAGCAAAACATTGAACATTTCGGCTAATTGTTGCCCAGATACTATAAAGGCCAATATTAGCTCCGATATCAAGGAACACGGTCTTTGGAGCAAATGTAGATATCCAGTCAATAGTTTCGGGCTCTTGAACAAAAATTGTATCTACCAGTGCTTTTACGTGCTCCGTTGGAGTATGAAATTTGATGGTATAGCCATCTTTCTCTAGTGTGCACGTGGGAACCATACGTTCATAGTCAGCCAAAGTTATAGTCATATCAGTCACAGCGATTCCTGGATAGCAAAATGATTTAGCGTTGCTAGTTTAGACGATGCTTATAGTTTGAGGCAATGTTGCGTCTAAAGATTTCTGCTTTATAGTTTGAATATGGACTTAATTGCTGCATTTAAAGAGATAAAAGCACTGCTTGAAGAGAATAAACTTGATGCAGCATTCTCATGTTTAGAACAAATAGAAGATAAAATACCAGACAGTGGTGCCAGTCAAAAATTTGTCGGCCAACTCTACCAGCGGTTTGGTGAAGATGAGAAAAGTTTGCGATATCTATTGCGTGCTCGTGAACTTTTATCAGACGATGCTTCGTTAATTTTAAATTTGGGATATTATTATTTAGATAATGGAGCACCAAAGAAGGCTGCTAATCATTTTCAAAAATATTTGGAAGTGGAACAACCTTCAAGCCGGGTGCTCTGTTTTTTAGCCAGGGCTTATAACTATAGTGGTAATAACTATAAGGCAGAGCAAATTTTACGTCACGCCGTTCAATTAACGCCAATTGATCTTGAAGCCCAACTTCATTTTGGTCGCATATTAATGCTAAATCGCAGATATAGGGAAGCACGGGAATGTTTTGAATTTCTGAGTTTTTTTTACCCTGGAGATTTCATGGTGGAAATTGGTCTCAAACGATCACTGGCGTTTTTAGCTGGATCTGTTAGTACAAATATCAGGAATAAGTCAAAAGATCCCGCGACAGTTGTTTGTGTAAAATATGGCTCAAAATACGGGCCTGATTATGTCAATCGCCTTGCTTCTATGGTTCGTCGGTGGAGTTCAGTGGGGGTGAATTTCGTTTGTTTTACTGAAGATGGGCGCGGCCTAGATGCCGGAATCCAAACCTTATCACTACCCGAGACAAATTCGCTAGGCCAGGATGTCCACGGTTGGTGGAACAAATTGGCACTGTTTCAGCGTCAATTTAAAGAAATTGGCTCTCACATGTTATACTTTGACCTAGATGTTGTTATAACTGGAATGATTGATCCACTATTGTTTTACGATAGTGATTTTGCGATGGCATCAAATTTGTATGCTCCGAGTTTCAGTTCTTCAGTTATGCGTTTTAAAAACGGCTTAAGGACAGACATTTGGACAGATTTTTCAGAAAGTGAAGCAAAAAAGGTACCAGGTGATGAAGATTGGATTTCTTTAAGGGTTCCCGATGCTGATATTTTTCCTGAAGATTGGTGCTCAATTTATCGGTTACATGCGGTCAAAGGTGTTCCAAAACGGTCTATCGTCGTTAGCTTTGGCGGAAAGCCCAACCCAGATGAATATCCAGCTTCTTGGGTTAAAGAATATTGGTATTAGGGACTGAATCAGCCGATAATTTATGTCCGGTACTTGACCCTTGTGAGGGTTGCGGTTACACACATCATCTTATGTGGCGGATGTAGCTCAACTGGTTAGAGCACCGGCTTGTGGTGCCGGGGGTTGGGGGTTCAAGTCCCCTCATTCGCCCCATTATTTCAAGGACGTAGCTAAAAATGGCTAAGTCCTTTTACTTGTTAGCAACCGTCTGGACGATTTCGAATTGACTTAAAGCCTATTTCCGCGTTCGCGCCCGCCACTCCCTGCGCCATTTTGTTCGCGTGGATCTAAAGTCCGCTTTATTTTCGACAGCGGGCATTAAATTGATCCTTCGGAATGTCCACTTTTAGCCAAAAGCAGATATTCAGATTACGTTGGATGGGGGTCACTGTGTCAAATAACAAAGGTACTTGCCAGCTGCGGTATAACCTATTTGATAAAAACCTCTTCTAGAGTTACAAAATGGAATAAATATCTTGCTAAACCCTTGGGCGTTGCAGAAGAGGTCAAACTCAGCATGATTTATTACGAAATGCGCAAATGCTTGAACTTGATCGTGGATCGAGATGAATTCTTAGTCTAAGAAAAATAATTTAGTCCTGATTTCTGTTATTTAAGGATGCACATGTAACAAAAAGTTTTTGCCAAATCATTGAAACACTATCTTCAACAGAATTTTGGCCAAAATTCTTAATATGTAAATGTGGTGATTTTGGTTGATCAACTGGAAAGTGAAACCCGGCGAAATCGGCCGTATTTTTAGCTTCGATGTCTTTAAAGTGGCCTTTTTCATCGCGTTCGGCTCGAATTTTTTCCGGTACATCGAGAAACACCTCAAGATAAGGAGAAATGTGCATCTGATTCCACTCATAAATTTCGTGGAACATGGAAATGGTTGAGCACACAACCAAGTGCTTTTGATCGACAAATGTTTTTGCTAGATTGCAATATTGTTGAGCGATCTTCAGACGATCAAGCCTTTTAAAGTTTCCGTCAATCAAAAGATCTTTTCGTAAAATATTGCCATCTAACCATACCGGATTTATTCCGTTTTCACGAAGACGCATATTAAGATGTTTTGCAATTGTAGTCTTTCCGGCTTCAGGCAGGCCGGTTATCCAAATCAAACCATATAACTCAGGGAAGTTAGGATCTTGCGACATTTGCTTATTTAACCACTAATGAAGACCAAGCACGTGTTAGATAGGTTGTTTGAATTTCATCAATATCGGTCAAACGTGTTTGTATCCAAAAAATAAATTCCGAAAATTTCTGCACTCCCATTCGGGCCTGAAGTTCGTTTACCGATTTCCAGACCCCGATATAATTATCAATAGATTGACAGACAACGTGACGACCTTCCAAATATACCACATCTTCAAATAAAGGAGTACCCCACATAAGATCAGTCATTTGAGCGGCCCGCCCCGAATGGCCGGAAGAGACACGATCAACATTCCCCGCCATTTCATTAGCTTTATTTTCGATTTCTAGTAAAAGTGGAGTGGTTTCAATGATTCTGGGGTTCCATAACGCTACGAAGCGTCCCCCAGGTTTTAAAATGCGATGAAATTCCCGGATGCCCTCCTCGAAATTGATCCAGTGAAATGCTGATGCTGTGGATACAAAATCGACGGAGTTGCTGTCCAATGAGGTTTCAGTGCCACTGCCCTTTACCCAGGCTATGTTGGGCATGTGTGCAGAATCCTTCTCACCAAATAATCTCATTTTATCATTAGGCTCGACTCCCACAACAGACCTCATTCCTGCCGAGGCAATTTGCCGAGACCAAATTCCGGTCCCGGCTCCAACATCAGCGGCTACGATCTTTGAAACCTCTTTATCATGCAGTCCGATCAATGCGGAAATGACACTTTCGCTATAGGAGGGCCTGAATCTTGAATAATTCCGTGCGAGATCAGAAAAATTACCCATTTTCACTTCTGCATCAGGAGGTTTAAAAGAATCTGAGTTGTTCCTTTTTGCGGAAATTTTTTTAACTCTCATGTTATAATTACCTTAAGTGGCTCCTCTAAAAAATATCAATTTGTGTCTAAGAAACCCGTTCCATCGATGCTAATGACCCATGTCCCCAAAATTATTGTGAAAATAAAGGCCGTTTCGTGTTGTCATTTCGGGCGAGTGGCTCGAATGACTAATGGTATGTGAGGTAATTTTAACAAATTTTTATTTACAATATACCGCAACGACTTATAAGCTTCAATCATACTATCCTGCAATAAGCTAGCCTCAACCACTAATCCCGGTAAGATAGGGATAATTAATAGGGAGGAAAGTGAACTTGACCAGAAGTGTCTCATTTAAGCCCTATAACCCATTTCCCTGGCTGCAGGGGTATCTGATATACGGCATGGGAACGCTTTCTGATAATCCCGTAAAGGATGTTGAAGATTTTCTGAAGAAGAACGCAAAAAAACAAGACTTTACGTTTGCGGTTGTCGGAGCCGGTGGGTCGGCATTACAAATTGTCAACAGTTTGCGTCAAGGCCTTTATTCGAGAAACGTTCGTGGCCATTTTGATGATCAATTAAAAGAATACGATGAAATTTCTATTCTGCCTGGAAAAGAACCATTTCACATGAAACTTAGTCGTTTGGGCGAATTTTCTACCGCTGATTTTTTTGATTTTGTTTTTATTTTTTGTGAAGCCGAACTATATCGACCTATTCTCAGAGAGATGGGCAGCCGTTTCGGCGTAAGGGCCAATATTGTTTTGCCAATATCGGACGGAATTTATTCACCTGAAGTCATAATTGAAAATCCCCGCCCGATTGGCGTTACGCTATACCCGAATGCGGGTGCAGATTTACTTGGGCCGATAATGAGAGCAATCATGCAAAAATCTAAGAGACGGGAGATACCTGGTGGTTTCTTTGCAGGAATAGATTCATTCAGTACAACAATGTGGCAACCAGGCAAAGGGCCAACAGTGGAAAATCACTGGGCTCCACCGCCTCAAGAGTTCATAGATGAAGCAGCATTTTGGCATTTTCGAAATATAGAACTTTATAGCTGGAATCATATACATTTACCCGTTACGACAGCAACATTTGCCAAACTAACAGATATGGCAATCCTTCATTTGGTGCGTGACCCGAGAGACGTTATCACATCGATTTACATGCGAACTCATGGTCCTATCCATAACCGATTAGATGAACGTGAGGTTACGGATCTGTTGCTACAATTTCTGAATGGCTATACCTATAAAACGAGATCCTATGATTTTTTGGTTTGGCCCCATATAAGCAAGCTTATCCAAGATTTTATTGATGCAGATAAATATTCACACATGCGGAGTATTCGATTTGAAGATTTAAAGTATAATGCTCTTGAAACCCTACGCGACCTTTTGAGATGGTTGCATCTCACTCCCTCCCCATTTTTTGAAATTAGTGATTCAGAAATAAATGATATCCTCAAAAGCAATTCGTTTGGAAACATTACAGACGGAGCGCGACAAGAAGGCGAAAACCATGATTGGGTAGCTACTATTTCGGGCGTGGAAACTTCTCTGCGAAAAGGGATTTCCGGGGATTGGAAAAACATCTTTACCAAAGAAGCTATTGACGTTTTCAAAGAACTCACGGGAGACAAAATTGTCGAACTTGGCTATGAAAAAAATATGGACTGGTAAGGTTAAAACTAGAAGAATAGCAATTGGTCTTGATAATGAAACCGTTGAAGATAGCATCAGTAATTGGAACAGGTTCAAAAATAATTAAAGCTGCCTCAATTTCACTGGCGATTAAAAATTTCGGTATTAGAGCCAACGTCTAATATAGAAAAAGCAAAAATAATGATGCTCTAGTAACTACAATAGTTGAAATATCCGAAAAAATGTGAGAAATTCGCCGGCTTGTGATGTTGAATGGTTCATGCAAGATTTTCAATTTAATTGGACCGAGGATTTGGGTTTAAGGGCCGAATAATGAAAATAGATATGCTTGGCACTGGAGCTGCAATGGTTGATCCAGATAGGGCACAATCGGGTATACTTGTTTCATTAAACAACGGTGCTAAATACATGTTCGATTGTGGGGCAGGTACTACGCACAATATGGTTAGAGCTAATAGTAATCCCCGAGATGTAGGGGTCATATTTTTGACCCATCTTCACCACGATCATATTTGTGACTTTCCCTTATTTGCAATTTCGGGATGGATGTATGATCGAAAAACAGCACCAATTGTATTAGGTCCTAAAGGCACCAAGCACTTCTGCGACCACTTATTCGAAGGGGGAGCTTATGATTCTGACTTTCGGGCTCGTAGTGATTATCCTCGGCGGCAAGCTAATTTAGAAGCGATCCGGCCTGAAGTTCGAGAAGTGAGCCCTGGGCTAGCTTTCGAAGATGAGAATGTGCGTATCTACTGTGATTTTGTTGATCATATTCCTCGTGAAATTTCCGAGTGTTTTGGCATACGTTTGGAGGCTGAGGGAAAAGTTATTGCATTTTCAGGAGATACATCTCCTTGTGACAATATGGTTAAATTGGCAAGAGATGCCGATATATTGTTCCATGAATGTACTTTCCCTGAATCCTTTATAGAGTTTCGGAGTAAGTCGGGGACAGGCACCCATGCCCATACACCGCCCACAGCACTGGGGGAAATCGCCGTTAGGGCTGGTGTAAAAAGCCTTGTAGCAACACATTTTGGTCACTTCGAGTCTACCAACCAAGTTATTCGAGAAGCCGCAGAACACCACATGCCAGTTGACGAAATGGGTCCTCATGTCATGGATGATGTAGTTAAAGATATCAGGCGTACCTATTCTGGCCCACTGCAGATGGCGTATGATTTGTTACGAATAGATCTTTAGCTATTTCCCTAATTTGTTTGTTGTTTACTTATCTTCATTCCTAAATCCACCAATTTCAAAACTACTTCCCGTCGCATGAGCTACATCACTGGTACTACCTTTAACGAAATGACGTGGAATTAGCGCATTTACTTCTGGATAGTCACTGGGATCAAGGTTTGCATCTTTAACTCCCGGATGGTCGATACCATATCGATAAGCACGAAAAACCATGTTATTATTTCCAAATAACGCATGGTTATAATAAAAAGGAGAATGAAACTCCCAAACAATATCACCTTCTCGTGTAACTTCGAATAGCCGGCCTTTGAGAGCCTCGCATATTAAAGTCGTTCCGTTTGGTTGTCTTTGCGCGCCTGAGCAAATAAAACTATTGAAATCAAAAGCCGGGTCTTCTTTGTATTCCCACTCTATTTGGCTTGTTTTTGGGTTAATCTCGATGACTCGGGAATAATCAATTGTGGTATAAACGCGATGTGCGCCGTTATCAAAAAGCAAAATATTCCCATTCTCAAGTAATGTCGGATTGTGTTGACCAGCAATTTCACCGGGGCCCCACCGCCAAATAATTTTACCTGTTGAACGTTCAATGATTGCAATAGTATTTATACACCTGAAGCTTACCAGCAGATTACCATCCGGCATCATTGAAATCGCGTTAAGATTGGTCCAGCGATCGCGAGGGTGTAACGGCCCTAATATGTCAATATCGACGTCTAGGTGATCAAATGAGCACCACTCCCACACGACCTCTCGAGTTTTTCGGTCAATTTCTTGAATTGCCTCCCCCCACATAGTACCTTTGAGCTCCGTTCCCGGCTGCCCTCCTTGTACTGTTTTGGCTATTTTTTCAGGCACTTCGCGCCATTGCGCAATCATTAAATTACCGTTATCCATTTCAGCAAAACAATGACTGTGGTAGGGATCTCGATATTCCCAAACGATATTGTTTTCCCAATTGACTTCAATGAGTTGACCACCATTACCGCCAAACTCTGGTAAAGGCGACGGTATAAGTTTTCCCGCATATAATAAATTACCATTGGTCAGGAGTTTCCCATAATTACCTGGAATATTTTCCATTTTCCATTGATGAACTACTTGTCCCATCATGTTTATTAACCAAACATTTCTACCCATCATCGGAGCGAAGAGCGTATAACCTTCAAATGCCCTACCTTTTTCATAGTTTGTAATTCCATGAATATTTCTTCGCACTATGCTCATTATTCATCCTCCTGTTTATTAATTTTCGGTGATCGAAAGACCAGATGAGGGAATACTTGTTCCGCATGAAGACCGTCCCTGCGAATTAAGTATTCTTCAACTGCTTCAAAGGCACTGATACACGTTGGCACCAGAGGGTCGTCAAATATTAAATACGCGCCATCTGTCAAGTATGGTTTTACATTTTCATAACAATAGACGACTGCGTCGTGAACATCACAATCGACATGGGCGAGGCATACCTTGCCTATTTTTTTTAACGCCTCCGGAAGCGTATCTTCGAAAGTTCCCTCAATAAAAGAAAGATTATCAAGGCCTAGTTCTGCTACATACTTTCTTAGTTCTGTAACGTCCACAGTCTCAAATGAGCCTTGGCGATAAGCATCGATTTCCGAATTTGTTGCGGGGAATCCCTTAAACGTATCAAATGATATAATCATTGTGTCAGGTAGCAGTTTTTTTGCGATAATGGCCATAAATATTGCTGAGCCACCACGTAAGCTGCCGAATTCAACAAAGTGGCCAGTCGAGCGCAATGGAGACAAATTTAATTTTAATATTGTAAAAATATTAATTAGATTGAGTGGGTTAACTATTGTTCTGGGTTTGCCATTGGGCGAAGGTGCGGAGGCTCTTTCCATGGCTTCCAAGAATAAAGGATCAGCAAAACAGAGGTCTTTGAGATTCCCATATTTGAGACCACAACCTCGAACGTAACCATTGTATAGATCTCGTCCTTTTTGTGGTTTTCTTGACAAATCATCAATACCCTTCAAAAAGGGTTTCAAGACTATATGCCAGTCATTCATATTTCTGCCTTCATTCAACTATTTTCATATTAGCTCAGATTTTTCTTGTATTCGAAAAGATTTAACGAAAGGGAACATATATTGAATTTATTGGCAATGCTCATTATCATTGAATTTTTCGCCAATAAGAGAAGTTCCAGGCCGTTGCAAAAAGTTGATTTTAAGTTAGGCTTATTTTGCACATTAATAATATCCAACAATACGGAGTATTGTGATTATGAATGACCAACCAAGCGTTAGTGAAACAGAGCCTGATACAGAATATAAAATTCACTACGAACCGTCGAAGGAACGGGTAAGGGTTGAGTTTAACGGCACCTGGGTAGCAGATTCTTCTAATGCCTTGATATGTTATGAAACCAGAGTGCCTCCAATGTATTATTTTCCGTTGGGTGATGTTAGTCAGGACTATCTGGAAAAAACAGATTTCCAGACGCATTGTCCATTTAAGGGAAACGCCAGCTATTGGAATTTAAAAGTCGGCGATAAAGTTGAAGAAAATGCGGTCTGGGGCTATGAAGACCCTTATTCGGATGGAGAGGAATTGCGGGGTCTTGTCTCTTTTTACCAAAGTAAAGTAAGTGCTATTTATGAAGGAGACGAAGAGGTAGCATTCCTCGACAGTAAACAAAAAAGTATGCATTCTAATACACTTGCGGGATGGTTGTTAGAACAAGCCTGGAAAGCTCCTTCGGCGGCAGAACTTATGTTAGAATTTTGCATGTATTTGCATGCAAATGGATATCCCATCTCTCGAATGACGATCATTATTCCGACGTTGCATCCCCAGGTTTTTGCAACCGTTCTTGTCTGGCGAGAGGATGACCCAGAAATAAAAATTATATTGGAACCTCACGACATTTTAACACAGCCGAAGTTTTCAGATAGCCCTTTTGCACCAATCATAAAAGGGGCCGGGGGTGTGAGACGACGGCTCGAAGGTGATGATCCGAAATTGGATTATCCGGTTTGTAAAGACCTTCATGAAGAGGGGGCAACAGATTACGCGGCTATGCCATTCACATTCTCTGATGGGCAAATTAATGTGATGTCGATGACTTCTTTTGCGGAAGGCGGGTTTTCTACCTCTAACCTTGGCCAGATTTTTGAGGTACTTCCTATGTTGGGCAGGCTGTTTGAAGTTCACGCTCAGAAAAGAACGTCGGTTGCACTGTTAGACACGTACCTTGGCCCAAGAACTGGCCGAAGGGTGTTGGAGGGTCAAATTAAACATGGTGATGGTGAACATATTCATGCGGTCATTTGGTTTTGTGACTTTAGGGATTCAACCATGCTATCAGAGAGTATGGAACAGGAAAACTACTTACTCCATCTTAACAAATTTTTTCATTGCATGGCTGGCGGGATCATCGAAAATGGAGGAGAAGTATTACGGTTTATTGGAGATGCTATACTAGCAATTTTTCCTATTGCAGGTGAGACGGCTAAATCTTGGGAAAATGCTACTGGAGCACTTGAAGCTTGTCGAAAAGCGATTAAAGCAACAGAAGTAATTTCCGAGCAAATTGATGCCGTAAACCAGGAGAATAAGGAATTACCTGATTTAAGTTACGGTATTGGGTTGCATCTGGGTGATGTCACATATGGAAATATTGGTATTCCTGAACGATTGGATTTCACAGTAATAGGATCTGCGGCCAATAAGACAGCCAGGATAGAAAGTATGACAAAAGAATTGGGAGAAAAGGTCCTGATTTCGTCCTCATTCGCCGATACGTATCCCGGTAAATTGCAATCAGTTGGCCAACATGTTTTAAAAGGCCTTGAAGGAGAACATGAGCTATTTGTGATGCCTAAATAGGCTCGATAAATTAGTAGGGCCGTTCTCCTTGGGTATTTGTTCGGCGCATAAGACGGCGGTCTTTATTGTTAAACGGCGTGCGTTTGTGCATGCCGGAGCGATTATCCCAGATAATCAGATCCCCAAGTTGCCATTTCTGAACCCATCTAAAACTCAGGTTATTTAATGTATGATCAAAAAGAAAGTTTATTAGATCTTCACTCTCTTGATACGGTATGTCTGGGATGTAAAGATTTAACCTGCGTCCAAAATAAAGGGCTTTCTTATGTGTTGCTGGATGAGTTCTGACTAATGGATGTTCAATCCCACTATGGGTTTTCCACCAATCCTTTTCTTTGTAATTGTCGGGAGGCGTAATTCCAGGTGCTAGTTGACCATGTTCATTACTGCCTCTTTGAATGGATAAATTCCAAATATCGTGGCGTGCCACCACATCATTTATTTGCATCTTAAGCTCGTTCGGTAGAGCTTCATAAGCTAAGCGGGTATTGACAAAATGGGTGTCACCGCCTTTTTTTGGCAATTCGATAGCGTGAAGAAGGCTCCATGCATGTGGCCTTTCTTTATAATTTAAGTCCGTGTGCCAATCGAGTTCTTCACTACCGAATTGACCTATTTTGTTACCATCAATTTCGATATTCGAGACGGTTGACATAAAGTCTGGAGTGCCTTCTTGATCCATACCAAAGGTTTGTTTCAACGTGGGGATAGACAGGTCTCCGAAATATTGGGTGAAACGCAACTGATCTTCATCACTAAACTCTTGCCCTCGAATTCGTGCAGCAAAATTTTCATGGACTGCATCCTTAATTGCTCCAATATCGGCTGGAGTAGGATTTTTTATATCGAAGTCGATTATATCAACTCCAAAATCATCGCTTAACGGTTCGAATTTAATCATCAAGGGTTCTCTGCATTAATTATCAAGGTTAATAATAGCACGCGTATGGTTAGAGGTGTCAGAATAGTCTTACCAGGTTCCAAAGAAGAACGTGGAGAATTTCTAATTTTACTAATTTCATGGTTCTTTTTTTGATTCATGATTTCATATTAAACCTGATGTGTTTATTTCCCATATATTCGTTGCATATCGGGTTTCTCGGTCGTAAAAAAATGGACCCAGATATAAATATGGCTAAAACCAGCGACAACCAGTGCGGCGATGGATTGGAATAAAAACGCTGGTATCCAAAGTGCAAAAAATCCGAATACATACATGGCATTTGGTGTCCAACGAAAAATACCCTGTCGGACTAAGGGTTCGGATTGAAATGTTTTTTCAAAGTGGTCGATGCCAAAGGCTCGTTGGAACGAAAAATAGTGAGCAATTGAGTACATACAATAAATCGCGAAAACTAATAGAACTGCTGAAACAAAAAAACTCATCCATATGTTTATATCAAGCGTGCCTCGATTTGCCCAACCCAGAGAAAAAATTGAAATCGGCCTCAGCACAATTAATATTGCAAATAGTAGTGAGTATTTTTTGAATGAGTTTGCACCAAACCATTTGCTGAGCAGTTGCCCATGCAGTTCGGCTCGCCAACAAAACCAAACATAAATCTGGTGCACGATTGCATCGGCAACAGAAAATAAGACCCATAGGGATGATGAAATACCAAGAAAATAACCTTTATCAAAACCGGTTATTTGAAAAGATAGGTGAACCATAAATATCAAGATTACCAGCGCTATTATATGCAGTAATTGACCTTCAACAAATAGGCGAATATTAACACCTTGTTTCATTTCACCTTTGGGATAATCAGTCATGTTCAAATCTATCTAATCCTAATGCTGTTCTCAATTCTGCCGTTGCCTCCTTTTTTGCACTTTCAAGGGGAATTCCTGTAGAATCTGCCATACGAGGGTAGGCATTAAAAGCGGCTATGGTTGCTGTGGCATCTACCATAGCCTGTTCTCCCATGGTATTCACCAGCTTTGTTCGGGTCTTCGTTATCCGAGCTGGGTTACGGTTAAGAATCGCCTCTAGGAAATCATTTAATAAACCACCGTTGGGCAGGCCCTCATCTGCCGAGTGGCCTGTCATGACCGCCTCTAAATTGTATTCCCGTCCTGTCTGTTCGCCGCTCACCCGGAGCCGCATCGCATGCGAAGTGGTTCAGTAATAACAACCAAGGAGGGCCGATGCACGCGCAGCTAGAAATTCCATTTGTGCGCGTGAAATGCCACGTTGGAGGCCTTCTAATTCAAATATTCTTGGGTCCTCCAAATACAGACCATTCAGCAATTCCCAAAGTCGGCGGGACTCTTGGGGGACTAGTGTTAGGGAGCGCCGTATATAAAAATGGCTTTCGTTAGCATAAAAATCTGCAAATTCCGATCCAGCATCGTCTGGAGAAATAGTTGAAGCCCAACCTGGTCCTGCTTTAGCTTCGGGGTGCCGTTTTCTTTGGGGCTTGCCAGTTTCAATTGAAGGCAAAGGCGGGATTGGCAACCCAATTCCGCTGGCAAAGACATCTATAGCTATTGTCTGCACGCATACGCTAATTACCTCAATAAATTCGTCTTCTACCATTCCGCCAGACAAAGCCTCTTTGAACCATCGTTCGCTTAGCCGAGCGGGATCAGTCGTCACTCGATGGATGACATTTATCCAAGCTTTAGGTAAGTTGCCCAAGGCTTGGTGTTCGCCATCGATCCCGTATGGGGAGATTTCGGATTTTAGGGCTTGGCACAGATCGCAGTTCCAGGCGTGCCTTGTTTCTGAAAATACTGCAACCCGTTGCTCTGAAGTCAGCCAGTCTCCAGTCTGACCCAGACGTTTATGCGCGAGGTTGAGGGCAGTTTTCAGGTCCGAACGCAAAGAGCCGTTATAGTTATCGAAAATATAAGTCATTAGGTTACAAACGCACTATAATGGGGTTTCCCAAGATCTAGCAGCGCATTATGTGCAAGTTGTACAATATATGTAAAGTAACCGTTAGAATAAAAATTAAGAATTCAACTTCGAGTATGTCGAGTATATTGCCTGCCGAACGCAATCAAGCGTTAACTAGTAAAGCCCGATACCAAGATTGTCTCTAATAAATGTTGATGCTCTTCTCTGCAGAGATAATGGTCCACGGAAATCGCCAGGATTTATAATCTGTGTCTAAGGTTCCATCAGCTTCTTCAAAAGGTTCTATTTTGATGTTTGTAAATCCCTGGTTTTCTAAAATTTTTCTAACATTCATTTTGACAAAGGGTTCCATGAAGGGTTCATTGTTTCTGTGGCTGTGTCCTTCGTGAATAAATCGTTTGAATGCATTGGGGACCAAATAAAAATCGAGGTGGGTCATTTTGCCTCCAGGCTCTAGAACCCTGTAAGCTTCGGCGAAGACAGCTTTGATGCTTTTTGGCGGCAACTCATGTAATAACATTGTTGAAGTAACTAAATCGAACTGGTTGTTTTTGAACGATGTTTTTTCTGCATTTTCTTGCTGAAATCTAATATTTTGGGCCTGGTTTTCTTTTGCTATGTAAGCTGCTAACTTAAGGCATGGAGCCGATAGGTCTATTCCAATTACATTTGCTTTGGGTAAGGAATTATAAAATGGCTGTGTGCTTTTGCCAAAGCCGCATGCCATATCTAGGACTCTAGTTGGCTTATTTTGCGAAGTCGTCATTGATGTTAACCGTTGATGCAAGTCTTGGTGATTGGTTGATTCAAGGGGCGTTGTCGAGCGCGCGCCACGTTCGTAGACGACGCCCGCAATGTCATCGCTCCACAACCCACCCGGGTGCTGGTGAATGTCTACTGAGGTATAGTAATTTGGGAGACTTAAACTATTATCGAGAGTTAATAACGTTTCATCGTTAAACTTCTCAATAATTTCATCCCGGAATTGATCGTGAAAATGGTGTATCCCGTAACGTCCTGAATATTTAAAACGCTGCAGGTGGCGTTCAAGCCAGGCAAAAAATTGGTAATCGACGGTCTGTTTTAATTTTTCGATCGACGCATTTTCATCTAATTGGGGATATAACTTGGTTGTCCAGTACAACTTTACCGAAAGTAAGAAATCTTGAGCCGCGACAAACGAGCGAGTTTCAACATTTACCGTTTTAGGCATAATTCAGCCCACCCCTTTCGAAACCTGTAATCCCGTTAGGTTAACCATTAAGTGTTTTACAAATTCATCTCGATCGAGTTGATTAGAGGCGCGCTCTTCGTCGGTTAATTCGGCGTTCAGGTCGTCTAGGTCGATCGTGCCTCGATCCGCTAGCATTTTTTCCATTGCGCGTTGACGGTCATGTAAAACGTAGACTTCCGTCGCCAACGCCATTACCACACCAAAGATCCGATCCAGGACTGGATCATCAAAGAATTGTTGTTCGGGAATCTGTTTTGCCTTCATTTTTTTTACTCATGCCATTTTAGTTTATGTACGTATTAGTCTAATTGGCATAGTATTACAAAATGGTCCCTTAGCTCAATAATGGATACCTTTAATTGAAGTGGGAATGACTAATAAACGTTTTAAAATCAAAAATTTATAGGGATCTTTATGACCACGTATATTGAACAGAATTCCAAATATTGGCAACAAGGTGTTTATGATGCCCCAAACCCTGAAACCTATGTATTTAGGACTTATAGCAGAATTCTTAAACGTGATTTTAATTTAGATGGAAGTAACCGTGAGAACCTTTTGGACTTTGGATGTGGGTCTGGTGGTAACACTAAGTTTTATCATGATAAAGGTTTTGACGTTTATGGTGTGGATTTAAGCCCAATAGATATCGCAAGATGTAAAGATAGGATGAATAAAGTACAGCATCACTTCAAAGTCATCGCCCCACAGCCAAATGAGGGTGACATCTTTTTTGACGGTGTAAAATTCAAAATAGTTACAGCTCTTCAGAGTTTATACTATTATAATGACAATGATTTACAAATTCGACTTGAGTCTCTTTACAACCAAATGGACCCCGGTGGAATAATTTTTGCTACAATGATGCATAAATCCAGCTGGTACTATGATATGAGTGAGCCTGCCCAAGGCGGCCTCCGACATGTCAAACTTTGTCGAAAGAATGATGAGGGTAGGGAAGGATTATTAACATCTGAACATTTTATCAATTTTGTAAACGATGAAAACCATCTGAATAACATTTTTGAAATTTTTACTCCTGTGCACATTGGTTACTATGATGGGTGCTATAGGAATGATGAAGGATCTGAAAAACATCTCACATTCTTTGGTTTAAAATCTTAACTAATTAAAGAGGCGTGAACGTGCTGAAGCGTTGAAGAAAGTGAGAAAACTTTGCATAAAATTCGGTTTAACTGCTGGGATGATGAAGGGAGCACTGGCTGAGGGTAGGAAGAAGATTGTAGTAAATAAAGAAAAATGTGTACCCTGTTTTTTACCTGCGCTATATTGAGTTGTCTTCTTTGCTCAGATCAATTAACAATAGGGCGTCTTACCTAGCTATATGATAGTCGAAGTATCATAGCAGTATTATAGATACATAGTTTGTGTGTGATAAGGAAGGCTTTGATATAATGAATTATTAAATAAATCTTTATATTTCAAGGCTTTAAATTACTGTGGCCCCTTAGTTCAATTGGATAGAATATCTGACTTCGAATCAGATGGTTGGGAGTTCGAGTCTCTCAGGGGTCGCCATTCTTTTCTAAGTAGATAAAAATAAAGGCAACCAGCCATTCATTAATGGCTGGTTGCCTTTATTAAGGGAGAACCAGAAAGAAGTAATTTCTATTAGCACTAGAACTAATTATTTTCAGCAGTCCTTTCTATGCGGAAACCTACTATAATAGAAAAAAAACTTTGGGTTCTAGGTTTATTTAATTCACCACGGTATATTTATTAACTAACTAACCAGGATCTTATTTAACTTGATGTTTCTTGAAAAATTGTAGTGTGCGTTTTAGAGCATCCTGTGTTACTTCTGCATCCCAATTATCAAATTTTCTACATGTTTTACAATCCCAAGCATGGTCAGCGCCATCATATACATGGGTTGTGAGTTTTCCGCCTTCACCGATGACTATTTTCCAAGCTTGCTCAGCAAATCTGAGCTGTTGTGTTCCATCATGCGACCCATGCAGTGCTAAGAGTGGGTTGCTGGTTTTTGAGAAATAATCAGAAGGTGAGATAAGCATATGAGGTCCCATGTTTCCTTTCCAGACTCCATAATGAGATGCACCAGCATTGATTAAAGCCTTCCCTGCTAGAAAACTAGTCCAGAATCCACCATTCGAAAATCCAACTGCAAATATATTCTTATTATCTATTTTTGGGTCAGTCTTCATAAATTTGACTAATTCCATTAGGTCTTTTTCAATATCCTTACGATAATTATCGAAAGTCTCCATTCGAGTTCGAACTGTGATCCCGTGTTTTTCGAAAAAGTCTGGAGCGTAGACTGCGTAACCTTTTTCAGTCCAAGTTTTGCTTTTAAAATTTTCAGGACCTTTTTTAGCTAATTCGTAGCCGCCACTACCATGGAGAGTTATGACAACAGGGAAAGGGCCATCCCCATCGGGATAAAACTTTTCATGTGCGATAGGTTCTGAGTTACCCGTAATGGGTGTTATGAATCCTATAATAATTACTAAAATTAATGAATATTTAAACATTAGAATTCCTTTCGAAACTATCTTACTTCCAATAAAAATTGAAAAAATAACGCTTAGTGTATATAGAAGCTAAGTCAATTTTAATAAATTTACCGGTGAAAATATATAACTATAGTATCAATTAATAGTCTGTACAAATAGAATCAGAGTTTATGCTACCAAATTTAGACATAAAGCTATGTGATTACAAACAACGAAGTGACGGTGTCGTTCTGTTAACTTTAGGGCGTAATACACGAGCTATTCGGAAACAAAGTCCATTTGAAACCATAATTGCTATCAACCGCGAAGGGAAAATTTCGTGGCATCGGGAATTTGATTTTTGCTTGATGGATTGCCGGTGCTCAGGCCAAAACACATTGCTTATTATGGGGACAGGTGGTCGTGCAGCGGAGATTGGCTTTGATGGTGAGTTGCTTAACCAATGGTACTGCAAGGAAAGATTTCCAAAAGGTCAGGCCGGTCTAGCTCTGGACACGATGAAAATTCATCACGTACTTTGCGAATTAACTGATAGCAATATAGTTTCGATATCTATCAAACAACATGAACTTCAAGAACCGGAAGATAACTGGAGCTATTTTATGGCTGATACGGTGGTAGAGTTCGATCGAAGAGGAAATATTACGAGCGAATTTTCATTGGCAGATGTTCTTGATACAAATCGATTTGCTCATGGTAGTGAGGCGCCTTACTGGGAAATACAGGGCTGGCCAAAGACAAAGGACTGGAGCCACGCTAATTGTATAATAGAAGACCCTAAAGATGGGGGTCTATTAGTTTCCTTACGCCATCAAGACGCCATCATTAAAGTGACAAGGTATGGTGAACTGGTTTGGATTTTGGGTGATTCAACGGGATGGGAAGGCAAGTATA
>CAZXSC010000020.1:0-33395 GCA_964643045.1 uncultured Rhodospirillaceae bacterium
TTGTTGATGAACCCTCGATTGGTTTGGAGCCGCGTTATATTGATATGGTTTTTGAAATCCTCGATGATCTGCAAAACAACGAGAAAAAGACGATCATATTGGTCGAACAAAATGCAAAAAAGGGTCTAGAGTTTGCAGATATTGGGTATGTTCTTGTTTCTGGGGAGCTAGCTAAGGCCGGGAAAGGAAACACCCTCCTTGAAGACCCGAATGTCGGCAAGCTTTTTCTGGGCGGTTGAACGATCGCAACAATAATCGGTTTCCCATAAGGACTAATAGAAGCAATATCAAATCAGCATTGTAATATTATTTTTTGGTCAATTTAGATGTGGTCGCTTGAAAATATTTTAATCATTACAGTTACATTTTTAATGGCGGGGTCAGTAAAGGGATTGATAGGCTTGGGCCTACCTTCTGTCTCATTAGCGTTGCTTACTGCCACGCTCGGGTTAAAGGATGCGATGACAATAATGCTTATTCCAACCCTTTGTACGAACATATTGCAGGGCGCAGTAGGCGGCCATTTCAGCTACATAGTTAAAAGATTTGCTTCTTTAATAGTGACTGCCGCTATAGGAACTTGGTTTGCAGCAGGTATTATGGCTAGGTCGGAAGCTGCTTTATTGTCGGGATTGCTAGGAATTTTGATTTGCGCCTACTCGGGAGTTTCACTTTTTACCCCCCAAATCAGGCCGCCCGGCGATAATGAAAAATGGTTATCGCCTATTATAGGAACTTTCAGTGGATTTCTTACAGGTTTAACAGGGTCGTTTATAATGCCGGGTGTAGTCTATTTGCAAGCCCTTGGTATGCAGAGAGATGTTCTAATACAGGCAATGGGCGTTATCTTTACCGCGGCTACAATCGCTTTGGCGGTATCTCTAGGAGGGCATAATCTCTTACCTCTTGAAACTGTGATAATTTCAACGGGAGCATTAATTCCCGCGTTTCTCGGCATGGGCTTAGGTAGGCTGATCAGAAAAAGAATATCCGAAACTCAATTTCGCCGGGTATTTTTTGTAGGACTCTTTGTTCTAGGATTTTATATAATCAGTAGGGCGGTTACACATGAAAAATTCCAAGAAATTATTATTAATTGGTCAATTTAGGCCATTAATTTTGTAATCACTTAAGTTTCTTACGTTGCTGATTTTATCTGAATATTAGACAGATCTTGAGGGTTACTCCTAAGCGCTTTCTTTGTTGGGAAGGGTTAGCACGACAACAAACATGGCTGCGGCCGCCAGCGATAAAAATAGAAATAGAGCGTCGAAACCCCAGCGATTATGAAGCCATGCGACGAGAGGTAGTGTAATAGCCATCGCGGAGAATGTAACCAAATATCTGGCCGCGTAGATACGACTGCGCCATTGGTCAGTTGCTATTCTGCTAACCAATACGTCATTAATGGGTATCTGACCAAAGACCGCCATCATTACGAAGATAGCAATTATTAGAGCACTTAAGTTCGTAAGATTTTGCATGCAGAAGAGAAAAATGACTTGGGTTAATGCTACGCAACTAAAAACGTAACGTATGGGGTATCGATCTGTAAAATATCCAACGATAAGTTGAGATATGGCAGCGAGTGCAAAAACTAGCAATGCAAATAATCCTATAGAGGTGGCCGAGGTTGCAAGGTCTGTTAGACGCTCATCGAAGATCTTGGGTAATGCAAACGTTGTGCTTTGGTAGGTCAACCCTCCAATCGCGGTTGAAAAGAATATAACTGCAAATATGTGTCCTAGATTATCTCTGTACTGTTTAGTGCTGATGCTAGTATTGTCGGAAGATCTAAGTTTGGTTGTTTCAAGAATGCGGGTTAATCGACCCCTTCTATCAAGCGAGTAATAAACGATTCCCGTTATAACCGACAGTGCTCCCGGCACAATAAAGGCAGCCCTCCATCCTATAGAGTCTATTAGAATTCCAGTGACAGCAGCAGCAATACCCACCCCAAGGTTGCCCCAGATGCCATTTATGGCAAGGATTACTCCGGTTTTTGAGCGGCCTTCGACAACCAACGCTAGTCCAACCGGATGATAGATGGCGGCAAAAACGCCTATAACAAAGAGGCCAAGGGCTATCTGGAAAGGGGTTTCGGACTGGGCTGTGGCAATTGAACTGATCCCTATACCAATAAAAAATACAACCATCATGTGTCGGCGATCCCATTTATCTGCAAGCCATCCAGCTGGTATTGCGCACATGCCGAAAGCTATAAACCCCGGGGTGGCAAAGGGTATTAATTCGGCATATGACATCTGCCAATCGTTTGCCAGTGCAAGAGCGGCCACCGTTGCGAAGATCAGCACGAAGTAGTGGTCAAACAGATGCCCTATGTTGAGAAATAAGAAATTCAATCGACTATGTTGCATGTATAAATAGTCCTTCGAGAATCATTTAATAAAGTAGTTTTACCAACTATTTATCTTTTCTAAAGAAGTTTTTAAGTTTAGTCCCAACACCGTTGCTGTGATTGAAATTTTGTATAGATTTAAAATATTTTCTTTATTTTGTGATGATACCATGTATTGATAATTTTTTCTGGTGGTAATGAGTTTAGGGTAAAAAGACAGGGGTAAGTATGGGCAAATGTGCCTGGCTTTATTTAGTTAATCGCAAATGGAATCAAGCGAATGAAAAAGGTGCTTATTGTTGATAACGAATTTGAAAAATATAAGAATCATTTAGAGCCTATTTTTCCGGAGGTGGGTTTTTCCTATGCATCGGATGGGGAAGCTGCTGCTAAGTTTTTAAAAGAAACCGAAGTCATTATTTCTATGTGCCGCTGGTTAACTGCAGATATAGCAAAGAATGCAAAGAATCTTAAATGGATCCAATGCAACATCACGGGGACTGATCATCTCGACGAGAGTATGGCGGAACGTCCCGATGTAATTCTAACCAATGGACGCGGCATTCACGGCCCGCAAATGACCGAAATTACCTTACTTCATATGTTGTCGCTTTACCGTCAGACCCGAAGGATGGCAAAGAACCAAGAAACCCACGTGTTTGAACGGTTCTTGCCTAAGGTTCTGGATACCCGAACTGTTGCCATACTTGGATTAGGTGCTATTGCAGAGCATATGGCTCGAACCTTTAAAGTACTCGGTATGACTGTCTATGGTATTTCTAGAACCGATCGTCGTGTTGACGGTATTGATAAAGTTTTTTTGCGGGAAAATATTGATGAAGCGGTTGCAGATGCTGATTTTCTAATTGCTTTAGTGCCCTATAGTCGGGATACGGATAAAATAATAAACGCAGACATCTTTAAAGCCATGAAACCTTCTGCATGTTTGATAAATGTAGCAAGGGGAGGAGTTGTCGATGAAAGTGCTCTCATAGAAGCATTAGATAGTGGTGAAATTGCTGGAGCAGGTTTGGATGTTTTTGAAATCTCCCCGCTACCAAATGAGAGCCCTCTTTGGGATATGGATAATGTGTTTATGACGCCCTTTGTTGGAGGGCGAAGTGACATGTACGCTGAACGTATATTAACCGTTATTGAGCCTAATCTTCGCGCATATATTGACGGTAATTTAGATCAAATGATTAATATTGTAAAAAAGTGAAAGCTAGACTTGAGAGGATAAACCATGGAGAAAATGTCAGAACGTCTAAATCAGCCAATTTCGACAACAGAACTGGAGCGTCGATGGGCTGCAATTCGGGCTGCAATGGAAGAACAGGGAATAGATGTTTTGCTCATGCAGAACAACAACGATCATATGGGTGGATATATCAAATATGTTACTGATGTACCGGCGACCAATGGTTATCCTGTGACAATAGTATTTCCGCGAAATGATGGAATGACACAGGTCAATCAAGGACCTTTTGATATGGTCAAAGATTTGGATGTTGATGGTTCAGATGGAATGCATCGAGGTGTCAAGACACTAATGACGACACCCTCTTATGCAAGCGCCCCGTTCACCCGTGATTATGATCCTGAGCTGGCCTGTCGGGCGCTAGAGCCTTACAAGGATGGAACAATAGGCCTTGTTGGGACTTACCAAATGTCTTTTGCGATGGTTGATTATGTAAAAAATCAATTCCCGAAGGCTAGATATGTTGAGGCTTCCGATTTGATGGACCAAATTAAAGTTATTAAAAGTGACGAAGAAATTGAGCTAATTAAAGGTACAGCGGCGCAACAGGTTGCTTCAATGGAGGCGGTTATAAAAGAAATCAAGCCGGGTATGAAGGATTCGGACGTTGCTGCAGTTGCTTTGCACGCTGGCCATAATCTTGGAAGCGAGCAAGGCGTATACCTTTGCCAATCGTGGGAAATAGGTGCCCCGGCTGCGATTGGCCCGCGCCACCACCAAGAAAGAGTCATTCAAGGAGGGGATAGCTTTAATATGCTTATTGAGAATAATGGTGCAGGGGGATATTTCACAGAAATTGGCCGCACCATTATTTTGGGGGAAGCAACAAAAGAGCAGCATGACGAACTTTCGTTTACGCTAGAAGCTCAGCGTTTCACTCTTGATTTGATGCAGCCGGGGACACCCTGCTCAATAATATGGGAAAAATATAATGCGTTTATGGTTGAAAACGACCGTGATCCGGAAAGTCGTCTTTATTGCCATGGGCAGGGATATGAAATGGTGGAGCGTCCCTTGGTCCGAAAGGATGAAACAATGAATATCGAGAAAAATATGAACTTGGTCTGCCACCCAGGTTATGTTCGCGGGTCAGTTTATTCTTGGATTTGCGATAACTATATTATTGGCTCAAATGGTCCGGGGGATAGTATCCACGAGATGCCCCAGAAAATTTTTGAAGTGGCATAACAACCGGCTGAAATTAGTTTTGGCGGGAATTTGGACTTATCGCCATTTATTTATCCATTGTAAGGTTTCAACAGTGTCACCGGTTGGAGTATATTCCAAAGCAACCCATTTATCGTAACCTATTCGTTCAAGGGTTGAGAGAAATAGGTCGTAATTGACTTCACCGGAGCCTGGTTCACCACGTCCTGGAATATCCGCTATTTGGATGTTACCAATATAAGGCAGGTATTTTTCTACCGTTTTTTCCATATTACCTTCTGTGCCATACATGTGATAGGCGTCATATTCCATACCTAGATTGGGGTGTTCAAGCTCGTAGACTACTTCCATTACTTCTTTAGATGTAGTCAGAAGAGATCCAGGTCTGAATTCTGGGTTAAGGGCCTCGATTATAACAGGGACATCAATTGCCCCTAATTCGTTGGCAGCTATTCTCATGTTTTCTTTAAAAACGGGCATGGCTTCTTTTTTGGAAACTCCATCGGGCGGTGTATATGCTGGAACAACTAGCGCAGTTGGTTGGAGTTTTTTACAATAATCAATAGATGCATCTAAATTTTCTCTAAATGCCGATTCTTTGCCGGGTGCAGCTGCAACTAAGGGGCCCATCTTGACGCCTTCTCCAACGGCAATATTAACAACGGACCAGGCTATACCTGTACGTTCTGTTTCTGCTATCAGATCATCAAGCGATAGATCATATATGAAAATTAGTTCAACAGCATCAAACCCCGCGTCCTTAGCCGCTTTGATGCGGTCTATTGGATTTTCTATTTCAGTCCACATCATTGTTATATTTGCTGAGAATTTGAGCATTTGGATCCTCTTTATTGGTACAAACCGTTTCTTAATAGTATGATTATTTTCTATTAGTATGAGCATGGAATATTCATAAAAACAATCGGGAATTATCAAATGAGAAAAGAAATAGTAGAAGTACCAGGTTTTGAAATGCCTACTTTACCGGATGGTAAGCCAGTTGTGCCAATTTCGATGGCAACAAAAGCCGGTGGATTTGTATATGTTTCCGGAATTCCACCAATAAACCGTGAAACTGGTGAATTTGAACTTTTAGATATCAAAGACCAAACAAGGCGTTCAATCGAAAATATAAAATTCATACTGGAAACAGCTGGCAGTAGTCTTGACAATATACTCAAGGTAACCATCTTCTGCTCAAATTCAGGTTATTTTTCGCAAGTTAATGACGTTTACCGTGAATATTTTAATACGGATGCGCCTGCTAGAACTTTTGTGACGGTAGGCTCCTGGATGATGCCATTTGATATAGAAATTGAATGTGTGGCCCTAGAAAACTCTAATTAACGGAATTTATATGAAATTTATGTGCAAATTGTATTACGTAGGTGATATTATTTTCAATAAATAGAATTTTTGAACTGAGCCGTATTAAAAAATCCAAGTAAACCTTTTTAATTGAATGCAAGGAGATGAAAGTGGCAAAACCCGGAATGACAAAAGCGACAAGGGGTAATTACGCAGAACAATATTACCCAAATACCGAAGAGCTTGGATCGGATGAAATGCGGATTGTAGCGCTCGGAACGGGAAGACCCTTTCTGCGCCGTTCGCAGGCTAATGCGTCTTGGTTGATAGAACTGGGAAATGGAGACAAGTTCGTTTTTGATTATGGCTTTGGATCGCAGATGAATTTCACGGCGCTGGAGATGCCATATAGTGATGTGAAAGCGTGGTTTACAACACATCTTCACACCGACCATGTTGGTGATTTTGGCCAAGTTTGGGTTGGATCGTGGGCCGGCGGACGTTTGGAGCCATTGGAGATGTATGGCCCTTCAGGCCTCGAACCGAAATACGGTTTTAAACATTTTGCCGAAAAACAAATGGAGTCATATGCCTGGGATACTGATACGCGTGTGGGTGCTTTGCCTGCAGTGGGCGCAGAAATAAATATCCATGAATTTGACTATTCGAAGACCCATGTGATTTTTGAGGACAATGGTGTCAAAATAACCAGTTTCCCTGCTGTTCACCTCTTTGATGGGCCTGTAAGTTTGAAGCTGGAGTGGAACGGGCTAACCTTTGTCTACTCAGGAGACACCACCCCCAGTCAATTCTTTGTTGATAATGCTAAGGGGGCTGATGTTGTTGTTCATGAGACCTTTAACACGATTGAGCAATTAATGGACCGTTCGGGTTATGACGAGAGAACTGCCCGAGCCATTGGCACTTATATTCACTCAGCGCCCCAGGAGGCGGCGGTGGTTTTGAAAGAAGTCAATCCTCGGCTTGCGGTTATTTTTCATTTTTTCAATGATTTTGATACCGCACCGGAAATGCAGGACAAAGTACGTGAACACTACAAAGGGCCGCTTGCCATGGCGACAGATTTTATGGTGATAAATGCTACCAAGGATGAAATTGTGACACGCATGACGGAATTTTCTGACCACGTATGGCCAAATAAATCTAAGCACGAGGGGTTTGGTAAAGCTAAGCGAAAAAAGATGACTGAACTATCCCCCTGGCTTAAGGAAGCTCAACTCTTTCCAAAATTTCCTTCCGATCGTGGTTTGGTTAACGAAGATGAATTATGAGGTTGTAGGAACTACTCACCAGCTAAAATGTAAATTGCTTATTCGTTATTAAGAATTTCCTCTACGCGATGCCACGCTTCGTTGCCTTTTTCTTCCATTAGAGGGATATATTTTTCATTAATCCAGTCGCTAATGGCACTATAATTTGATCGAGATTTTACGCGCTCATACCAGTCGAGGATTTTTGGTCGATTTTTAAATAACCCCATGAACTGAAGATGGTCCATTCGCGTTAAGTATGGAGTATATGCTATATCTGCTAACGAGTATGTTTCACCCGTGAGCCAATGAACCTCTGATAGAGCTATTTCCATATCAGAAAAAAGCTTATCCCAACGTTTGATAGCGGGCTTAAAATAGCACGATTCTATCCCTTTAAAAGTTGTATCCAGTTGTCTTTCACGTTTCTCTAATTGGGGAATTAAGTTAATGAAAGCTATAATTTCTTCTTCTGTGCGCCCGGCCATCATTTGGTGTCGAAAGGCTACAGTTCCGCTAATGGTTGCAATTGCAGTGTGGAGGCTTTCATCTAATTGTTTTGTCCAATTTCTAACGCGGGCACGTTCAAAAGGGTTTTCTGGGCGGACACTTTTTTCCGGGTAGGCATCATCAAGGTACTCCATGATTACGGATGATTCACAGATAACCATTCCGTCATCTATAAGAGTTGGAACAACCGCACCTGGATTTAATTTTTTGTATTCAGGAGTTCGAGTGTCTCCTTGTCTTAAATCCAAATGATGACTTGTCCACTCAAGACCTTTTTCGGCTAGTGTAAGACGCACCTTCTGAGCGCAAGTGGACATGTCGTTGTGATAAAGTTCAAGAGTCATAAATACGGCCTTTTTCTCTAATAGGCTACTGTTTTTCTAGGTGTTTAACAACAATCTCGGTCGTTTGAGAAATATGGTTTATTAGAAGATTTGAGGCTCGTTCTTCATCTCGGTCTAGAACGGCATCGCGTAATCTTTCATGGTTTGATCCGCGGTTTGTTGGATTTGGATTAGCATTTGCCCAGGTGTGCCAATAACGTTCTGCCTGATAGAACAAAGTAGTTCTCATTTGCAAGAGTTTATTATATTTGCAGGCTGCTAGGAGGGAAGTATGGAACTCTTGATGTAATGAGGCCCATTCTGAGTTAGAAATATATGGACCCTCTCCTGTCAATCGACCTTCCAACCGCTCTAGCCGATAATATGAAGCAATTATCTGTGCCTCCCACGTATCATCACCGTTTAACATCGAATTTTGGAGAGCTTCAGGTTCGAGCAAACATCGTAATCGAGTAATTTCCTGTATATCATCAATTGAAATTAGGGCAACAAAAAAACCTCGGCGATCTTCGTTGATTACTAAACCTTCGGCTACGAGGCGATTAAAGGCTTCGCGCAAGGGAGAGCTAGAAAACCCGTAATGGATTTTAAGGACGTCTAATTTAAGCTGTAAACCAGGCGCGAGCGCGCCCTTGAGAATATCGCTCCTCAATCGCAGCAATGCCTGTTCCGACAAAGGGACGGATTTTGTGTTATCGGTGTCTAACAAACGGCTGATTTCTCCCTGGTTTTTTTTCGTTTTATTAATTTCAGCCTATTATAGCTTAAAAATAATTAATATTGCATAAAAAAAATATCTTGCAAAATATTTAAATTATGCAATATTAATTAAATGTTAAAGAATCACAACTTTTTAAGGGGAATATCCAGTGTCAGTTGAAATACACCCTGTCTTATCGCACATGGCATTATTCGCACGTGATGTTGATAGCATGATTGATTTTTATGGAAGAATACTCGGATTAAGCGTATCGGACGGTCGAAAACGGGAGGCGGGAGCTTCGCGCGGTGACTCAGAAATTATTTTTTTAAGCAATGATCCACAGATCCATCAGCAACTTCAGTTATCTGCAGGTTTATTTGATGGTGATGACTACAACGTTGTTCATCAAGTCTCGTTCCGTTTGGGTGGGTTGAAAGAGTTGAGAGAAGTGGCGCGGCGGATTATTGAGGAAACACAGACAGATTCAAGTCAGCTTGATCAATTGGATCATGGGAATGCGTGGTCTCTATATTTCCGAGACCCAGAAAATAATATGTTGGAGCTATATGTGGAGACACCATGGCAACTTGAACACCCATTTGCCCAGCCTTTTGATATTATGCAACCTGACGATGTTATAATCAGCACGACTTACGAGAGGGTTCGGGATGTGGAAGGCGTAGATCCTTGGTCAGTTACTGCCGAGGCTAAGTTGGCTGACGCCTGATTCTACTAGAGTTAATATATTTGGATTTTGCCGAGCTTATAATTATTCTGCAACGCATTTTGAAAACCTAGTTTACGCGTCGTAACTAACAAGAGTTGAGCAGGGAATATCCAGTTTTTCACGTCCATTTAAAAATGTTAGTTCAATTATACAGGCACTACCAACAACATTTGCTCCAACTTTCTTAAGCAGTTCTATTGCCGCTGCCATGGTGCCTCCGGTCGCAAGTAAATCATCCAATAATACTATTCTCTGGTTTGGTTTAACCGCGTCCTCCTGGACCTCCAGAATATCGGTGCCGTATTCCAATTGATATTCATATTTAACACATGGACCAGGAAGTTTTCCCCGTTTTCGAACCATGGTAAAGCCAAGACCGAGTTGGAGAGCGAGAGGGGCTGCTATGAGAAATCCCCTCGACTCTACGCCCGCCAATATATCTGGTTGGAAGGCTTTAACTTCGTTTGCTAATTCTTCTATCGTTAATTTCCAGGCATTGGCATTGGCGAGGAGAGTTGATATGTCGTAGAATAGAATTCCGGGCTTGGGGAAATCTGGTATGCCTCTTATATGATTTTTGATATCCATGGTCTTACCTTTGTCTTTCAACCTTGATAGTTTCTTTTTTATTATCGTAACAACACAGATTTATAATGACCAACGTTTTTCATCGAAACCCCCAAAGCCAACCTCCCATAGCTACCGGTGGGAGGGGAATGTATTTAATGGATGCAAGTGGCAAGACATATATCGATGCGTCGGGCGGCGCAGCGGTATCTTGTTTAGGGCATGGCGATCCTGACGTCATCAGAGCCATTCAAGAACAAACCGAGGCACTTGCTTTTGCCCATACAGGTTTCTTCTCAAGCAAGCCGGCAGAAGACTTAGCAGATTTTCTAATAGGAATGGCTCCGCCTGAATTCGGGAAAGCTTTTTTTGTATCGGGGGGATCGGAGGCTGTTGAGGCCGCGCTTAAACTAGCACGTCAATATCACCTGGAAAGGGGCGAGCCTCAACGGAGTAAATTTATTGCAAGACGGCAAAGTTATCATGGAAATACGTTAGGTGCATTAGCAGCGGGTGGCAATGAATGGCGGCGCAAACAGTTTCAACCTGTTTTGTTTGATGTATCTCATATCGCTCCGTGCTTTGCTTATCGAGAACAAATTGATACGGAAACAGAAGAGCAATATGGATTTCGTGTAGCAAATGAGTTGGAAATAGAAATTCTAAAACTCGGAGAATATAATGTTGCTGCGTTTATTGCTGAGACGGTTGTCGGCGCAACGGCTGGAGCAGTTACCGCTGTGCCGGGGTATTTTAAGCGAATTCGGGAAGTCTGCGACAAATACGGTGTTTTATTGATTTTGGATGAGGTCATGTGTGGTCTCGGTCGCACTGGCTCGTTTTTTGCTTTCGAGCAGGAAGGTATTGTTCCCGATATGGTCACAGTGGCAAAGGGTCTCGGTGGCGGATACCAACCTATTGGCGCTCTCTTATGTACCGATACTATCTATAGTACAATTTGTGCGGGTTCGGGTTTTTTTCAGCACGGTCACACTTATATGGGCCATCCAGTTGCTTGTGCGGGCTCGTTAGCGGTAATGAAAGCAATTATGGAACGTGGTTTAATAGAAAACGTTCGTAATATGGGCAATTATCTTGAGTTAGCGTTAAATGAGACATTTGGTGATCATCCCCATATCGGAGATGTTCGAGGTAGAGGTTTATTTAGAGCCCTTGAAATTGTCGAAGAACGCAAAACTAAAAAGCCTTTTGATCCAGCTTTGCATATCAATATTAAAATTAAAAAAATAACCCTAAACAATGGCATGATTTGTTATCCAATGGGGGGCACAATTGACGGTGAAAAAGGTGATCATATTCTTCTAGCGCCCCCCTTTATTGTTACTAAAAAGGATATAGATACGATAGTGAGTATCTTAGAAACTTCATTGAATTCACTTGAGAGTTGAAACATACTCAATCTAAACCTATGCTATCCAAGTAGTGGATCGATGTCTGTTCTATAGAAGAAAAAATAGGCAAAACGGTTCCATGTCATAAAAGTGATGAATAGATGTAAAAATTTAAGCCAGTCAATATGGAGGATGAATTATGTTTAGAAAAAGTTTAGGTTTTTGTTTGCCAGCTTTACTAGCTATTACGGTATTTATGGGGATACCAAACTCTGAAGCCGAGGCAAAAAGTCGTTTTATTTCGATAGGTACAGGTGGTCCGACGGGTGTTTATTTCGTTGTTGGCAACGCTGTATGTCGGATGGTTCATAGAGAGGCAGCTGAAGGCAGGAAGAAGGGTCGAAAACACGGGATGCGCTGTTCCGCCCCCTCTACGGGAGGTTCAAATTACAATATAGGCCAGATCAAGGAAGGAGAACTCCAATTTGGAGTGGCTCAATCGGATTGGCAACACCATGCGTATAATGGATCTTCGAAATGGAAGGGTAAACAGTATAGTAAATTACGTGCTGTGTTTTCCGTGCACCCGGAGCCATTCCAGTTAATTGCTCGCAAGGGTTCGGGAATTAAATCTTGGTCTGACTTGAAGGGTAAGGTGGTCAATATTGGCAACCCAGGTTCAGGACAAAGAGGCACAATGGAAGTACTGATGAAAAAGAAAGGTACTAAAGTCAGTGATTTTAAGCAGGCAACTGAACTTACTTCGTCTGAACAGGTTGGGGCATTATGTGATGGTAAGGTAGATGCAATTGCTTACACAGTTGGTGTACCTAATGGTGCCATTGGACAAGCAATCGATGGCTGTGGAGCACATTTCGTAAATCTCAATTCGTCAGTCGAGAAAGGTATGGTTAAATCGAAGCCTTATTATGCGTTTGCAAATATACCCGCTGGTGTATTTTATAAAGGTCAGAAAAGTAATGCCACAACCTTTGGTGTCATGGCGACATTTGTTTCGAGCTCTGATGTTGATGCAAAAACGGTTTATGAAGTGGTGAGGGCTGTTTTTGAAAATTTAGATAGTTTTAAGAAACTTCACCCTGCATTTAAGAATTTAGATCCAAAACAAATGATAAGAAATGGCTTATCTGCTCCGTTGCATGATGGAGCTATTAAGTATTATAAAGAAAAAGGCTGGATGTAATAATTTCTTTTGATATTAAGCCCCCCAGCAAGCGGGGGGCTTTTTTTAATAGAGGATTGATTGAAATCTGAAAAACAAAATGCTTCCAATGAGCCTATAGAGTTAGAAGGCCGCGCCCGCATCCTTCATAGTTGGCAATTAATCTTCACAGCCTCGATCGCATTATGTTGGTCGTTTTTCCAACTATGGTATGCGTCACCATTACCATACTATTTTAAGATGGGAGTTTTTATAGATGTGCCCGCACGGGCCATTCACCTAGCTTTTGCGCTAGCAATATCTTTCTTGCTGTTCCCAGCAGCTAAGGTGTTAAGGGGGAAAAGGTTTAATTTTCTAGATTTTTTGTTTTCATTATTTGGCAGCCTTTGCAGTCTGTACCTTTATTTAGAATATGTGGCTATCGTTGATCGGAATGGCGTCCTCCTAACAACTGCCATAAGCTTATTAGGATTTGAGTTTTCTATTCCGCTAGAAATGATAATCGGCGGGTGTGGTGTCGTTTTGCTTTTAGAGGCAACCAGACGGGCAATCGGACTTCCTTTAGTCATCGTCGCAGCTATCTTTTTACTTTATTCTTTATTAGGACAATCGATGCCTCATCTTATTGCCCATCAAGGTTTATCGTTTGTTAGACTGATTGGTTACCATTGGCTTGGTGGAGAAGCAATATTTGGTATACCTATTTCTGTTTCTGTTAGTTTCGTGTTTCTATTCGTCCTGTTTGGGTCAATGCTCGATCAAGCAGGAGGTGGAAAATACTTTCTAAATTTAGCAGTAGCGCTAGTGGGACGTTACAAAGGAGGGCCAGCGAAAGCGGCAATATTGGCATCCGGCTTAACGGGAATGATTTCCGGATCATCCATCGCTAACGTTGTAACGACTGGAACATTCACTATTCCCACTATGAAGCGGACTGGGTTTTCCGCCGTCAAAGCTGGAGCAATTGAGGTTGCGGCATCTGTTAATGGTCAAATTATGCCTCCGATAATGGGAGCCGCTGCCTTTATTATAGCTGAAATTTTGGGGATCACTTATTTCCAAGTTATAACTCATGCCATAATACCTGCAGCCATTACTTATCTTGCCCTTTTCTTTATAGCCCACATTGAAGCACACAAGCATGGCTTAAGGCGAATGGAAAAACATGAAATTCCTCGACTTTGGACTACTTTTATATCCGGTGTGCATTATTTGATACCAATAGTTATTTTAGTTTACTTGCTCATAATCGAAAGATGGACCGCTGGTAGCGCTGTGTTTTATAGCATTCTAGCTCTGATGGCCATAATCCTCGGGCAAGCCGTGTACAAAGGTAAAAAGGGGTCACTTGTTCAGATAGCGAAAAGTTTATGGCAAGGTCTAACAGATATTACTAGGGGCATGATACGCGGAGCAATCAATATGGTGCCAGTAGCCATTGCCATTGCTTGTGCAGGAATAATAGTGGGTGCCGTTGCTTCTACAGGTTTAAGCAATGCCATGGTCGAGGTTGTTGAAATAGTGTCAGGCGGTAATTTCTACATCTTGTTATTCATGGTAATGATACTCTGTCTCATTTTAGGTTTAGGTTTACCAACTACAGCAAACTATCTAGTGGTAGCTGCATTACTTGCGAATGTTGTGGTTGAAATTGGAGGAGCTTCTGGCTATCTGCTGCCTTTGATAGCCGTTCATTTATTTGTATTCTATTTCGGGCTTATGGCTGACGTAACACCTCCTGTTGGTTTAGCTGCTTATGCGGCATCAGGAATTTCAAGAGCAGATCCTATTAAAACTGGTATTCAGGCATTTTGGTATGAAATACGAACAGCAATCTTGCCATTTGTATTCATTTTTAACCCCGAACTATTACTTGTTGGTATAACGAGTTTTTGGCACGCTGCGTTGATCTTTGGACTTTCCCTTATAGCAATCTTGTGCTTCACAGCAGCAACACAGGGCTGGCTATTGATCAGGTTGCGGATTTCAGAAATTATTGGTTTATTATGTGTAACACTTTCACTATTTAGACCTGATGTAGTGGTTGGTATATTATCACCAGACTTTGTAGAAATAGAAATTGATGAGAAACTCCATGTTGACCTTAATAAATCAAAGACCTTGCGTATTCATGTTACTCGCAACACAGAGTACGGAGATCGATTTAAGCTGTTCACATTTGAGCCGGAAAATCAAGGAAAGGTGAAATTACCTGAACATCTCGGTTTTTCGCTTAGGCAAGAGAAAAATAAATATGTGGTTGATGAACTGGCGTTTAATGGTAAAGCCAAGAGAAAAGGGGTTGATTTTGATGATCATCTAACAGCCATCGAAGTAAGAAATCCAAACCGTCTGAGCAAGAATTGGGGCTATATATTTGGTCTCTTGCTGTTGAGCATGATTTTTTTCCGACAATATAAGAGAAAATCAATGGTAGGACACAATATCAAAACATGAGGAGTGCATTATTAACAGACCGTGATGGGGTGAGTTTTTATCTTCCCAATTCACTATAAGTTAGAACTCTTTTTTTACTGAAAATATTATTTTTTGGTTTTTAGGTATGCTATCACATTCGCGCGGTCTTTTACCTTTTTCAGTTTATATACCATCGAGGATTTTTTGCCATTCTTTGCTTTTAGCCATTTTTTTGGGTTTTTGAGCCATCCATCCAGATTTGCTTCGTCCCAAACCCAGTCCGCATTCTTGAGACCCTTATACTTTTTATAACCGGATACGCTACCTGCTTTCTTACCAACTATTCCAGCTAGTGAGGGGCCAGTTTTATTTTTACCCGCTTTGACAGCATGACAGGCCTTACACTTTTTGAAAACTTTCTTGCCTTTTGCTGCATCACCGCCAGCTGATACTGTATTTGAGAAAAGAGAGATTAAAAGAATTAGGCTAAATGCCACAAAGCCACGAATTAACATAGATAAAACTCCTGATATTACGAGTTAAGTTTTTGTCCAGCCAAATCTAGGTTAGAATAACCGGAATGATATCCAATATAAAGATATCTAGAATAATCTCAACACAGATAGTGATTCGGGGGTAATATAGTCATAGTATCTGAGAAGACAACCCCGGATCCAACTATATTACGAAAACAGAATAAATATTGTCTAGGATATTCGGATGAATTCTTTACCAACATACTATTGGTTTGTTTGTGGTAATTATAGAAAAATTTTTTGCATTCAGATTCTGCTAAGTTCGCGCCAAATCGAATAATTAGCTCTGAATTTGTTCAGCGATTCTAATATTTGACGGAAATCCTTATTGGACTTGGATTGGGATTCTGCGGTAAACAACCAAGCTTTTTGAAGGGATTTTACAACTTCAACTGGGATTATTTTGATCTCGACGCCCTTATTAATGATTTTTTTCAAGGCTCCAAATTGACCGGCTTCGCTTGCCGCTATACTAAGGTTTATATTAGATGAACATGCAGTTTCAATTATATTTTGTTGGTTCTTTGTTAAACTATTCCATCTTTCTAAATTGATCATTAAATCAATGAATCCTGCCCGTTGAAACCAACCCGGAAAATAATAATATTTTAGGTGCTGCGTTAAATCAATATTCTGGTCAATTGTTGGAGTTGAAAAGGCAACAGCATCAATAGCTTTTGTTCTTAAAGCTGATAAAAGCTCATCTGGTGCCAACTGAATAGTTTTTGCTCCGACGTTTTTGTAAACCTGTGAAATAAGGCCGTTTGCGGCTATTTTACTCTTTTTCAGATCATTTAATTCAGAAATTTCGCGATTGAACCATCCCGCGCCGGTTCCTGCGGTGGCGCCGCATACCATACTATGGATATTGTAGCGTGAATAAAGAGCTTCGTACAGATTTTGACCACCACGTTGGCGAAACCAGACTAAATAAGAAATAATATCTGGACCGAATGGTACTGCGCCGAAAAGCTCAAAAGCCGGGGATTTACGGTGCCAAAACAGCGAACTAGATAGTGCACTGTCAATCTCACCAGAGGAGATTGCATCAAACAATTTGATTGTCGGGACCAAGGCGCCCGGCTCATGATATTTTATAGTGATATTATTGTCGCTAATTATCTTTATGCGTTCGATCATTTGTGGGCCGAGACTTCCAATAAATGGCATGTTACTGGGAAAGGCACTTGCTAGGGTTAAATTAACTTTCCAATTTTGTCCGATAGCCTTGTATTGAGGCGGTTTGATTTGATCTTTGTTTTCTGACTTTGTTTTTTGCGGAGCCTTAGTAGCAAGTATGACCCCTATGGCTAAACCGATGCATATACCCACAATCAATCTGCGCATTATAATTTCATACCCCCTTAATGTTTGTTCTATAAGTTTAGAGCTCTCATTCAAAGTTTCCACAATACCTAGTTGGACTCCGCAACAAATTTAGTTACCCTAGATTTGCGAAATTAACGTCAGTCTGTGACTATCAAATTATAGCTTTAAATTTGGTCGACAGGTTTAATAAGCTCTATAGATACAGAAGTCTATAGCATCGACAAGGGCAGATTTGTCTGGGCAGTCATCGAATATACCCATAGCATCTTTCGCAATAGCTCCATAATGGCGTGCGCGTTCAACGGTATCTTCAAGCGATTGGTGTTTATTCATTAGTCCGATGGCTTTTTCTAGGTCGCCTTCTTTTTGGTCTAATTCTCCTAAGGTTCGGCGCCAGAAATTGCGTTCTCTATCATTGCCACGTCGAAATGCCAAAATAGCAGGTAAAGTTATTTTGCCTTCTCTGAAATCATCGCCAATAGTCTTGCCAAGATTTGCCTGTTTGGCTGAATAATCGAGCATATCGTCAATTAATTGGAAGGTGATACCGAGATTCATTCCGAAGGTTTCAAGGGCATCTTCTTCGACCTTTGGTCGATCAGCAACAAGCGCGCCAATTCTGCATGCGGCAGAAAATAATTGTGCTGTTTTGGCCTGGATAACTTCAAGGTACTGGGTCTCACCCGTTTCAGTATCATTAGTCGTTGTTAGTTGTAAGACTTCGCCTTCGGCGATTATTGATGAAGCTCTTGATAAAACTGCTAATACCTCAAGGGAACCATCTGCAACCATGAGTTCAAATGAGCGAGAGAACAAAAAATCGCCAACCAATACACTAGCTTGGTTTCCCCAAACGGCATTTGCTGATGCCAATCCGCGCCGCAGAGCGCTTTCGTCAACGACATCATCATGAAGCAATGTAGCTGTATGGATAAATTCTACACAGGCTGCTAAACCCTTATGACGTTCACCTTCGTATCCACACATGCGTGCTGAAGCTAATGTTAGCATTGGCCGAATGCGTTTACCACCAGCAGCGACAAGATGTCCGGCTAATTGTGGTATCAGGGTAACAGGACTAACCATAGCATTTAGAATCAGATTATTGACGTCTTTTATATCACTTGCGGTCAAGTTGATGAGCGGCTCAAGTGATGGACATTTTTCTAAAGCTTCTTTTTCCAGGCTACTATCTAGATTTACAACAACTCCCAAGTGTCTTATTTCCTTTATGCAATGATATTGTTACTAATAAATTATTTGACTAAGTAAGCATAGGAGGGTAACTCCCCCTCGGTCAAGACCCGACTGAAAGCCTCAATAGGTAATTATTGGTTATTGCTAAAAGAAAGATTAGTTGGAACAAATGATGATAGAACTTCTGAGAACCAATGATCCAGTCTTTATTTCTTGGCTTACTTCGGTCTTTTCGCAGCTTGACATTAGGATTATCGTTCTTGACGAGCATACGAGTAATCTCGAGGGAAATATTTCGGCCATTCAACGTCGGGTAATGGTAGGCGGTGATGATTTTGGAGTAGCGCGCTTAACTTTCGAAACTGCTATAGCTGAGCTTGACGATCAGGTTGGAGCTTATGAATACCCAGAGTGATCGATATCAACTGCTTGGGGCGCGACTTAATATGCTCTCAGCAAGTGGAGGCTACAAAGCATCGATTGATCCGGTATTGTTGGCTGCATCAATACCTTGCAAAGGCGAACAGCGGGTTCTTGACGTTGGGTGTGGAGTTGGTGCTGCGGCTCTATGTTTGGCCACAAGAATGCCTAGCATTCAAGTGATCGGAATTGATCACCAGGCGCCGTTGGTTTTGCTAGCAAACAAAACTGCCCAGTTGAATAGGCTCAAGGCCCGTACCCAATTCTATGCTTGTGATTTAGCCGATTCCAAGCGCTGGTTGCAGTTTGCGGTCTTTGATCACGTAATGGCCAACCCTCCTCATCTCAAAAAAGGCAGTGGAAATATTTCCCCTGATCCTTTAAAGGTCGCGGCAAACGTTGAGGGGGACACAAACCTTAAACAATGGGTGTTGTTTTGTGTTCAGCATGTCGTGGATTTTGGCACGGTGACATTTGTCCATCGATATGATCGTAAAGATGAGCTTATTTTCTTATTGGAAGAGCATGGATTAGTGTCAGTTTTACCCCTTTGGCCAAAAACTCATGGTGTTGGTGCAAAGCGCGTGCTAGTACAAGCGGTCAAAGGAGCAGTTGGAAATACAAGAATAAAGTCAGGTTTGGTTTTACACGATGCGGACAATACGTACACTCGGGACGCACTAGCAATTTTGAGGGAAGCTGAGGCTTTAAAAATCTAAGCGCACTTGCGGCAATGCATTCCAAAGCCTATTTTACGAAAATGATAAAAAAATACTTAGAAAAATGGCGTATTCCAGGGTTTCGTAATCCAAAACCTGTCGTTGCCGTGGTACGTTTATCGGGCGTCATTGCTGACCGTTCTGGAGTAGGGCGCTCAGGACTTTCGGCGGCTAACTTGGTAAATGTGCTGGAAACTGCCTTCGACTCTCCAAATTTGAAAGCGGTAGCTCTGGCAATCAATTCACCCGGGGGGTCTCCCGTCCAATCATCGCTAATAGGAAAACGCATTAGGGCATTAGCCAGTGAAAAGGAAGTGCCAGTGATTGCTTTCGTCGAAGATGTGGCCGCGTCAGGGGGTTACTGGCTGGCTTGTGCTGCAGATGAAATTTTTGCCGATGAGTCTTCAGTAATTGGTTCAATCGGGGTTATTACTGCTGGATTTGGGTTCCAAGACGCTATTAAAAAATTGGGAATTGAACGGCGGGTTCACACTGCGGGGGAAATGAAGTCTACACTTGATCCATTTTTACGCGAAAAACCAGAAGATGTTGAACGTTTGACTGATCTTCAACAGGATGTCTTCAAGACTTTTAAGAATATGGTGCGTAATCGTCGCAAGGATAAACTAAAGGCTGCTGAAGGAAAGTTGTTCACAGGGGCGTTTTGGACTGGTAAGCGGGCCCTGGATCTCGGTCTGATTGATGGGTTGGGTGAATTAACGGATATCATGAAACAACGCTTCGGTGATAATGTTAAATTCCGCCCAATTGAGCAGCGCCAAAGTTGGTTCAAACAAAGGCTCGGTATTCGAGTACCGGCAAGAAATTGGCTTATGGCACGTGGTAATGTGGCAGATATTGTCAATGAAATTCTCATCGCTGCTGAAGAGCAAAGTTTAAGAAACAAATTTGGTCTGTAAAAGGTTGACCTGATTGGGTCGAACCCTCTAAATATAACCCATGTTAGGTTTTAGTTTACCCAAGCTAATCATATTATGTTTGATAGTAGGCGTGATATGGTACGGTTTTAAGATCTTTGGCAGAGGTCGTTTAGCTGCCAAATCAGATAATTCGGTTGATGACAACAATCCAGTAAATTCAAGCGCAGTCGATATGGTTCGATGTGTTAATTGTGGCGACTATTTTGTCCCCATTGGTGGCGCTACGTCTTGTAGCAAGCATAATTCAGAATCTTCGTGAAATTTTGATGTTTATTTAAGATCCCATTTGTATTTTTCTTTCCCTTTGTATGTTGCGTAAATATCAGTATTAAGATTATGCAGTTAATATACTACGTAAAATACAATAAACCAGCACGCAAGATAACAAGAATTATGGTGTAAATAAGACTCTGATAATATTATAGTATTAAGAAATGTCATAGTGATCGAACTAAGGTAGAAGAGTTTTTAACACACACTTTTTGGTTTGGTAATAATTTGGCGAGAATTGATATGGGTGAAAGCCTCGGAAAAGATTGCGATTTTCAGTCGCTTGTACTTAAGCTTCAGGCCTACTGGGCAGACTACGGGTGCGTGCTTTTGCAACCATATGATATGGAGATGGGAGCCGGTACATTTCATCCAGCAACCACCCTTAGAGCGCTCGGGCCCCAACCATGGAATGCAGCTTATGTTCAGCCTTCACGACGTCCGACAGATGGGCGATATGGTGAAAACCCCAACCGGTTGCAACACTATTACCAGTATCAAGTAATATTAAAGCCTAGTCCCGATGAAGTGCAGGAAATATACCTTGAGAGTTTATATTTTTTAGGCATTGAAAAAGACCTTCATGATATTCGTTTTGTTGAAGATGATTGGGAGAGCCCCACTTTAGGTGCTTGGGGCTTAGGCTGGGAGGTTTGGTGCGATGGCATGGAGATCAGCCAGTTTACGTATTTTCAACAGGTAGGCGGTATTGATTGTTTTCCCGTAGCAGTTGAGCTTACTTACGGTTTAGAACGCCTTGCTATGTATATTCAGGGGATTGAGAATGTTTTTGATCTTGATTGGAATGGCAAAGGTATTAAATATGGAGACATTTATTTACAGGCGGAAAAAGAATTCTCTGCCTACAACTTTGAACACGCAGATGTTGATATATTGTCACGTGAGTTTGAGGATGCGGAGAAGGAGTGCGTTAAGTTACTTGAATGCGAGCTTCCGTTACCAGCATATGATCAATGTATTAAGGCCTCGCACCGGTTTAATTTACTTGACGCACGAGGAGTTATTTCAGTAACGGAACGCCAGGCTTATATTGCCAGGGTGCGCAATCTATCAAAAGGTTGCTGTGAGACTTGGCTAAGAACACAGGTAACAGATTAATGGGATCTGTAAAAAAGATCGCTATTCTATACTATGCAATACGTTTCATTTATTCAGGCATCAAGATTGCTATGTCAGATCAATATCGGGGGAGAATTTGAATACAATTCGTAGGTCGTGATGGCTGAATTATTGCTTGAAGTACTCTCTGAAGAAATACCAGCTCGTATGCAAGCGCGTGCGGTAGCTGAACTTTCTCGTCTTCTTTCTGATGGAATAAAGGAACTTGGCCTTGAATTTGGGAGTTGTAACACATTCGTAACTCCACGTCGTTTAGCCGTGGTTATTGACGAATTACAGACTCAAACACCAGACACTTCCGGAGAGCGGCGAGGCCCAAGAACCGATTCACCAGAAAAAGCAGTTCAAGGGTTCTTAGATTCAGTAGGCTTTGAATTGGAGGATGTAGAGAAACGCAAGACCGATAAAGGTGAATTTTATTTTGTTTCAATAGAGAAAAAGGGTCAAGAGACTAGAGATTTGTTACCAAACGTAGTGGAAACTGCGCTTTTTAATTTGCCTTGGCCAAAATCGATGCGCTGGGCCGATAATAACCTGCGGTGGGTTCGCCCCATAAAAAGCCTTATTTGTTTATATGATAATGAAGTGTTACCGGTTAAATTTGGTCCTGTTAAAGCTGGAAAACATACACAGGCTAATCGCTTTTTGACTCACGCAGTGGTAGAAGTTAATAGTTTTGTTGATTACAAGAAATCTATGGAAATGGGCCATGTATTAATAGATCCCGCTGAACGTTCTAGCCATATACAAGCCAGTTCTGAGGCATTATGCCAGGAAGAGGGGCTGGTAATTTTAAAAGATCCTAAATTGTTAGAAGAAGTGGTCGGACTTGTGGAATGGCCTGTGGTTTTGATGGGGTCAATAGATAAGAATTTTTTGGAATTGCCACCAGAAGTTCTGACAACAACAATGCGCAAGAACCAAAAGTATTTTACGCTCGAGACAAGAAGCGGGAAGCTGGCCCCAAAGTTTATTTTTGTAGCTAATAAACAGACACCAGACGCGGGCGAGGCGATCATTAATGGTAACGAACGCGTCCTTAGAGCCCGGCTCGCAGATGCCAAGTTTTTTTGGGAGCAAGATCAACTAAGAACTTTAACAAGTCGTTTGCCGGAGCTTAAAGATATTACTTTTCATGCTCAACTTGGTACTGTGGCCGATAAGGCGCGCAAGATTGAACAGTTGGCAATTGAAATCGCTGACATTAGTGGAGCAGATAAAGATATGGTTCGCTCAGCTTCGCACCTAGCCAAAGCAGATCTTTCTACAGGCATGGTGAATGAGTTTGCTGATCTGCAGGGTGTGATGGGAAGGTATTATGCGTTGAATGATGGTGAGCCTGATGAGGTAGCTAATGCTATAGCTGAACATTACGCGCCAAAGGGTCCTTCTGATATGTGTCCGACTAACCCCGTATCTGTCGCTCTCGCCTTAGCGGATAAAATTGATACCTTAGTAGGGTTTTGGGCGATAAATGAGAAACCAACAGGGTCAAAAGATCCCTTTGCGCTTCGCAGAGCTGCGTTGGGAGTGATACGTTTAGTTATCGAAAATAATTTAAATTTATCGCTTTTGACCATTTTTTCAACTGCGTGGAAAGAAGGTGGCTATAAGGGCGATAAAGATAAAGTGCTCAATAATTTGCTATCTTTCTTTGCTGATCGCTTAAGATTTTTTTTAAAGACAGACGGTATCCAGCATGACTTCATATCGGCAATATTTTCAAAAGGTAGCGAAGATGATTTCGTCCGATTATTGGCTCGTGTTCAGGCTTTAAAAAACTTCATCCAATCTGATGATGGGGCAAATTTACTTATTGCTTATAAGCGAGCCGCAAATATTTTGCGAATCGAAGAAAAAAAAGATGGTAAAAATTATGATACATTACCGGATGCTGATCTATTTGAGCTGGCTCAGGAAAAAAGACTTGACGCATTGCTGGATTCTGTAATTGATAAAATTTCCCGGAATCTTGCCGATGAATCTTACTCGGAAGCGATGACCCAACTTTCAAACTTGCGGGTACCGACGGATGATTTTTTTGATAAAGTTACAGTTAATTGCGAAGAGGCGTCGCTTCGTGTAAACCGATTAAGATTGTTGTCAAAAATTAGGAATACAATGGATAAAATTGCGGACTTTTCTCAAATAGAGGGGGGAGAGCATTGACTAGCTCAAAGTGGGTTTATTCTTTTGGAGATGGATCTGCCGAAGGGGAGGCAGAAATGCGAAATCTTTTAGGGGGCAAAGGAGCTAACCTGGCAGAAATGTCCACCTTAGGATTGCCAGTTCCGCCGGGGTTTACCATTACTACAGAAGTCTGCGCACATTACACATCACATGACGGCAAATTTCCCAAGACGCTTAAGGCAGAGTTGGATGAAGCTTTAGTGAGGGTAGAAGGTATCCTTGGTAAGAAATTCGGTGATCCAAATAATCCACTTTTAGTTTCAGTTCGTTCTGGGGCACGAACATCAATGCCGGGCATGATGGATACAGTTCTGAACCTTGGTCTCAACGATGAGACAGTGAAGGGTCTCGCAATTGCTAGTGGAGATGAGCGGTTTGCCTACGATAGTTATAGACGATTTATTCAAATGTACGGTGACGTTGTTTTAGGTGTGGAGCATCATCACTTTGAGGATATTCTGGCCGATCATAAAGATGATAACGGTTTGGCATTAGATACAGATCTTGAATCTGCAGACTGGAAAATCATCGCTGAAAAATTCGCTACTAAGGTAGAATCGGAACTCGGCACACCTTTTCCACAGGAACCAAATGACCAATTATGGGGTGCAATTAGCGCTGTCTTTGGAAGTTGGATGAATAATAGAGCTAGTATTTACCGTCAATTACACAATATCCCAGAATCTTGGGGAACGGCGGTTAATATTCAGGCGATGGTTTTTGGTAATATGGGGGAAAACTCTGCCACGGGTGTCTGTTTCACCCGTAACCCCTCGACAGGAGAAAATGTTTTTTATGGCGAATACCTTGTTAATGCGCAGGGCGAAGATGTGGTGGCAGGGATCCGAACCCCTCAACCTTTGACGGTTGCGGAAAAAGAACTTAACCAGACCGAGTCACCATCAATGGAAGAGCACATGCCTGACCTTTATAAAGAGCTTTTTGGCGTGCGAAACAAACTCGAAACTCATTATAAAGATATGCAAGATATGGAATTCACTATTCAAGAGGGCAAGCTCTGGATGCTTCAAACTCGGAACGGAAAAAGAACCGGTAAAGCAGCTTTAAGGATCGCCGTTGAAATGTCGATTGATGGTTTGATTAATAAGGAAGAAGCGATCAAGCGCATTGAGCCTGGTGCGCTTGATCAATTATTGCATCCAACACTTGATCCTAAGGTTGATCGTCAGATATTTGGTAAAGGCTTACCAGCTTCGCCTGGCGCAGCGTCTGGCAAGATAGTTTTTTCGGCTCAGGATGCGGAGTCTTTGGCAGCCAAGGGTGAAAAAGTTATTCTCGTTCGTATTGAAACAAGCCCTGAAGATATTGGTGGTATGCATGCTGCCGAGGGAATTTTAACAACTCGCGGAGGAATGACTTCACATGCAGCAGTAGTAGCACGGGGTATGGGGCGTCCCTGCGTAGCAGGGGCTGGGCAAATTCAAGTGGATTATAACACTCAAGTTTTGGCCTCTGATGGCGTAATGCTGAATGTTGGAGACGTTATTACAATCGATGGGTCCAAGGGTGAAATAATGGTTGGTGAAGTTAAGACTATCCAACCGGAACTCACTGGTGATTTTGGAGTTTTGATGGGTTGGGTCGATGAAATACGTGAGTTAAAGGTTCGAGCAAATGCTGAAACGCCTGAAGATGCTGAAACAGCGGTTAAATTTGGAGCTGAGGGTATAGGCCTTAGTCGGACCGAGCATATGTTTTTTGATCCTGAACGCATTATCCATATGAGAGAAATGATATTGGCAGGAGATGAAGCTGGTAGACGGCAGGCTTTGATTAAACTTCTACCTTATCAACGTGATGACTTTACTAACTTATTTACGATTATGAAGGGTTTGCCTGTGACTATTCGGTTACTTGATCCCCCCCTCCATGAATTTTTGCCGACAAAAGATGATGAGATAGCTGAGGTGGCTAAAGCTGCGGGGTCAGAAGTTGGTACTGTTCGCGCTCGTGCCGCAGCTCTCCATGAAACAAACCCAATGCTAGGCCTTCGTGGCTGTAGACTGGGTATCATGCATCCTGAGATTTATGAAATGCAGTGTCGTGCCATTTTCGAAGCCTCGGTAATAGTCTCGGAAAATACAGGTCAAACTGTTGTGCCTGAAGTGATGATTCCGCTGGTTGGGTCAAAACAAGAATATGATATTTTGCACGATATGGTGCAACGGATCGCAAGAGAGGTAAGTGAAGAAACGGGTAAAACTCTTAGATATCTTACCGGCACTATGATTGAGTTACCACGTGCTTGTCTGCAGGCGGGAAAAATAGCTGAGAAAGCAGATTTTTTCAGTTTTGGAACAAATGATTTAACTCAGACGGCCTATGGTTTATCAAGGGACGATAGTGGTTTGTTCCTGGAACGTTACCTGGAACAGGGTATTTTTGAGCGTGATCCTTTCGTTACCATTGATGATGAGGGCGTTGGAGAATTGATTGCGCTTGCAACAAAACGTGGTCGTAAAATTCGAAAAGATATCAAACTCGGTATTTGTGGGGAGCACGGCGGTGACCCGGCTTCGATTTCATTTTGTAATCATATAGGTCTTGATTATGTTAGTTGTTCACCATATAGAGTGCCAATTGCGCGATTAGCCGCTGCGCAAGCTGCGTTAAAGGAAGAGACGCCAGTCGACGCATAATATTTTTGATCTTTCTTCGCAAGTTGGATGCCTGATTCAATTATTGTAAGCCACCAAAAAGGGCGTCCCTGTTGAGGGTAACAAAATAAATTTCGTGTGAAGACACCTATCTTTGGAGAAGAATGGGGAGTATTAGAGATGCAAAATATCTATCGTGATTTCGATCAGGAAAGCTTAGACATCCAATATCGAGCTGCTGCGACCGTTCCAAATATGCAAGAATTTATTGACGATTATGCGTCCTTGAGTGCAATTGCCAGGGACACATTAGAATGCGTTATTGGAATTCAATACGGTTCAGGAGAAGAAGAATCACTGGATTTATTCCCTGTTCCGGAATCAAATAATGCGCCTCTATTTATTTTTATTCATGGAGGGTACTGGCGAATGTTGTCGAAGAACGAGTCCAGTTTTATGGCTCCAAATTTGGTTAATCATGGTATTGCCGTGGCTTCGATTAACTATACACTTGCACCTGAAGCGGATATTGATCAAATCGTTAGCGAATGTCGACGCTCAATAAAGTGGCTACATGAAAACGCCAAAAGTCATGGTATTGATCCAAATCGTATTTATGTTGGTGGATCTTCTGCTGGAGGACATTTAACGGGCATGATGGTAGCTGGAGGTTGGCAAGAACAGTATGGGTTGCCAATAGATGTGATTAAAGGCGGGGTGCCGCTGAGTGGATTGTTGGATATGGAACCCATTGTCAAGTGTTTCGTGAACGAATGGATGCAAATGTCAATGGAGGATGGATTTCGCAACAGCCCTAATCGGAATCTCCCAGAACACGGTTGCCCGCTAATTGTAGCAGTTGGCAGCGATGAAACTGATGAGTTTCGCCGTCAAAGTAAGGATTTTGCCGATTTGTGGCGGAGTAAAGGTTGGCATGCAGACTATTTGGAGTGTGTGGGTATAAATCATTTTAATGCACCGTTAGAACTTTGTAAGCCCGATAGTGTGCTGATGGAAAAAATTTTGGAGATGATAAATCAATGATTTTGCTATTCGCTGTTCAAGGCGACTGTATTCCTATTTTCTCATAAAGATAACAAACTCGTTAGGATGTAAGAGGTCGATCATGCGGGCGTTTGCATTAAGATGTTCTGTGCAAAACTTCATAAAATGGATTGGGTCAGCATAGTATAAGGTATTCTCGCGAAGTGGAGATTCGACATTTAGCATATTAAAGCCCATCCCTGTATTAGTCTTTGACCATAGCTGAGTAATACTTTCCTCGATATACTCTCGCCATTCATCATCACTTGCCGCCATTTTCATATTGTAGGTACCAGAAACGAAAGAGTAATCCGCATTCTCGGTCGCTTTATGATTTAAGATAAAGACTGTCCTTGGGTCATTGACTCTTTTTTTTGCTGCGCGGATCATAGTCTTGCTGATATCGTAGCCGAAATATGTACCAACATTAAACTGTGGCAGGTCTTTTAGCATGTCAAACATGGCGCCATAACCACAGCCAAGATCGTTAATAGTAAGATCGTTTCTGTTTGTTTCATAAGCGAGTAGCCCCAAGAATATTTGGAAGCGGCGCTGTTGACGTTCTGGATCCCGCCACGCAGCGGCTCGATGGATCGGGCCGTACTTTTTTATGGACCAGTCATAGCTATGCGCTACCGCTTTTAATAGATTTGGTATTTTTTGTTTTTTAAAAATTCTTTGCTCCAGGTAATACGGCTCAAAGGTTTGCCCAATCAGTTTTATGCACTACCAAATCGGCGTCACCTGCCTGCAGCCCTTCCGAATCTACAATATTTTCTACTCGCAAAAGTGCCAGTGCGTAAGAACCCGATGCTGAGCGTATTTCTCCGACCTCTTTTTGGTCTTGTAAAATCTTTGTCCCGATATTGGGAGGATTACCTTTAAACTGAACTGGGGTAAGGCGTTTCTTTACCAGGCCCCTATGCTTCGTGCGTGCAGTGAGTTCTTGGCCAATATAGCACCCCTTGTCGAAATCAATACCATTTAGCTCTTCGAAGCCGCTTTCTAGTAAGATTGATTTATCAACAATTAAATCGCGGCTTCCGTCGGGCAGACCAAAAGTTATTCGCATTGTATCATACTCTTCAAAAGTAGATGACTTGAGATTGTATTGTTTTTCCAAATATTCTAAAGAATTTAGCCGTATCATAGCCCGACCCCCAATATCTCTTAACCGTGGATCGACGTATAGGATTCCATCTGAAAATGGAATTGCAGACCCTTCTGAAGGCTGAATAGGTGCAATTTCATCTAGATAAGCACCAAAAAGGGCTGCTACGATCATTTCTTCTTCGAAATCCAAATCAATCTTTGAACGTAATTTATAAATTTTCAGGCGCTTATAGAGGTCGTTAATTCTGGCAGCTTCACAATCCAGATAAAAATCTTTGTTTAATTCTGAAATAAAGAAGTCGTGAAGATATTTTCCCTGGGGTGTCAACAGCGCTGCGTAAATCGATTGTCGTTCTGAGACGCGCATGAGATCGTTTGATAACAGCCCCTGGAGAAAATTTCTCGCATCTTCGCCCGAAACCTTCAGTAGCCTTCTGTCGCGTAGATGTAAGAATTTCATAGTAGTCATTTTTTGAATATAGCCTACTTGTTTGTTGGGGCAAAGTGTCTTTAATAGTATTACTATTCACGGGACACATTTTTGCAGAGTTAGGCAGGAATTTGCTATAACGCGTTGGAAATCCTATAATTTGAAGCATTATGGAAAAAAAATGGCTTAAATTATTGCTATGAAAGTCTTATTTATTACATCTACACGCATCGGTGATGCCATCCTTTCTACAGGATTACTGGAACAATTGCGAACTGAAAACTCCGAAATCGAAGTTACTATTGCCTGTGGTCCAGCCGCTGCACCTTTGTTTGAAGCATTTCCCGGATTAAAAAAAATAATTGTTCTAGATAAGATGCTTTTTTCACTACATTGGATACATTTTTGGTCTCTGACAATTGGCACTTTTTGGGATATGGTAATTGACCTAAGAAACGCACCCATTACCCATGTTTTAAGACGCCGTAAAAGGTATGCCATGACCCGTACTCGCGATGATATGCAGCGTGTTGAACAAATTTCTCGAGTATTAAATTTGGCTAAAATTGTTTCACCGAGGTTATGGACAAGCGACCGCCACGAAAATTTAGCAAAAGAGTTGTTACCATCTGGAGAAAATATTGTGGCGATTGGTCCGACAGCAAATTGGAAGGCAAAGACCTGGCGCTCGGAATTCTTTGCTGAACTCATTGAACGGCTCATCAGTACTAAGGGTATATTTCCGAATTCTCGTGTTATGCTTCTGGGTCGCGATGATGAGCGTCCGTCGGCGCTGCGTCTTATCAATTCAATACCTGATCAACGGCTTATTGATTTGCTGGGTAAAATTGATTTACTAACTGCTTACGCTTGTTTAAAGCGTTCTTTATTTTATATAGGAAATGATTCTGGTCTGATGCATTTAGCGGCAGCTTCCGGTGTACCAACGCTGGGCCTTTTTGGTCCCACTAGGGAAGAGTTATATGCTCCTTGGGGCGAGAATGCAGCTATTATCAGGACTCCTATTCCTTTTGATAATATTTTTCCCAAGGGTTTTGAACATCGTACGTCTGAGAGCTTAATGGATAGTCTTACCGTTGACATGGTCGAAGATGCGGCCGGTGCTCTTTGGAGAAAAACCAAGGGTGTACCATATGATTAAATTGTCCGCAGTAGTAAGTGTTCATAACGAAGAAGACAAAATCGCAAGATGTTTGGAACGACTCGGTTTTGCGGACGAAATCGTAGTGGTTTTGGATCGTTGTACAGATGGAACTCGTACCGTCGCAGAGAGTTATACGGATCAACTCGTTGAAGGGGCGTGGCTGATCGAAGGGGACAGGCGCAATGCCGCCATTAAATCGTGTAACGGAGAATGGATATTTGAAATTGATGCAGATGAGCATGTGACGAAGGAGTTGGCCCATGAGATACTCTCGGTGATAGATGATTCAGAGTTCGATTGGTACGAAATCCCTGTTGACAACTATATAGGCGATCGTTTAGTGCGCCATGGTTGGGGTGGTTCCTATGGCAAAGCTGCATATCCGGGTTTGTTTAAAAGTGGATCCAAGGTTTGGGGAAAACAGCGGGTGCATCCGAGTCTTTCTTGGCGTGGGAGAAAAGGCCCCATGTTACAATCTCCTATCAGCCATTATGTTGACCGTAATATTTCAGATATGATTAAACGCCTTGATTCATACTCTACAGCACGGGCAAAGGATTTAGCAGAAAGCGGTGACATAGGCTCAACAACGACTAATGTGCGGCGATTCTTTTCCAGGTTCATCAAGTGCTATTTTTTTCGTAAAGGGTATAAAGAAGGGGGTTATGGTTTGCTAACTGCAATATTTGCAGGGCTTTATCCTTTGATTTCTCATATTAAAGCTAAAGTCGAGTTATCCTAGTGGCCCTCATCGTTTTAGCTGATGACGGTATTGAATTTGACGGTGACAGTCCTCGAATTGGCCCGCTCGGTGGAGTAGAAAGTTCAATTGTAAATTTGGCAGAGGAACTTGCGACCCGAGGACACGACGTTAGGGTGCGTAATATGTGTCGAAGGGCAAAAAAGATTTCGGGTGTCGATTGGGCTCCGTTGATTCTGGATGAAAAGTATAATTTGCCCAGTACTTCTGATTTATATATAGCTAATCGAGGGGATAAGCTCATAAATTTGATGCCGAATGCAAAACGGACTGTATTCTGGACCCATAATCCGGCGCAATATGTTTTGAAATGGCGTTATTTGGCCAAGCTTTGGTGGTCGAATCCAGCTATTATTTTCATTGGTAATTATCACGCATCGACTTATCCCTCGTGGGCCCCTGGGGGTGAAAGAATAGTAATTCCTTATGGTATTTCCCGTGAATTTTGTAAATTCGCACCTCGAGATGATATACCGCCGAGGCGAGCTATCTTTACCTCTAATCCTCTTCGCTCACTAGATTGGTTACTGCGAATTTGGGTTGAGGAAATCTTTCCACATGCCCCTGATGCAGAACTTCATTTGTTTACCGGACCTTCTACGTACGGGAGGACGGGTGCCGAAAAGAAATCACAGATGGAAAGCATCTTGGATAAGGCACGGCAATGCTCCGATCGAGGGGTTGTTTTGCGCGGGGCCGTCTCTAAAAAAGAGCTAATTGAAGAATTCCGTGATGCGCGCGTTATGCTTTATAGGGGTGATCTGAATGAAACATTTTGCTTGGCTGTTGGAGAAGCACAGGCCTCCGGTGTTCCAGCGGTTGTCCAAAGATTAGGATCGGTGGTAGAAAGGGTTATTGATGGTGAGACCGGTGCGATCACTCAAACCGATTCAGATTTCGCCCGTTCTGCGTTAGAACTTTTGACCAACGATGATGTGTGGATGCGTCACCATGAGGCAGCTCTTGCGAAACAGGGAGTATGGGGTTGGGAGGATGCAGCTAAGGCGTTCGAGGAGTTAATTACACAATGAAAGTTCTTCAAGTGATGGCAGGTGCAAAATTTGGTGGTGCAGAGGAATTTTTTACGCGCTTAACGATTGCGCTGCATAAGACGATGATCGATCAGCGTGTATGCCTGCGAAGAAATGAATCGCGAGCAAGGCTATTAATGGAAAATGGGGTCGCGTCTACACAGCTGAGGTTTGGCGGCAAACTCGATTTTATGACGCCCTTCTCACTGAAAGGCCAAATTAAAGATTTTAAACCAGATATTGTCTTTAGTTGGATGAATCGCGCCACTTTGATGTGTCCAAAAGAAGAGGATTTCATTCATGTTGGCCGTTTGGGCGGATATTATGATCTTAAATATTATAAGTCTTGTGATCACCTTGTCGCTAATACAGAAGATATCGCGACTTACCTGATTAATAACGGATGGGATCAGGACAAGGTACATTTTTTACCTAATTTTGTTAGCTCGGAGAAGGCATTTCCAATTAAAAGGGAAAAGTTTTATACGCCAAAAGATGCAATTTTGATTCTTGCAATGGGCCGTTTTCACGAAAATAAAGCTTTTGATGTTTTATTAGATGCCATAGCACGAATACCAAATATATATTTATGGGTGGCTGGAGATGGCCCGCTCAAGAAAGATCTTGAGGTCCACGCAGAAAAGATTGGAATTAAGCCTAGGACGCGTTTCTTGGGATGGAGGGATGATACCGAGAGAATTTTCGCTGCAGCTGATTTTTTTGTTTGTCCATCTCGCCATGAACCGTTAGGCAATGTCATTATAGAAGCTTGGGCTCAGGGCATACCCGTTATTGCAGCTGATAGCCTTGGACCCCAAACGTTAATTCGTCACGGTAAGAACGGGCTCTTATTTCCAGTTGATGATGTTAAAAGTTTAGGAGACTCAATAAGGCGCCTTATACAAGATTCTGAATTGGCTGAAAGGCTGGCCTCTCAGGCTCAAAAGGATTTTGAGAGCAACTTTACTGAAAATATTGTCGTTGGCAAATACCTTGAGTTTTTTAAACGGATTGTTGGGTAATGTGTGGAATCGCTGGGATTATTCTAGACAAAGGTAAGCCGGACAGTGGAGTACTGCAGTCGCTTGCTAAATCCTTGGGGCATCGCGGGCCAGACGGGAGGGGCTGCTTTAGTTATAAGGAAATGGCAGTTTTACACAATCGGCTTTCCATTATAGATTTGGAGACTGGCGATCAACCTATTTGCAATCAGGATGGATCAGCTATTATCGTTAATGGCGAGATTTACAATTATCTGGAATTGCGAAAATCTCTTATTCAGCACAACTTCAAAACTAAATCAGATTGCGAACCACCGCTTA
>CAZXSC010000021.1:0-30844 GCA_964643045.1 uncultured Rhodospirillaceae bacterium
AGTTGCCCCTCGTAAATTCGTTTAGCACCATATTCACCCGCATGATCAACACGTATAAATCTGTTTATCAATTGATCTTTACTTGGATCGCCTAGTATACGACCATATCTTTTTTTTGGACGAGACAGAATCTTTAATCCCCTTTGCTAGAATTAGGTGCCAAGTATCTATAGATCAAACCACTTGTAAGGCATAAAACCCCAAGGCCAACTGAAATCAACATGTTATAAACAGTCATTGATAAGCCCAACAAAGTCCAGTCAATCTCATCACACCTTTTTGGCATTTTGGTCAATAGCTGACTATAAAAATTTTCAAAGCTTAACGGGAATTTCTGCGATGTTCCGCAACTTGTCGTATACCACCATTGCTGTTCTATGCCATTATGATAAAAGGCAATAATTGCACCAAGAAAGAAAATAATTCCAATACATTTAAGGGCTCCCCTATGGTTTGCCAATTCAACATGGAGTGCTAGTCCGGCGAATAGAATTGCCGCAAAGTAAGGAATACGTTGATACTTGCATAAAAGGCAAGGCTCAAGGCCGTAATTATTCTCGGCCACAAACACAATCACTAGTATTAAAATACTAGCCAACATGACTACTCTCAGGATTATTTTGTCAAAAAATCCAATCATCTCAATTCCAACTTAAAGTAGAAGATCCACTAAAACAAAACCACCAAATAATAAAATAATAAACAATATAAAAAACACGCCTAGATAGCGTTCTACAAACGAGCGTATTGGAACACCATATTTCCAAAGCAAAGCCGCAACGACAAAAAAGCGAATGCCTCGGGCTAAAATAGAAGAAATTATAAAAACGGGCATGCTCAGACCAGTAACGCCACTAAGTATCGTAATTACCTTATACGGAAACGGTGTGATACCTGCAAAAAGAACAGCCCAGGCGCCCCATTGATTGTAACCATTTCGAAACTCGGAGAATTTGCCAGTATGATGATAAAATTCCAGTACGGGCTGACCAATTTGCTCAAACAAATAATACCCAATTCCATAACCGAAAATTCCCCCAATCACTGAAGCCAGAGTGCAGATAAAAGCGATCAACCAAGCTCGATCTCTCGCAGCTAGGATCATCGGTATTAATAAAATATCGGGAGGGATTGGAAAAACTGAACTCTCTATCAATGCAATCAAAGCCAAGGCAAAAAGCGCGTGTCTAGTACCAGCTAAATCTAGGGTCCAGTCGTATAGTTTACGCAGCATAAATTTATAATCCTAAAAATCCCGACTGTAGTAATGGGTCACTAATGGTTTAGCAAACAGCGCGATCGCATTTTCAATCCAAATATCAAAACTTTATGCGTACAAAAGTAAAAAGAGAAGCAGCTGGAAAAATTTAAATGTGCATCTTTGTAAAACTTTCTTTCTTGTGATGAAATCGTAATTGACTTGGTTTGTAGTGGTTGACCCCGCTAGAACTCTCGACTAATTAAATAAAGTGCCCCCGTGGCGGAACTGGTAGACGCGCGGGATTCAAAATCCCGTTCTGGCAACAGAGTGTCCGTTCGATTCGGACCGGGGGCACCAGTTCCTAATTAAAGCTACAAATTATCATTGAGAACTTTCTCAATATGAAATTCTGAATAGAAAAAACATTCAGAATCGTTGCTAGTTTTTATATCTCCGATATTAGTAAACTTTTCTAGCAACAAACGATAACTCAAATATTCCCCTTTGGTCGTCAAAAAGACTTTGTTCCCACCAGAAATTAGGACTGCTAACTTATCATTATTCCTTTCCAAAAAATATCTTGTCATCCCTGCTCTAACTCCTGGGCTATGTGGATCAAAATAATCGTCGACCGCGACTATGCCTCCATTGACAAGTACTTCCTGTGCTAGAACTAAATCATTCAGAACGTATTTCTCAGTATGATCACCATCAATACTCAAGAAACGGATGCCCGGCGACCCTCCCCTCTTCAGCTTTTCTGGGAATAGATTGAAAGAAGATTCATACAAGAATTTCACCTGATTTATTAGCCCATAACGAGATTGAAAATCGAGTCTAACCTTCTTTTTTAGTTCCGGTAATTCAAAATAAGGATCAATAGCATAACAAACTTCATCGCTATTCAAATATGGATAAAGTTGATGTAGGTAAATTCCCTCTAAAACGCCTATTTCCGCAAAATCACCCCGAAGACTTTGATAAGCTTGCATCCGCATCAATACGTCCGTTATCGAAGCCGCTACTATATAGACGCCTCCCCCAAATGGGCCAGAACCCAGGGGTCTATTTTTGAACTCTACTTTATTATCCATATGCGTAGACTACATTAACTTATGTGCTTTGCGAACAATAATTCTTCCACATTCGACGATAGGCTTGCTCCAATTCTATTACGTGATTTTTCCCATCAAATATGGTTCCGAGGGCTAATTTTCGAATATCAATTTTAAAGTTTTTAATTTTATTTATATCCTGGGCCAATCGCGTGGCAATCTTAATATAATCATCCTCAGTTTTGGCTACTAACTCACCCATATTAAGGCGCAACAATTTACTTTTACTCATAAGCCCCATTTCCGTACCACCAGCCAATGTAATAAGTGGCACACCCATGTAAATAGTCTCATCCGTCACGGTGCCACCAGAAAATGGAAATGTATCTAACGCAATATCTATCGAATTATATTGGCTCAGATATGCTTCTCTGCTTAGAATAGCTGAAGAAAATTCCACTCGATCTTTTGTGATTCCATATTTGGAAAATAATTGCAAATAACGAAAACAAAGAGTTCTATCCTTAAAACCACCAGTAACCAGTTTAATACGAGACTTTGGGACACTAAGCAGTATCTCCGACCATGTTGAAACAACTGAATTATTAATTTTTGCTAAGTTATTAAAGCTACCAAATGTAATATAACCGTTTTCAATTACCGGAGGAGGCCCAAGGTCTACCTGTTCGAGTGGTGGAGAATAACATATAAAACTTGTTAGCCTGGTAAGTTTCTCCGTAAAGAAATCATCAGCAATGTCAGGCGGCGATATGATGTTATCTGTAATCAAGTAATCAACATTTGAAAGTCCGGTTGTTGATACTTGGTTCATATATGACACTACTATCGGAGCAGGCCGATATGCCGAAACTATCCGATTGCTTGCCAAAAAATTACTCGTTCCAACGAAAATATCTATTCCATCAGCCCTCATTTTCTGCGATATCTCATCTGGCCTCATTTGTGAAACAATCGTCCAGAAATCAGCTTTTTTCTGAAACCGTGCTGTAATATCGTTTACTTCCTTGCTGTCGGAATAACAGTAAATCTGAAAAAGCTCCCTATTATGATTTTGTAATAAAGTTTCAAAAAATAAACTGGTGACGTGCGCGGAAAAATCTTTTGAATAGTACCCCAATTTAATTTTCTTATTTGGATCGGATAACACTCCATCAAAACTAGGGGAGGAGACAATTTCTTTTTCAACTGTTAACGCCCACCGTTTATTCTCATCAAATATGGTTTTGCGGGTGCTATCGTTACTAAATATCAATGCGAATAAATAACGGTCCCATGTAAGTTCTTTTGTCGGATCTAATTCCAAGGATTTTCTAAAATAGCTCAGAGAATCATCCGCGCGACCACACGCATGAAGAGCGTGCCCAAGATTACTAAGGGTATTGGATTCATCTGATTTTAGTTCCACAGATTTCTCGTAATATGGGATAGATTCATTTAACCTCCTAGCTTTTTCAAGAGCAAAAGCTAAGCCATTCAATACGTCAGGATTATCCGGCTGAATTTGTAACAATTGTTCGAGAAGGTCTACCGCCCCAGAAAATGATTCCTGTTTAAGCAAAATCCGAGCTAAAGAAAAATTACTTTCATAAGACTGGGGAACAGCTTTAATCGCCTCCGTCAAATGAAATTTAGCACTCTCTAACTCTTCATTTTTCTCAAACAATCTTGCTATATTATGATGCGCTTCATGTAAACCCGGATCAATATCGATAGCTTTTAAATAGGCGAGCTGGGCTTTTTCATTTACATCTTGCGATTTATAAACGTTGCCAAGACTATTATAGAATATTGCCTGATTTGGGGCTATTTCAATAGCTTTCTGAATTTTTTGCATAGCGTCAACATCATCACCAGCCGCCAAGCTTATAAGGCCTGACAAGTGATTAGCATCGGGGTGATTAGAAAACTGCTCAAGAATATTATCGTAAAGTTCTTTGGCTTTCGCTTCATCTCCCGCATTATGAAACTCAAGTGCTAATTCTAGGTTTTTGTCAGCATCCATGGTCTAATATTCAACTTCATAAGCTATCAAGCTTAAATAAGATGCACTATTTTTTAAGCTCCAAATCATCTATATTTAAGGAATTTACCCTTTTTTTTACAAATTATTAGTTGGAAATTTCACCAAAAATAGCAGAAAAGACAATTATTTACAATGGATTAACACAAGGGGCCTAGATTTTTCATAGTAGATATGCAAGAATTACATGGGTAATTTTAGTAAGAATTAGCCTATAACATGTGCGATGAATCCCAGTATGGGTTGACGTGACAGATAGCTTGATCCTTTTGGACGAAAGTGCCTGTTTCTGTATAGTGATGCAGCCTGCCTGGGGAGGAATGAAAATACCGTGTAAACGGAAAATTAGAATGGAGAGAATTCCATGGCATCTCGTTCGGAAATGAACAAAAAACCACAATCTGATAAATTAGTTGCTAAACGCCGAAAATGTCTAATGTGTATGGATGAGTTTCAATCCAGCCATATCGGCGAACGCGTTTGCCCTGACTGCAAAGGCACTTCTACGTGGCGTCAAACTGGCATAGCAATATAAATAGTAAGTAATAAGTATAATTTAGTTTAATTTTTTCATTAAATTGAACGGACACTCTTAGGTGTCTCTTCCGTTTATCTTGCTTACTTAAACGAAAATTATATGCCAATCTCACGAGCAAACCTTTTCAACTTTCAGAATTAAATAAAGGATAAGCCATATTGATCTGAATTAAGATGTAGTGTTAAATTAAAAATTATTAGTCCTGAACATTATGACTCATATATTTTGCTCGTTCTTCACCTATATTTTTCTTAATTTGTTAGCGTTTAGCACACACTTAAAGGTTTCTTGCCATGTTATTCAACAACTTCGGTCTAACTTTTCATGACAAAAAAAAATCGACCGCGGGATTTACTCTATTTTCTCCAATAAAAGATGACGGTACTTATCTCCTGAATATTGACGGTGAAATAGTTCACCAGTGGAAATTAAAGAATGGGGGCAATAATCTCTCGGCGCTCCTCCCAAATGGAAATCTTTTCATGACGGAGTTAACAGATAAGGGGCCGGAACTTCCCGCAGGAAAATGTGGATGGCTCAGAGAGTATGACTGGGACGGCAACGTTGTTTGGGAACATCACGACGAATGCCAACACCATGATGCCAGGCGCTTAGCAAATGGGAATACCGTCTACATAGCCTGGAATAAACTTGATGATAAAACTGCAAGAAAAATAAGAGGAGGTCGGGTTGGAACCGAATACCACCTTGACGGTGAGAGTATTTTTGAGGACGTTTTGCGAGAAATTGATAATGATGGAAATATCGTTTGGGAGTGGCATTCCTCGAATCTCGATTTGAACAGATATTCAATTTGCCCTCTTTGTAAGCGCCATGAATGGGCACATGCTAATACCTGTGCACCTTTACCAAACGGAGACATTATGGTGAGCTACCGAACGCTCAACCTTTTGATAATTGTTGACCGTCAGACTGGTGATGTAAAATGGGAATATCAAGAGCCCGAACTTGGTCATCAACATGACAGCCACATTTTAGAAAATGGTAATGTGATAGTTTTTGCAAATGGCTGGCATGGTCAGGATTTAAATTTTTCTCGGATTGTTGAGTTCGACCCTAAAACAAAGGAAACGATTTGGGAATATCGCGGCAAGCCAGCCCTCAGCTTTTTCAGTCCCCATATCAGTGGAATGCAGAGGCTCGATAGCGGCAATACCTTGATTTGTGAAGGAAGCAAGGGCTGTATTTTTGAGGTTACACCAGAAGGTGACGTTGTTTGGGAATATATATCAAATATCTGGATCAAACATCCGCTTCATGGCGATGTTAACTGGATATTTCGAGCCCAACGATATTCGGCAGATAGTCCTCAGATTCAAAACCGCGTGTAGGCAACTTCGATTTATTCAGCCGCTTTAGATTTTTCTATTCTTTCCTCAGCCATAAGCCGTTCCATTAATCGAATTGACGCTATAACGGCTTTATCGTGTGGAAATGGAACAGGATTGGCACCTGGGACGGTATCCCACATCTTTTGCTGGTGTTCAATAATTGCTTTATCCTCCGAAAAAGCAAATATATTAGCCTCATGAAGAAACATCTCAATTTCTTCATCGTCTAAAGCGAAACACCGTTTAAGCGCCCAAAAATAATTTGTTGTTTTGGAGGTTTCGGGCGTTAAGGCGTTTAATATTCGAATATCAGCTATTTTATCCTCCGAGGAACTTTGAGCCGACATAACCGTGGTATTTATTGAAATATAACAGGGTGGAGTAAATATAGTATGTTGACGGTGATCAACGGGTTCAGTAAAACTTCCGGCACGTGTAAATAGTGGTGAGGATTTAATACCAAACATCTCACGCCTTACTACTACGGTATCATCCACTTCCTCAATTGTTATCGGAAATTCTGTGACATCATTAGTTGCTAAAGTCGTTTTATGAACAAACTTGGCATGGGTCAAATCAAGCAAGTTTTCATAAACTAGGTTGTAAGCACAATTGAGGTTTAGGAGCTCACCTTTTCCTGACCAATCCGTGTCATCCAGATAATAAAAATCAGGAATTTTCGTTTCATCCACCTTATCTTCGTCACCCATCCAGACCCAAATCCAACCCCATTTCTCAGCGACGGGATAACTTTTGACGCCCACTTTACTTGGAATTCGTTCGACGCCTGGTATAACGACACAAGTACCACTCGGAGCATAAGTAAACCCATGATAACCACAGACGATATTGTCACCTTCAAGACATCCAGCTGACAAAGGAGCAAACCGATGTATGCAGCGATCATCCAGCACAACGGGTGCACCAGCTTCTGTTCGATAGAAAACAAGGGGCTCATCTAACATGAAGCGCTGAAAAGGGTCTCTCGTTACTTCGTGGGACCATGCTCCAACGTACCAAGCGTTTTTTATATACATTAGTCCTTTCCTGAGTACTACTGACGCAAAGTAACAATAATGCACTTTCTTCACAAATTAAATTGTATTAAATTTCACAGGGAAAAATATTTAGGGTAAATCGTAGAATGGCAAAACAATATAAAACAGAGTCAAAAACTGTTCGAGCCCTGGAACGTGGGCTCGATGTAATGCATATTTTACAGCAAGAGGGTTTAGCAACTCTCAACGTTATTCATAAATTATCAGGTTTGCCAAAACCAACTATCTTACGCTTACTACGAACATTAGAAAAAGCAGGTTGGATACGCCGAGGGTTAGACGACGGGCTATACCGTAATAGCTTCAATATTAAGGGTATGGTTGATCGTCTCGACCAAACTGATCAACTGGCAGAAATTGCAGCACCATATCTGGACTCACTCTGTCGAAAAATTTCCTGGCCTTCAGATCTGGCAGTCCTTAATTCAAGCGGTCCGCACATGGAACTAAAAGAAACAAGTCGTTCTCTTACCCCCTTTTTACTCAATCGAGATCGTATAGGACATATGATCAATTTACCCCTATCAGCAGTAGGACGCGCATACCTAGCGTTTTGTAGTGAAGATGAACGCCAAATTATTTTGGACCAACTAAAAAAGTCACAGCGAATAGAAAATAGACTTATTCATACCGATGATAAATTCTTAGAAGAATTAGGCGAAATCCGTCGCGTCGGTTATGCGACCCGTGAACCATCATTTGGAGGGGGGCAAAACCCACTTAGATCTGATTTTGATGATGGCCTCAACGCTGTCGCCGTTCCAATTCAGTCAGAAAAGAAAATATTAGGCTGCATCACGCTGGTTTGGATTAGAAATGCTATCTCCATTCAAACCATTGTCACTGAACATTTAACCGAACTCCAGAACGCCGCCAGCGAAATAACAGTTAAATTTGAACAAAATTTCTCTACCTCCAATTGACCGATGATCGTTCGCCAGATAGCTTTTGTTCCACAAATTAAACTTGGAGTTATGTCCTCACTGCCGCTATCGCAAATTCAGAATTACCATTCGACTTAGCCATGTTTTAATATTTATATTATTCTGTATTGTACAGACAACCACGCCAAATAGAATTGGTCTGGTATATAACTATTTGAAATTTCGGTCTGAATGAGATTTGTTTCTTGAGTAATTTAAAGGCCACCATTTTTGTATAAATATGAATCAAAAAGGAGAAGTTCTATCCGACGTCATGCTCTGATTTGCCCAACTAGAGGGAGACCACATCGCCTAAAAGAATTTATTGAAAGCGCGCTGACTACAGCCACTCACCCAGAACGTGTTGATATAGAATTGTATATTGACGATGACGACCAAAAAATCACTCAGTATGAGACTGTAATAAGCAATCTTAGAAAGAATTTTAGCAACAGTTTAATATCCTCAACGCTTGGCCCTTCTATTGGTGTTCCCAGAGCGGCTAATTTATTATTTTACCAATCAACAGCAGATATTTTCATGACATCAAACGATGACCAAGTCTTTATAGATCATGGATGGGATACACGACTTGATATAGAAATTGAAAAGTACCAGGATGACATATTTTGCATATGGTTTAATGATAACTGGGAATCACAAAACTTTTGCACCTTCCCGATAATAAGTCGCAAGTGGGTAGAAACCCTCGGTTACTTTCAGTTTCCTTTTTTTGAACATTATTTTGTTGATGCCTGGATATGGATGCTTGCGAAAGCAATTGACCGTGACAATTACATCCATGAAATCATTGTCGAACACCGACATTGGAAAACGGGAAAATCGCAAAAAGACGCTACTTATAATATGCATCGAACGAATGAAAACGTTTCTAAATATGCTCGAGATCGTTCTGTAATTGACAAATTCGAACGATATTTCCACGCTGATGTCGAAGCTCTGAAAAACGTCATGGTTTAGCTCAAACGAATAATTGTAAACCTGCTACAACAATATCAACTAGAAATTTAAAGATGAAATAAAGCTTCCAAATACTAGTTAATTATTGAGTCTAATTTAGGCATTAATGTCTAATAATTAAAGCGCTTTGTCTTTGAAGAACCAAACAAGAATAATTAATTACTGCATCATGTTTGGCGATTTGACCAAGATTGTTATACTGCTTACATTCACGGCTTACCTATTAATAGCAGAATTTAATTATGGTCTCCACGACTGAACGATCCCTAAAAACCGCCATAGATCATCATTTATCTGGCAACACAATAGCTGCATCAAAATTATATAATAAAATTCTTATTGATCATCCGGATAATTTAACCGCTTTAGTTAACCAAGGCACAATTTTCATGGAATCCGGACGACATTCAAAAGCAGTTCACCTCCTTGAACGGGCATTAATGCTGGCTCCAACAGATATAGAAGCTATTAATAATTTTGGGAACTGTCTTCAAGAATTGGGGTGCTCAAATAAAGCGCTCGAACAATTCAAAAAAGCCCATTTTCTTGACCCAAAAAATAGCACCGTTTCCGGTAATTTGGGCCGCAGCTTGCTCCGAAAGGGCGATTACAAAGCTGCAATGAAAATATTGGAATCGGCAATACTCCTTGACCCAGGAAATATTGGCCTGAAATTTATAAACGCTTTGGCACTGCCCATTATTCCTGAAGATTTAAATCAATTAAACTTCGCAAGAAAAAGACAAGCTTCTTTGATCCAAGATCTACTAAAAAACAATTTACAATTAACCGATCCTATTAATGAGATCGGAATGACCAATTTCCTGGCCGCTTATCATGGGAAAAACGAGCGTAAGATTCAGGAGCAGTTGGCCATATGCTATCAAAATGCTTGCCCTCAACTCAATTTCACTTCCCCGCATATTAGTCAACGACGAGAACGAAAATATATTAAGATTGGCTTTGTATCAAAGCATCTCGGCAGTCATACCATTGGCAAACTTAATAGGGCCCTGATAATTGGCTTAAACAGCAAACAATTTCAACCTTATTTGTTTTGCCCAGAAGTAAATAAACATACGCAAAAACAAGTACTTGATAAATTTGGACAACATACTGATAGGATCTACTTTCCGGCGCCGACAATCGCTAGTTTGCGATCGATAATATCTGAAATGGAACTAGATATATTATACTACCCAGATATAGGGATGGAGCCCCTCACTTATTTTCTTAGTTTCTCGCGCTTGGCACCAATACAGTGCGTCACTTTGGGACATCCCGTAACCACTGGAATTCCAACCGTCGATTATTTTATATCCAGCGAGCTAATAGAACCGAAAATTGAAAACAACCATTATTCAGAAAAGCTAATCTGTTTAAAAACATTTTCAACCGACTACGCAATGCCTGAACTACCGAAGCCATCGAGATCGAAAAACAGTTTTAAATTCAACGTTGAATCCAATCTCTACATATGCCCTCAAAGCCTGTTCAAAATTCATCCTGATTTTGATCATATTTTAAGTGCGATTCTCCGCAAAGATCCCAAAGGTGAACTCATTTTACTTGAAGGACAGCACGGGGAATGGTCTGTTAGATTAAAAAACCGCTTCAAGCATACCATGCCTGATGTCAATTCTCGTATTCGATTTTTACCTCGTTTAAACGGTTCTGATTTTCTCCAATGCATTTCCCTAGCAAACGTCATACTTGATACGCCACATTTTTGTGGTGGCAATACTAGTTACGAAGCCCTTGCGGTTGGAAAGATCGTCGTAACATTACCAAGTCAATTCATGCGTGGGAGACTCACGTTAGGCCTTTATCGTCAAATGGGCATCAATGAATTGATCGCAAAAACACCAGAAGATTATATTGAGATAGCAGTTAAGTATGGTACTCATAAAAACGAAAGAATTCGGATTGAAAAGCGTATACGAGAAACCCAGAAAAAAATATTCGACACGAAGTATGGAACACAGGCTCATGAAAAATTTTTTCTTAAAGTAACTAAATTTGACAACAAAAAACAACAAAATAAAACTCCTTAATAGATATCAGAAATTATAAATTCCACAAAGCCGGGGATATTCGTTGAAAATTAATGTAGGTTCAGCATATTTTATGGCAACCGGCACTGTTTTAGGTTGGGCCATTGGCATAGTGATAGGCCGCGGCATTTATGAATCTACACCGCCAGTAGGTCTTTCATTCTGGCGGTGGTTTATCCCAGCTATATGTCTTATCCCCTGGGTTATTCCAAAATGGAGGCAAGAAGGAAAAATAGCACTAAAAGCCTGGAAGCCGATATGTGCGATGGGAATGTTCATGGTTGGATCCAGCACACTATCAATGCTCTCAGTCAATTATACAAAAGCGACAAATGTATCACTTGTTAATGCCGGACAACCTCTAACTACGGCATTAATTGCATGGCTTATCTTCAGAGACAAACTAACAACAACCCAAACCCTGGGCATAATTACGGGAGCCTTAGGTATAATCGTGATGGTATCTCGCGCAGATTTAGAGGTTCTTCAATCACTAAATTTCAACTCGGGCGATTTAATAATGCTGATTGCTATTGTTGGGTATGGTTCATATGCTAATACACTTAGAACAATTCCGCAAAATCTCAGCCATACGGTATTGATGTTTTTAGTCTTCGTCTGTGGCTGTATTGAATTACTTCCATTTTATATATATGAAACAGTTACATACATGCCAATGCCGATAAATTGGACAACAATCATGTGGACCTTCATATTGGCAATTATCACAACCTTGATCCCAACCTATTGGTGGAATGCCGCAGTTTCGGTTGTCGGTGTCAATCGTTCAGCAATCTTTGTTAATTTAATCCCAGTGTTTGGCGCAACGTTGGCCATTTTGTTCCTTGGCGAACAGCTATACCTTTATCACATCTTAGGCGCATGTATGATCTGTGCTGGGATCTTTCTTGTGATAGTGGGTCACAAACTAGAAAATTTCTGAGCCAATGCCAACCCCACCTGCTCGATTACACTCGTCCAGTCATTTGCAACCGGTTGGCGAAATAAACGCATATTTAAATACCATGGACTGTAATCTCTGTTTAATAACCACCGCCAATCAGGGGTTGCCGGCAGTAATAACCAAACAGGCATCCCTAAAGCACCCGCCAAATGGGCCAAAGCAGTATCACTCGTAATTACCAGATCAAGGTTTGCTATAATGGCTGCTGTATCGACAAACGCTGCTACTTTATCAAGGTCTCTGTCTAACTCAACTAAACTACCGCCAAAATCAACAAGTTGCTCAAGTCCAAAACCTTGCTGCAAGCAAACAAATTCGTATTTTCTGTTCAAAATCAAAGGCCGCAAATACGAAAGCGGGATCGAGCGCTGATGATCAGCCCCGTAGGATGGGTTACCTTGCCAATTAACACCTATGCGGGGTTTATTTCTTTTACCTAAATATTTACCCCATTGAGCAATGAGATTATTATCCGCATTTATGTAAGGATCGAAATTATTGATTTCTCCTATTCCCAATAAATGAGGCAAACTCATTAGAGGTACATTATAATCAGCGTCTGGCATAACCTCATTATTTCCAATAACGTTAATTCTCCCATTAAAGTTATTCAACAAGGCTTTCAAACGATCAGGACATACCAAAGATATTCGGCGAGCCTTGAGAGACAATAATAATACAAATCTTAAAAACTGTATTGTGTCACCCAGACCTTGTTCACACCAAATTAAAATATGCCTCCCCGCCAAATCTTCCCCCCGCCAGATTGCACCTGGCATGGTTTCTTGTTTTTCTACAAGTGCCGGAGAGTTTAAGCGGACTTCAAACTCAGACCAGCCCTCTATGAAAAAACCCCCAAGTAAAAGTGCTTGAGAAAAATTAGATCTAATGTCGTCATTATCAGGATCCAACCAAAGGGCGGCTCTATACACTGCGATAGATCCATCTATATCTCCCGCATGTAAAAGGGTTAGTGCCTTGTTGCCCAATAATTCAGTATCCTGCGGCGATAAAGCGAGTGCTTCCTCGATATCATTAAGAGCTTCTTCAAACTTTCCGATATCCCTATAAATATTAGCCCGACCACTTAATAATCGACTTAGTTCCGGAGAGCCTGCCGTACAATCTGAGATCAAAAAATTGACCAAATTTAACGCTTCACCAAAATTTCTCAACTTTTGTTGACACAGTGCCAAGTTATAATTTGCAAATTTGTAGTTAGCCCCCAATTCTAAAGATTTTAGATAACACTCAGCAGCTACTTCAAAATTCATCTCATTCCAATATACATTGCCCAAGTTATAATGTGCATCAGCATAATTTGAATTCACTCCTATTGCGGTCAGAAATGCTACTTTCGCTGCAGATAGATTTCCAAGTTCTGTTTCAACAATACCAATATTATTTTGAGCCGCTACATTCTTTGGATTTGCATCGATTATTTTCTGTAAATGTTCACGCGCCTCTTTCAGGCGACTAATTTTTCTCAAAGCAATGCTAAGACTAATACGCGCTTCTATACGATCTGGGTCTTGAGTGAGAACTTTTTCAAATGCAGTAATAGCGTCAACAAACTTCTCTCTCAGAAGCTCAGTTTGGCCAAGACCATGCCAAGAATCGATATGGGTCGGTACTTCCTCCACAATTTGGCCAAAGACACCCGCAGCCTTACCAAATTTTCCTAAATTCATTAAAGCAAGCCCATAATCATGCAAAATAGGTAACCGTGATCCTCCTAGGCTTAGCGCTTTCCTAAAAACATCCACGGCTCGCCTGTTCAAACCTGTATCATTCAAAATAATACCAAGCAAATGTAGAGCCTCGTAACTATCTGGATCAACTTCAATCAGATTGCGACAACATTCGACAGCCCGGTCAAGGTTACCAAGTTGATAATGTCTAATGGCTTGCTCAATCAATGAATCGTCCGAAGCCATAATTACCTAATCACCAACATTTGCCAACGCTCCCCCGCAAGCCTTAAAACTAGAGCAAGAGAAACTGGATAGTTGTATATTTAGATTACGTTTTAACAAGTCTTTCAAATGAATAATTGATAAAGCTTAGCAGTCTACTAACTATTATCGAAGACTACAAAGGAAAGAAAAACTAACACCCGGTGCAAAAAAACGATAAAAAACCAAAAATTAGAAGAATATTCTTGACCCTTACGGCCTCGACAGGTTATTTCCGGGCCCAATGAAAATTTATAGGCACCATATTGGATTACCTGAAAAACATCACCATGGCTCAATCGCTATTGGTAATTTTGACGGAATGCATAAAGGTCATTGTGCGGTCATTAACCAAGCAGGATTATTTGCGCGTGACCGTGGTATTCCATGGGGAGTATTAACCTTTGAACCTCATCCTCAGGAAGTTTTCAATGAAGCCACACCATTTTTTCGACTAACACCACTTAAAATCAAAAATCGCCAAATTGAAGCGTTGGGAGTAGAGTTCTTAATCATGATTCAGTTTGATAACGAATTTGCCAAAATCACCGCTGATGAATTCGCCGACCAAATCTTGGTTCAAAACCTCAATGTTTCTTATGTAGTTTCAGGTTTCAATTTTTCTTTTGGGCACAAACGTTCTGGCAATGCAGAATTTTTGCAAACAAAAGGTAAACAACTTGGCTTTGGCACTTCTGGCATTAAAGAGATTCTGGATGAAGATGGAGAAATAATTTCATCAACCCGCATCCGCAAATTTCTTAATGATGGAAATCCACAAGCTGCTGCAAACCTCTTGGGTCGATTTTATGAGATTGAAGGCGTTGTATTTCGGGGAGACCAACGCGGCCATAAAATAGGTTTTCCAACCGCCAACATTTCACTAAATAATAATTTGCGACCAGCTATCGGTGTTTATGCTATCAAAGCTGGGATTGATCGAGGTCTTAATACGGTTTGGCACGACGGTGTCGCAAATTTAGGCTATAGACCTACTTTTGGCGGGAGTAAATGCATACTCGAAACACATTTGTTCAATTTTGACGAAGATATATATGGCGCAAATTTAAGAGTAGCAATAATTGATTTTATCCGTCCGGAGAAAAAATTCGATAATATTGAAAGATTAACTGAGCAAATTAAATTAGATTGTTCCCAGTCAAAGTCGGTTTTGTCGTGTCTAAAAACTAAAGGGTCTATCTGATGAGTATCGATTATAAAAATACTGTGTATCTCCCAAAGACGAAATTTCCAATGAAAGCAGGCCTAAATGAGCTTGAGCCAAAGCTATTAGAACGTTGGAAAAAACTAAATTTATACAAAAGACTCAGGGAAAGTGCTAAGGACCGTGAGAAATTTGTTCTCCATGATGGTCCCCCATATGCCAACGGTAATATACATATTGGTACTGCCCTTAATAAAATTCTCAAGGACGTTGTTGTACGTTCACAACAAATGCTAGGAAAGAACTCGAACTATGTACCCGGCTGGGACTGCCATGGTCTTCCGATTGAATGGAAAATCGAGGAAAAATACCGGAAAAAAGGTAACAATAAAGACGATATCCCAATTTCAAAATTCCGCCAAGAATGTCGTGAATTTGCAGAACACTGGATAGATATCCAACGTAGCGAATTTCAACGCCTCGGAATTGAAGGCGACTGGGAAAATCCTTATACCACAATGTCATTCCCAGCTGAAGCCCAGATTGTCCGTGAACTTGGAAAATTTCTAATGAACGGCGGCCTTTATAGAGGGGCAAAGCCCGTCATGTGGTCAGTTGTCGAAAAAACCGCACTAGCCGAAGCAGAAATTGAATATCAAGATCACAAATCAAATACAATTTTTGTTCGCTTCAAAGTCAATAATGCATCAACATCAAATATAGCAAAAGACGCTGATATAATTATCTGGACCACGACGCCATGGACGATCCCCGGTAATCGCGCTATCGCCTATAGCTCGGCAGATAAATATATTCGAATCAGGATTACGGATATTAGTGAAAATTCCACCTGTAAGATTGACGATGAAATTATTGTTGCTGAAGCATTGATAGCCTCTGTTGCAGAACAATCGGGAATAATAGCACATGAAATTACAAATGTGTTTTTAGGAAAGGAGCTGGCAGGTACGTTTTGCCAACACCCCTTTAACGGTCGTGGCTACGATTTTGAGGTTCCGTTATTAGCTGGTGATTTTGTTGAAATGGATACTGGCACTGGTTTTGTGCATATAGCCCCTGGCCACGGAGCGGATGACTGGGAACTCAGTATTGCAAATGATATTGCTGTTCCTGATACGGTAGGTGGCGATGGTTTATATTATGATAGTGTACCAATTTTGGCTGGTGTCCATGTCTTTAAAGCCGATGAAGTGATCATAGATATCCTAAAAGAAGCTGGAGCGCTTTTGGCTTCTAGTAAAATCACCCATTCTTATCCCCATTCTTGGCGCTCTAAGGCACCGCTCATATTCCGTAATACGAAACAGTGGTTCATTTCAATGGATAATGATGGTTTAAGAGAAAAAGCTCTCCATGCGATTGACAATACTCACTTTTATCCTGAAACAGGACGAAAACGTTTACAGGGAATGATTGCTAGTCGACCAGATTGGTGTGTGTCACGTCAACGAGCGTGGGGAGTCCCTATCACAGTGTTTGTCAACAAAGAAAATGGTGAAATACTGCGTGATCAAGAAGTTTTAAATCGAATTATAGAAGCGGTTGAATTAGAAGGTGCCGACGCTTGGTTTAACTCAGATGCATCACGATTTTTGGGACCGGAATATAGTGCTAAAGATTTCGAAAAAATAACAGATATTCTGGATGTATGGTTTGATTCTGGGTCAACACACTCGTTTGTTTTAGAACATCGTGAAGATTTAATTTGGCCCGCGTCACTTTATCTTGAAGGTTCAGACCAACACCGAGGTTGGTTCCACTCCTCGCTTCTCGAAAGCTGCGGCACACGAGGCCGAGCGCCCTATGAAGCTATACTAACACATGGTTTTGTGATGGCGGAAGATGGCCAAAAGATGTCAAAATCACTGGGTAACATTACGGCACCACAAGATATAATTAAACAGCATGGGGCTGACATCCTTCGCTTGTGGGTCGTTGGCTCTGATTATTCTGAAGACCTCCGAATTGGTAAAGAAATAATCAAACACCATAGCGATATTTATCGACGCCTCAGAAATACTTTACGTTTTTTACTTGGTAACCTAAATGGTTTCTCCGATGAAGAAAAATTACCCTTAAATGATTTACCTGAACTTGACCGTTGGGTTCTACATCGAATTCATGAATTAGATTTAATGATTAGAAAATCGTGCAAAAAATATGAATTTCACTCCTTATTTTTGGAACTACACAATTTCTGCGCCTTAGACCTTTCTTCATTTTATCTCGATATTAGAAAAGACGCTCTGTATTGTGATATGCCTAATTCAACACAAAGGCGGGCTGCGCGAACGGTTCTCGACCAACTTTTTAATTGTCTAACAAGTTGGCTTGCACCATTCATATGTTTCACCGCTGAAGAAGCTTGGTTAGCTAGGTTCCCTGATGAAAGCGATAGTATTCATTTGCATCAATTCCCCAATATCCCAGATATTTGGAAGGACGACAGTCTTGCAGAAAAATGGGCGATGATTCGTGATATTCGACGCGTGGTAACTGGTGCACTTGAAATTGAGCGCGGCGAAAAACGTATAGGATCAAGCTTACAAGCATCGCCTGTTGTCTACGCAACAAACGAATATATTACTGCATTAACTGGCTTAGACCTCGCAGAAATTACAATCACTTCTAACATAGAACTACTCGAGAACGATATTCCAGAAGAGGCATTTACCATTGAGGACGTTGGGGGCGTTGGTGTTGTGCCTAAAATTGCAGATGGCACAAAATGCATCCGTTGCTTTAAGGTACTGCCGGAAGTTGGTTCAATTACCCGGCATGAAGAGGTTTGTGGTCGTTGCGCAGATGCGGCCGATCATTTTATGGCGACCTCTTAGGTTTAAAGCCCTAACATCTTCATAGGAGCTAAGTTTATTGTTTTTTTCAAATTTAACCCGGCTAGGTTTTATTGTTGCTAGCGTTGTGATTTTTGCTGATCAATCAACCAAGTGGTTGATACTCGAGTATGTGATGGAACCACCCCGTCAAATTTTCTTAAATCAATATTTGAACTTAGTTTTAGCGTGGAATAATGGAATAAGTTTTGGATTATTTAATAATGATAACGATTTTAACGCTCTCTTTATCTCGCTACTCGCATCCCTGATCGTATTCTTTTTAATTAAATGGCTGACTTCCGCAGAAACAAAACAATTGTCTATAGGGTTGGGTCTCATCATCGGTGGGGCTATAGGTAATATAATCGATAGGATAATATATGGCGCCGTTATTGACTTTATTGACGCTCATTTTAGTATCTACCATTGGCCGGCGTTTAATTTCGCTGATGCCTGCATTACGACCGGGGCTATATTATTAGTTATCGATTCATTATTTTCTAAAAAGAAATAATAGAGTAAGTTGCCTATTAGCATAGTTTGGCTACGAAAGTTAAGGTTTTTATGTCCTCAAAATTTTACACATTGCATACAATCCTTCTTGTCACTATTTTACTAAGTGGGTGTGAAAAAGCAAAACAAGCTTTAGGACGCACTAAAGAAGGTCCCGACGAATTTTCCGTGTTTCAGCGCGCTCCCTTGAGTCTACCTCCCGATTACAATTTAAGGCCGCCAAAACCGGGATCAAAGCGTCCTCAAACGGTGGAATCCCGAGATAGAGCTATTCAAGCCCTAGGCATCAAGAGAAATTCAGCAAGAATGACTAATAAAGCACACAATTTATCTGGCCTTAGTCGCGGAGAACTAGCAGTCCTTCAATTAACTGGGGCTACAAAAGCCGATCCTTCTATTCGGAGAAGAATTAGGGAGGAAGCCCGGATTCTGGCTGAAGAAAGTAAAAGTTTTACAGATAAAATAGCATTTTGGCAGAATTCTGCAAAGTTTGGGGTGACCGTCAACCCAGCTTTAGAAGCTAAACGTATTCGCGAAAACCAAGCACTAGGAAAACCCCTAAATAAGGGCGATATTCCAATCATTAAACGTAGACAAAAAGCTATATTCGAAGAAGTCTTCGACTGAGTGAGCAATTTTTTTCTGCATTTTTGCCCAGTATTAGTTTACACCCTGTTAGTACATTAAACCCTTTCACATCCGGTATGTTCCTTAGTTGCATACTATTCAGTGATAGTCAGACCGAGAAATGGTATAAAAATAATGTATCTTTTACTTTGCAACCTGCTGATTTTCAGGCCATTTTATTGCACAAACTTAATCGCAAACGAAAATCCGAATGCTAGAACTAATTTTCAAATAACATTATTTTATAAATATCCTTGAACCTCTAATTCTTTGCTACAATCCAAATAATCATAACACGGCTATTACGGGAATACTCAATTGGCACAAAGTTATTACAACCAAGATATAAACCCAGGAAAACTATTCATAGATGCGACTATATATAATACACATTTAAAAGCGGTTGAAAAATCTCTCGTTTCTGTAAAGAAGCTATATAATTCTCGGGCATTGCCACTATTAGAACTACCTGGGAAGACATCTGACATTGAGAATATCGAGCGCATCGCTGAGCGTTACTGGGAGAATTTTGATGATGTCATAGTCCTAGGTACTGGCGGATCCAGTCTTGGCGCACAAACAATTTGCGCACTAGCAAATCAACAAACTTCTTCAAAACCGGCCATGCATTTTATGGACAATATTGATCCACACAGTTTTGAACAATTATTCCAAGTCATTTTACCTGAACGCACTGGATTGATCATTATTTCCAAGTCAGGTAATACAGCTGAAACTCTAACTCAATTCTTATACTGTCTAGACGTTTTTAGGTCCCAATTTAACAACCACGAACCCTTACTTGATATACCTAAACATTTTTTAGTCATCACCGAACCTGGAAGCAACCCACTTAGGCGAGTAGCTGAAAAATGGGAACTAGAAATTATAGACTATGAACCATCTACAGGTGGAAGATATTCAGCTTTAGCCATCTCTAGTCTTTTGCCGGCCCTTATTGCTGGTGTGGACGCATATGAAATCCGAAAAGGTGCGACTAGTGTTCTGAATCAGTTGCTCAGCGCAAAAACAGCTGAGGACTGCCCGCCAGCTTTGGGGGCGGTTTTAAACGTTGCCCTCGCTAAAGAAAACAAAATCAACATAACCGTATTGATGTGTTATCTTGATCGTCTAAATGTATTTGGTTCTTGGTTTCAACAACTTTGGGCGGAAAGTCTTGGAAAAAAAGGGCAAGGAACAACACCAGTTCGTGCACAGGGCGTGGTTGATCAACATAGTCAATTACAACTTTACCTTGATGGCCCCAAGGACAAATTATTTACTATTTTATATGCAAACCAAAAATGTAAAGGGGGGCTAATTCCTCCAGATCTCACGAATGATCCTGAACTCAAATTTATTGAGAATAAAAGAATGGGTGATTTAATGGCTGCCGAACAAAAAGCCACTCTAGCTGCTCTAGTTAATAATAATTGCCCAACAAGAACTCTTGAAATCATGTCACTAGATGAGCGCACCCTTGGGGCTTTGCTGATGCATTTTATGTTAGAAACAATTATTGCTGCAGATCTAATGGGATTAGATGCCTTTAATCAACCCGCGGTTGAAGAAGGTAAAAATTTAGCAAAAAAATATATTAAACTCCGGGAAGATTAATGATGATCCGCCTTCTCGATCCAACCATTATTAATCGAATCGCTGCTGGTGAAGTCGTTGAGCGACCCGCCTCAGTTATAAAAGAATTAGTTGAAAACAGTATCGATGCTAATGCAAACCAAATTGATATAAGGATTAGAGATGGAGGAAGAACATTCATCTCTGTTAGCGATGATGGGCAAGGGATGGGTTCCGACGACTTATCCTTGGCAATTGAACGCCACGCGACCTCTAAATTACCCGCCAATAATCTAGAAAATATACAAACCCTAGGTTTCAGGGGAGAAGCTTTACCTTCCATCGGCTCGGTTAGTAGAATGACAATCACTAGTCGATTGCCGATTGCAGATACGGCTTGGACGATCGCAATTGAGGGGGGCAAAAAGTCAGCGCCTTTTCCGGCACCGCTCTCTAAGGGCACCACAATTCAGATCAAGGATTTATTTTATGCTACACCAGCACGTCTCAAATTCTTAAAAACGGCTAAAACGGAGAATGGTCATGCAATCGATGCTATCAAACGCCTAGCTATGGCCCATCCTGAAATCGATTTCACTGTCAACGATGGTGTGAGAAAAATTTTGACACTGCATCGGTCGCAAGGAGACTTTTTAAATGCCCGACTGGACCGACTTGACGCTATTGTGGGCAACAAATTCGCCACCAATTCAATACCAATTGTTGCCACGAAAGATGGTGTACATCTAACAGGTCATATTGGCTTGCCGACTTTGAATCGAGGTAACGCATCTTGGCAGTTTTTATTCGTAAATGGTCGCCCCGTACGAGACAAATTGTTTTTCGGCGCGGTGCGAGCAGCTTACCGTGATTTCTTGTCCCACAATCGATACCCGATTTTAGCCCTATTTCTTGAGCTTCCACCAGATTGCGTAGACGTAAATGTTCACCCGGCCAAGACAGAAGTACGTTTCAAAGATTCAAATTTAGTTAGGGGGTTAATCGTTAGTGCACTGAAAAATGCTTTAGCCGCATCAGGGCACCTGGCTTCAACGACTATTAGTGATAAGGCATTAGGAGCAATGAAACCTCAAAACAATACCCTTCCCTACAACGACATCCATAAAATAAGACATTATCAAGTCAATGAATCATCTCTTCAACAGCAAGAATCATCAAGGGAACTACAATCTCCAAACGATCAGTTGGCTAACTTTGATAATCAGCGCTCAGTTAAGTTCATCCCCGACGATGAAATCGAAGAAAATCTGGAGGGCTGGCCATTGGGCATAGCCAGAGCGCAACTACATGAAACTTATATTCTAGCTCAAACTGATGAAGGAATAGTCATTGTTGATCAACACGCTGCCCATGAACGGCTCGTATACGAAAATATGAAGAATGGTTTAGTAACGGGCAAGGTTAAACGCCAAGGATTACTAATACCTGAGATCGTTGAGCTAGATCAAAGTGCTGCAGATAGAATATTAGCACATGAGAAACAACTAAATGAACTCGGCCTGATTGTTGAACCCTTCGGACCCAGCGCAATAGTCGTTCGAGAAACACCCGCCATACTCGGTGAAGTTGATGTTCAGGGTATGATGAACAATCTCGCCGATGACTTGGCTGAAAGTGATGACGCTTTAAATTTGAAGGATAAACTAGCACACGTATCAGCCACAATGGCCTGCCACGGTAGCATTAGAGCCGGTCGCCGTCTAAGTAGTATTGAAATGAACTCTTTGCTGCGTCAGATGGAGAATACTCCACATTCTGGCCAATGTAATCACGGACGGCCAACTTACATCGAACTAAAACTTGTTGATATTGAAAAATTGTTCGGTCGCAGGTGATGCTAGCGATTCAGTTTTAATATATAAATCATCGTTTTGCCATGTTTTTTCTGATTAACTTTCTTAAACTCTAAGATCGGCTCAAGCGTTTTCTTAGTAGATGCCTCAACTACACAAATCGCTCCTGGGGCTAACCATTTATAATTCGCCAAAGATCGAAGTGTCGACAAGATAAGGTCACCTTTATATGGCGGATCAAGAAATACTAAGTTGGCGTTTGACCGAACGAGAGGCAGGAAACCTATATGACTTGCGTCACGATTCAACACGGATGTGTGCTCTTTTACTTCTAGTAGGCTTACGTTCTTTTTTATGATTGATATGGCTTCAAGATCATTATCCACAAATATTGCATGTTGCGCACCACGTGACATCGCTTCCAAGCCAAGAGACCCGGTCCCAGCAAACAAATCAACAACAATCTTTCCATTAAAACCGTCTTCAAGATACGAACTTAAGATATTAAAAATGGACTCCCGATTCCGTTCAGAAGTTGGACGGATAGCAGATCCTTGTGGCGTAACTAATTTGCGTCCCTTGTGTTTTCCACCAATGATTCGCACTTTCAGAAACTTTCTATCTTATTTGTGTTTATATTCAGTGTTCTTCGGGTATAATTTGTTATCTATATTTCATTGGATTTATTTTTATACCTAATTTTTTTATTTGATTTCCCAGGGGCTGAGTTATTTTGCCTTTTATAGTCTATTCTGGGGGCTTTCTTTTGTGTCTTTGCAGCAAACCCTGAGCGATCTTGAGCACCTAGTTGTTGTTTTAAAACCTTTCCTTGTACTTCATCGACATGCCCCTTTTTTAGCCCACCCAGTTGAAATGGGCCGTAGGAAATACGTATTAATCGGTTAACATTCCAGCCAAAATACTCCATGACATGACGAATTTCTCGATTTTTTCCCTCAATTAAGGAAACTGTCAACCAAGCATTTGCCCCTTGCTGGCGATCAAATTCAGCCTTGATGGATTTATAACAAATACCATCAATTGTGACACCATTAACCAAATCGCTAAGCGTTTTCTTATCAGGCCTACCATAAATGCGAACCCGATACCTCCGAAGCCAACTGTTTGTTGGAAGTTCTAACTCACGTGCGAGTTCCCCATCATTAGTCAAAAGCAAAAGACCTTCAGAGGTCAGATCTAAACGGCCGATCGAAATTAAACGTGGCAAGTAAGTTGGCAAGTTATCAAACAAAGTTGGGCGACCCTCAGGATCACTATGAGTAGAAAGAAGTCCCACCGGTTTATGATAACGCCACACTGCTGACTTTTCTGGCTCAGGCAATAGTTGGCCATCAACGTTTATTTTGTTTGCCTTGGTCACTAAAGTTGCTGGGCTTCTCAATACTTTACCATCTACCATTACACGACCTTCACAAATCCAGCGTTCTGCTTCACGTCTAGAACAAAGCCCCGCACGAGCGATCACTTTTGCGATACGTTCAGATCTTTCAACCTTTTCAGATTTGGTCTTAGTGCGTGGCATTTATAAATGCTTCAAATATAAGCAAGTCACCTGGATCAATTTCAAATTCTGGGTGCCATTGCAGGCCGAGACAAAAGCGCCGACTGGGCACTTCGATACCTTCAACCACCCCATCTGCTGCTCGAGAATTAATTATTGTCAAATCAGAAACTGTCTTCACTGCTTGATGATGTGCGGTATTTACATTCATTGTCTGTACACCCACAATATCGTGTAATAAGGTTCCCTCAACGATTGTAACTACATGACCAGGTTGATCCCTTGGGTTTGTTTGCTCGTGTACCAAACTGCCGTCAATCTCATTCGCAATATCCTGAATAAGCGTGCCTCCCAGCGCAACATTCAAAAGTTGCTGACCACCACAGATCCCTAGGATAGGCATGTCTCGTTCTAGTGCTTTTCTGGTAATACTCATCTCAAACCGGGTGCGGTCTAACTTAAGATGTACCGTTTCATGATTCACGGTATCCCCATACATGGATGGATCAACGTCGAAGTTGCCTCCAGTTATTATTAGGCCATCAATTAAATTAATATAAGAATCAATGAGATCAAATTCATGCGGTAAAATTAACGGAATACCGCCTGTTTTAACAACAACACCGGAATAATTCTTACGAAGTGCATACCACGGAAATTTTGAATATCCATTGGCAGACGGGTCCTCTGAATCCAGGGTAATACCAATTAATGGTCTTCCTATTTCTGCATAACTACGAACCATCAGAGCATTCTAAATTGGCTGGCACATTCACGCAATATTATGCATAAAATTTTTATGGTTTTATCTTAAAATAATTACTACACTTGTAGACCCATGGAGACCATGAAAAAGATAAAATTTCCTTTTATCAATATAGCTATTGACGAGGCCCACCTAGCTGAGAAAAATGGTGAGGTTCCGGTCGGGGCTGTGATAGTTGAAACAACGACTGGAAAAATTCTAGCAAAGTCGGGTAATCGTATCGAGCACGATGGTGATCCAACTGCCCACGCAGAAATTATAACAATCCGCAAAACAACAAAAATTATGGGCTCCCCTCGGCTTGAAAATTGTGACATTTATGTGACGTTAGAACCTTGCCCAATGTGTGCTACTGCAATTTCTTTTGCTCGACTCAGACGTCTTTATTTTGGAGCATTTGACCCTAAAAGCGGGGGTGTAGAGCATGGTCCACGCGTTTTCACAAATCCATCGTGCCACCACACACCAGAAGTATATGGAGGAATTGAAGAGACACGCTGCAGTGTAATGCTAAAAGATTTTTTTCTCAAAAGGCGCTAATTCAGAAATATTCGGGATTATTTAGCCGATCTTATCTCCAGCTAATATTTTTTCAATTAAGACCCTAGTCTCTTCTACGCCATACAAGGCTATAAAAGATCCCATCCTGGGTCCACTTGACTGTCCAAGTAGTGTTTCATAGAGACATTTGAACCAAGCTTTAAGATCTTCAAATTCGTGGCGTTTTCCAACCTCATAAATTTCAGCTTGTATTTCAGAGCCCTCGGATCCCTCAGCAATTGCACCTAATGTACTTAACAGGTCTTCCAATGCAGCACGTTCCATATTATTTGGCGAACGATATTTCTTATACGGCTTAATAAAATCCTTAAAATAATTCGCAGCATATTCGGTAAGCTTATCCAACATCGGAGCATTCTCGGGTCTTGCCTCTGGCACATAGCGGGAAATGAAATGCCACAGAACTGACTTATCTTCGGTGTTAACAACCGAAGCAAGGTTAAGTAAAATGTTATAGGAGATATAAGAGTTCTCAACAGGCGGTGAGCCGTCATGAATATGAAATACTGGGTTATTCAACTGGGTTTTTATATCCTGTTCTGGAAAATTTGAGATATTTTGAAGATACTCATCAACATTTTTTGGTATAATATCAAAAAAAAGCCGCTTCGCCTGGTTTGGCTTTTGGTACATAAATTGACTTAAAGAACTTGGTGGAGCATATCGTAGCCATTCCTCCATAGATATCCCGTTGCCAACCGATTTAGATATCTTATGTCCCTTATCATCTAAAAACAATTCATACGTGAAATTTTGTGGTGGTGAGGCACCTAATATCCGTGTAATTTTCGAAGATAATTTAACTGAATCTATTAAATCTTTACCGGACATTTCATAATTAACTCCCAGCGCAATCCAACGCATAGCCCAGTCAACTTTCCATTGCATTTTGCAGAAACCACCTGTTACTGGTAGCGTCACTTCCTCATCATCTTCATTCTTATAAGTAATTGTGCCAGTTTTAACATTGTGGGAAGTTACAGGAGCTTGCAAAACCACACCCGTTTTTCTACATATCGGCAAGAATGGAGAATAAGTAGCCTGGCGTTCTTCACCCAAGGTCGGCAAAATAACATTCTTAACCTCCTCGTAATTAGCCAGAATCAAGAGGAGGGTCTCATCAAACTCTCCAGATTTGTAGGCTTCTGTTGCTGATTTAAACTCATAATCAAATCCAAACTCATCAAGGAATGACTTAAGACGTGAATTATTATGATCCCCAAAAGAATTATGAGTACCAAATGGGTCTGGAACTTGTGTCAATGGTTTACCAACATGCTCTTCAAGCATTTCTCTTTCTGGTATATTATCCGGCACTTTACGAAAACCGTCCATATCGTCGGAAAAAGCGATAAGCCTAGTCGGAATATCGCTGAGTAGTTGAAACGCATTGCGTACCATAGTCGTCCGGGCAACTTCACCAAATGTGCCTATATGTGGTAAACCAGATGGTCCATAACCAGTTTCAAATAATACATAACCTTTTTCAGGGCATTTATTCTTGATTCGTTTCAAAAGCGCTCTCGCTTCCTGAAACGGCCAAGCCTTAGAATCACGTGCTAGTTCTTTGTATTCACTGGTAATGAGCATTTCAGTCAGATTTCCTAATAAACAGCGAAAATTAGGTTGGGAAGGGCTTAAGGTCAACGAAATTTATAAAATAAACTCATCCCCCTAATGTGTTAAGGTTTGAAAGTTGGGCTTGGCGGATGTGATCAAAAAAGTTAAAAACTTCTTTCAATACTATGATAAATTTTTTCTAACCACTTCAATGGGATAAAAATTGACCAAACCAGTCAAAATTTGCTTAATCCGACCATCTATTGTGGTACCAGCAAGCAATTCAACAACCATGTTCACGCCACCTCTTGGTCTAGCTTATATCGCAGGCTCTCTGCGAGCTTCTGGGTTTAAAGTGCAGATAATTGATTCAGTTGGTGAGTCGCTAGACACCCGACACGCATCAACAAATGATTGTTTTATGTACGGCCTATCACAAGAACAAACTATCAAAAAGATTGATCCGGATAGTAATATTATTGGAGTTGCTCTCGGGTTCTCATTTGAATGGCCAACCTGTCGTGACTTAATCAATAAAGTTCGCAAACGATTCCTCAATGCTCTAATCATAGGAGGGGGGGAACATATAACTGCAGTACCAATTCAAAGTATGGAAGATAGCGCTATTGATATTGGTGTCCTTGGTGAAGGAGAGGAGACTGCCGTTGAGATTGCTAGTGCGTTTGCAAAAAATCAACTTGATCCGGCCAACATTTCGGGTACTGTCTATCGCAATCAAGAAGGGGAAATCATAATAAACGAACGCCGACCAAGACGGCTCGACCTGGATAACATTCCTCCACCGGCATGGGATCTTATGCCAATTGAAAATTATTTAGAACGCGGCTACGGGTTTGGCGTGAATCGCGGTCGATCTATGCCAATGATGGCAAGCCGTGGGTGCCCTTATCAATGCACATTCTGCTCTAACCCCGCAATGTGGACGACTCGTTGGATAGCTAGAGATGCTGAGTTACTACTCGATGAAATGCAGATGTATCAAGACAAATATGGAATAGAGAATTTTGACTTTTACGATTTGACGGCAATTGTAAAAAAACCATGGATAGTGGATTTTTGTAATAAAATTGAAGAACGTGGAATGTCGTTCACATGGCAATTACCAAGCGGCACCAGATCCGAAGCCATCGATGGTGAAGTGGCTGCCTTGCTTTACAAATCCGGTTGCCGGAATATGTCTTATTCTCCCGAAAGCGGATCTATCAGCGTATTAAAACGGATCAAGAAAAAAATCACTACTGATTCCGTAATTGATTCAATTAAGGCGAGCTTCAAAAATGGAATGAATATCAAATGTAATATCATCTTCGGGTTCCCCGGTGAGACTCTAAAAGAAGTCTTTGAATCATATCGTTTCATCGTTCGAATGGCTCTAGCTGGAGCATACGATATAAGCGTCTGGGCCTTTTCACCATATCCCGGGTCGGAACTTTTTGCACATATTGCAGAGACCAATGATCTAAAAATGGATGATGCTTATTATGATAGTCTGCGTTCTTATGCAGACGCATCTAAAACGGTCTCATATAGTATTTATTTTTCTGACAGGAATCTTAAATTACTTCGTTTCATTGGTACCGCGTTATTTTATATAACTTCATGGACAAGACGCCCTATCCGCCCGTTCAGAATTATTTGGAATCTGAGCCGCGGTAAACAAGAATCCCGAGCTGAATTAGGTCTCTACAACCTCATACGAAGAAACAAACTCACCACCGGTCTCAGTGAAGATTAATTATTCTCAACCTTGTGCCAATCTTTGACTAATCTCCATTCAATTCCATCCTTCACAAATAGATAAGATTTATTTTCTTCTAATATTAGACCAAAATATTCTGCTAAGCCGGGTACTAGGCTATGCACCAAAACATAGTGTTGTTCAGAAACCTGATTTAATCGTAGCCGTACTTTATTTAATGTTGGTTGAGTAAATGCAGAGATCCAGCCTTTACTATATTGGTTCAAGTAGTAGTCAGTAATCTTTGCTGATTCTCCGGTGCCCACAGGATCAACAACAAAAACTATTTTATCTTTTGAAACAATTCCCCCAACATCTTTTGCCACTGTCGTAAAATATGGTTTAGGTGCCTCAAGATCAAATCGTATCTTATGAGCCAAACCGAAAGGTAATAAAATTATGAGGGCCAAGGCTAATGTCTTTAGCCAATACGGATATTTAACACTAATGTTTTTTGAATTTAGAAAAAACATAATACCGATTGTGAGAAAAGCAACAGCAACCATTCCGTTATGTGTACTATAACGCCAGAATGAAACTACTTGTATAGCCGACTTTGCCTGAAAGTGACCTAAATAAGTTAGAAATAAGAAAGTCGTATAGCCTAAAAATACGACTGCGATTAATATTGATATCCTATCAAAAGATGTGCGAAACCGGAGCAAACCCTTAATCCCAAAATAGCACGCAACCAGCAATGGACCAAAGAAACCGATTTTCTTAAAAGCAACATAACCCATTTGTGCTAAAATTTGCGGAATCTCCGCAAAATTCCATCTTTCAAAAGGGCGGAAATTCGCTTCTGCTGATTGGAATAAATTAAACTCTGAAGCTACATGATAACGCCATGAAGCATAAACCACCAGTACAGGTATAAGTACGAAAACAAGGTGTTTTAAATAAAACCCAAACGGAATATTCGGGTCCCTAATAATAAGAATGAATATAGCAATGAGGAGTACAACGACTAAAACAAGGTTTGCCTGTCTAACGTTCAACAAAAGCGATAGGACAAGGGACAATTGCCATGCGTAACTCCACGAAGAACCGGGCCTTCTATTGGCCAGGTTTTCAGTGAAATAATAACCAATCAACAAACCAAATCCTACTAATACCGATGTGCTTGTATCAGAGTATGATGTCAAAACAATCTTCTGAATAAATGTTGGGTTGAACAATGTTGCAAAAATCGCAGCCGCGGTTGCAAAAGGCCAGGAAATGTAATCCAAAACATCTTTGCCCGAAATACGTAACGCCGTTCGAAGTGCAAATGTTGAAAATGTCAAAAGTAAAAATAGATTTAGCGTGCTGGTGATATTAGGAATAAATTGGTCAGCAATCAGTGCACTTAAATAACTTAAAAACGGCCAACCATAAGGATAGGCAGACAACATGTGTGGACCGAAAAAAGGACGCTCTTTGGTCGGGAATCCATTAAATTCAAGAAGATACCTGGGTGCTGGTAACCAATGCGAAAATTCATCCCATTGCGACGGTTCCATCGCAGCTGCAATCCATAAAAGCGGCAAGGCTAACACCAAAACACGCCACAGACCGGCTATAAAAAGTGGCCGTTTTAGTTTTATCGACTGATATATGCTAAACAACGATAGCAGTGCTACAGCACAAGCCAATATAAAGAATGGCTCACGAAAGATAATACCTACCACCGTAAAAACACCCGATATGATAGCCCAACCAAATATTGGACTGGCTTCTACAAACCTATCTGTATTAGTAAAAAGCACGCCAATGGCCGCCAATCCAGTCCACAAAACAAGGGCTACCAAAATAGGTAACGCCTGCCCTGGTCCGATCCAGACTAAATCTAGATAACTTTGCATATGTGGTAACTCAAATAATAAAAACAGCCGCGCCTCAGGCAAATACCAGAAACGCGGCCATTCGTATAAGCGTTATAGCTTAAAAAAATATAATTAAACTCCCGCTACATCATACCGCCCATACCACCCATACCACCCATGCCGCCCATATCAGGCAT
>CAZXSC010000022.1:0-29732 GCA_964643045.1 uncultured Rhodospirillaceae bacterium
CTTGATCGTGAGTTTTATATTCCAAGTACCGATCAACTGGCCGCTCAGTCAAAACAAAATCATCAAGGCCGGGGTGAATTGTTAGCCGGTGACGAAGCTCAGCGCGTATTGGACTTGTTAAAAGAGGATGCAACCCGTAATTATGATCATTATGTGGAAATGTTGAATGAAGACCTAGAGGGAAATGTGGTAGATAAAAATCAAAGTGGTCTAGCTCGAGAACTTGCTAGGATGAATCTTACGCTTAATACTTATACGCAATGGTATTGGAAGATTGATCTTCATAATTTATTACATTTTTTATCTCTTAGAGCTGATTCACATGCACAATATGAGATACGCGTCTATGCTAATGCTATATTGGAGACTGTTAAACGTTGGGTACCGATTGTCCACAAAGCTTTTCTTCAATATCGAGTGGGTGGTGTCAGTCTATCAGCAGCAGCAATTGAAGTTATAAAGAACATGCTGGAAGGTAAATCTGTCTCTCAAGATAGTAGCAAAATGAGCAAACGCGAATGGCGTGAACTGATGGCTACGTTTGGTAGGGAGGGATAATTTGTTCTGGTGGAATATTATGCGTGAAGGTTATCCAATAAAAAATTTCTACAAAATTAGTTTCGTATTGAAATTGGCGGCACTTTGCGCTGTTTATGTCCAGAATAAGCGCTTAGGGGTCGTATGAGAGCGTTGTCAGAGTTTTGTTCTATATAATGAGCCGACCAGCCGGCAACCCGAGCCATTACAAATATTGGAGTATAGAGATTAACCGGAAAGCCCATTAAATAATATGCAGGGCCCGAGGGAAAATCCAAATTTGGATGAATACCTTTTTCGCTGACAAATATTTTCTCTAGGACGTTATATATCTCTAGCCACTTTCTATCACCGGACAATTTTGTTAATTTTTCGAGGCAGCTTTTCATCGTAGGTACCCTGCTATCACCTTGTTTGTATACGCGATGGCCAAATCCCATGATAAGTTTCTTTTTTCTCATAGCATCTCTGATCCAAGGTTCAGCACGTTCTGCTGCTTGAATTTCCTTCATCATTTCCATTACAGCCTCATTTGCGCCGCCATGTAGCGGACCTTTTAATGCTCCAATCCCTCCGACGATGGCCGAATAAATGTCGGAGCGGGTTGAAGCTATAACTCGGCTGGCAAAAGTTGATGCATTGAAGCTGTGTTCGGCGTATAGAATTAATGAAGTGTCAAATGCTTTTACGAAAGGTCGTGAGGGCACTTTTCCAAAACACATGTGGAAAAAATTTTCGGCCATAGATAGATCTGAGCGTGGCGCAATTCGTTTTTTTGAAATTCTATAGCGAAAATCCGTTGCAATCATGGTCGGGATTTTCGCCAAAATATTTATGGCTCTTTCCATATCAGCTTCCTTAGGTTCATTTCCCCATGCAATTTCACCTGTACCAAGGTAGCTAACTGCCGTGCGGATAGTATCCATCGGATGGGCGTTTTTTGGGAATTTTGCAATGACTTGAGTATGAGATGGTGAAACTTTCCGCAGCGAACGCTCCTTTTTCTTGAATGCGTTAAGTTCTTTACGGTTTGGAAGGTCACCGTTAAGCAGTAGGTAAGCAACCTCTTCAAATGAACATTTTGCTGCTAGATCTTGTACGGCATAACCGCGATAGGTCAAAGAGTTCGTTTCTGGCATGACCTTCGAGATGGCCGTTGTGTCAGTAATAACACCTACTAGGCCTTTGCGGATATTTGGCTTGACAATCTTTTTTTGTTTTTGTTTTTTTACTGATTTGGCCATTAGTTAGTCTCCCGGTCTTCTTATAATTTAAAGTCATGAATGTTTTTATCAAACTGATTGTATTCTTCGTATTTAAGTATTTCATATAGCCGGTTCCGTGTTTGCATCCCATCTAACGCACTTTCGAGCGAACCGTCTTTCTTTAGTCCAGCGTATGCGGACTCTATAGCCCCCATCGCGACTCTTAACGAAGAGACGGGGTAAATGGCAATATTGTATCCGAAGTCTTCCAGCTGTTTTTTGTTATAGAGTGGCGTTTTACCAAATTCGGTCATGTTTGCGAGGAGAGGGACATCAATCGCTTTGCGGAAAGTTTCATATTCGCTTTCAGCGCTGAGGGCTTCAGGGAAAATTGCTTCTGCGCCAGCTTGAACGTATGCTTTAGCCCGCTCAATAGCGGCTTCAGTTCCCTCTATTATTTTTGCATCAGTTCGAACCATTACTAAGAAGTCGGGGTCGCGTTTGGCGTTGACAGCGGCTCTGATCTTTTGACACATTAGATCTGTAGGAATTATCGCCTTATTATCAAGGTGCCCACACCGTTTTGGGTTCATCTGATCTTCGATATGGCAGCCGGAAAGGCCAAGCTCTTCACATTCTTGTATAGTACGTGCTGTATTCATTGCTTCGCCAAAACCAGTATCCAAATCAATCAGGGCTGGGAGGTCAGTCACACGAGCAATTTGCCGACCTCGCTGGGTGATCTCACTAAGTGTGGTCAATCCTATATCTGGCATTGCCAACGACGCTGACAACGCTCCACCTGAGATGTAAATGCCATCAAAACCTTGCTCTTCGACAATGCGTGCAACAATCGGCTCGTGAGCACCGGGCATTTGTATAAGTTTGCCCGAAGCTAACATTTGCCTGAATTCGGATCGCTTCATTTCAGCCGTTTTTTTCCCAAATAACATCAGAAAATACCTTTCATATCCGGAGTATTGCTTTCAACGGGAATTTTATCAACCTGGACATTAATTTGATTAACGTCAGAGGGGTCAAGATTTGGCAAGTTACCAACCAAATCGATAAACCTTTTGCTTTCGGTTTTGGAAATTATACCAGTAGTTAGATTCTCGAATTTTTTGATATAATGTTCTCGTTCAAAAGGATGGGTCCCGGCTGGATGCGCATTTGCTACTGCCAGCTCGTCGGTAATTTTCTTTCCTGAAATTAGAGTGACTTCCAAGCGACCTCCAAACGCCCGTTTATTAGGATCGGCGTCATGATAACGGGCCGTCCAAGATGGGTCTTCCTCCGTGCTAATTGAGTGCCAGAGCTTAATGGTATCAGGACGTTGCGCGCGTTTTCGAGTGTACGAGTTGATATGGTGCCATTCACCATCCTGAAGAGCAACAGCCAGAATATACATTATCGAGTGATCGAGGGTTTCTCGATTAGCGGCTGGATCCATTTTTTGCGGATCTCGTGCGCCAGTTCCTATTACGTTATGTGTGTGGTGGCTAGTATAAAGCTTTATACTTTGAACATCACTCCAGTTGTCGATTTTCTTTCGAATACGAAAAGCAAGATCAATTAAGGCTTGGCTTTGATATTCGGCCGAGTGTTCTTTGGTATAGCTTTCAAGGATTGCTAATTTTTCTTCTCCGGTTTCAGGCAGTGGGACCACGTATTTGGCCTGGGGACCATCTAGGATCCATGCTATAATACTGTCTTCGCCCTCATAGATTGGTGAGGGCGCTCCCTCTCCGCGCATGCAGCGGTCTACGGCCTCGATCGCTAACTTTCCTGCATGAGAAGGTGCAAAAGCTTTCCAGCTTGAGATTTCTCCTTTCCGCGATTGGCGGGTTGAGACTGTCGTATGCAAAGCCTGCTGCACCGATTGATATATAGTTTCAGTGTCGAGACCTAGTAGGGTACCAATACCCGCGGCAGCAGAAGGGCCCAAATGCGCAATGTGATCAATCTTATGTTCGTGTAAACAAATTCCCTTTACTAGGTCAATTTGAATCTCGTAGGCAGTTGCAATTCCCCGGATAAGTTCAGCGCCGGATCTTCCTGTTTGTTGCGCAACCGCAAGTAAGGGTGGAATGTTGTCACCAGGGTGAGAGTAATCGGCTGCCAAAAATGTGTCGTGGAAATCGAGCTCACGGACAGCGGTACCATTTGCCCACGCTGCCCATTCTGCGTGGAAATGTTGGTTGTTTGGCATACCAAACACTGAAGCGCCTTTCGGGCGTGGATGGGAAATAGCCTGTGCACGGGCACTGGAAACTGAGTGATGGTTGATCGAAGCAATTGCCACAGACGCATTGTCGATAATTCGGTTGATGATCATAGTTGTTACGGCATCATTCACATAGACTGGGTCTGCTGCAACTTCGGCTATTTTCCAGGCTAATTGATCTTTTTTTTCTGGAGTTTCTGAAGAGGAAAAAACGCTAACTGTATGATTGAGCAATTTGATGGGACCTTTATTTGTTATCTAATTGGATCTACGTGGGATTTCAAATTCTTTGTTAATTTTGTTCTAAGCTAGGGATGATATATTGGGCAACCCTATTTGTTAAAACCTACACTAAGTATGAGCGTTAGGATCATCGTGTTGAGGACCATAAAGACCAGTTACACCTTTCTCAGATTGGCCAAGTAAATACTGGCCATCACTATTCCGCATGAGTTTTCCTTTATTACGCAGATCATCTAATTGAATGGCAATTTCCCTGCCGTCACGACTTCCTAAAGCCTCTACAATATCAAAGAAAAACATTGGCCCGTTTTTGTCTAATGCTTGGGCTACTGTTTGGTAAAGTTTTCGACCATCTAATGTGGGAGCCCGTGCAACTTGCATTGTCAATTTATTTTTTCTCTGCAGAGGCAAAGTGAGATCAAAGCCTGCTTTAGCGCCAATGACACCTTTTCCGTTCAATGATGGATCCATTGGCATACCCATCATGCCATCCAAAACTACGAGGTCGTTGTCTGCCTGAAAGCGGGACACGAATGCCCATTCGAACATGTTTTCGTCTCTGATGTCTATATCATCATCCGTAACAAAAACGTGCTTAGCTCCAAAGACTGACGCAAAGATAGCCGCTATAACATTGCGCGCCTCTCCAGGACGGATTTGCTTTATAGAAACACGGACATGCTGTCCTTCAGCTGATCCTGGCGGGACATAAACATCCTCAACTATGACGCTCATCGTGCGAAGGACCTTAAAAATCTGCGCCTCATGGCGAATTGAAAGTAAATGTACTGATTCTGCTCTATGAATTTCTGGGCCAGATCCATGCAACAGAGTTTGGTGGAGTATGTCATCGCGCATCGTAATTGCAGTAACATGAAATACGGGGTCCATATGCATCGGGCCATAAAAACCGACGTATTCACCGTATGGCCCGTCAGGTTCTATGTAGCCGCGTTCATCTAGATATCCTTCTATTATCATTTCGGCATCAGCTGGCACACGTATATCATTAGTGAAACATTTGACTAGCGGTAGCGGTTCGCCCCGCAACGTACTCACTAGAGAAATCTCGTCGGCGGGGATACGCATACCAGCAGCCATATAATCAACAGGGTGGGAGCCGACAGCAAAGCTAATTGGAAGTTTCTCATTTTTAGCAACACAGCGTTGATAAATACGTTTAAGATCAGAAGGAGCCGTAACATTGGTCCCTGCTGTTTTTGAGTTTCTTAGACTTAATCGTCGGCATCCAACGTTTGTGGTTCCGGTGTCAGGATCAATACAATAGTCAATGCCTGATGAAAGATAGGCGCTACCATCAAATTGATGCTGAACATAGAAAGGTAGTTTAGTTAGGTCAACGTCATTTTGTTCCAATACGACCTTTTGAACTGGAGCCTCGCTTTGCTTTACATCCATAACAGGTTGAGGCGTGTCTAAACGTCTTTGGAATTCTTCAACAACTTCTTCTTTCTTGATGCCAAGTGCTAGAGCTAGTCGATTGCGACTGCCATTAACATTTGCCACCAATTCAAGTTTTTCGGGGCCAACCTTTTTGAATAGTATTGCGTTATCATTAGTCTCAATTTCTTTTGCTAAATTGATAAGGTCAACAGGTGTTTTGATCGTTGTGAGTTCACCTGCTTTGTCCAGTTTTTCAACAAATCGGCGAAGGCGAAATTTTTCGGTATCAATAACTGACATCGTATTTTTTCCAAGGGTTCATGCTCTTACGGACCCAGCATACTGGATGGCTTTCCAGATTTTCTGAGGTGTTGCTGGCATTTCTATATATTTTACCCCGTAGACGGATAACGCGTCCGTAACGGCGCTTAAAACCGCGGGTAAAGCACCCACGCAACCAGCTTCCCCGGCCCCTTTAATGCCGAGTGGGTTTACTTTTGTTGGTACCGGGTTTGATTCAACCTTGATATCACAAAAGTCATCTGCGCGTGGCATGGCATAGTCCTGGAACGATCCCGATAACAGCTGTCCGGTCTCTTGGTCGAAGGCAATATCTTCCATAAGTGCTTGCCCGACACCTTGGGCAATGCCGCCGTGAATTTGGCCTTTTAATGTCAGGGGATTAATCACAGTGCCTACATCGTCGACGACATAATAACTGATAAGGTCTGTTTTACCTGTTTCTGGGTCAATCTCAACTTCAACACCATGACAGCCGTTTGGAAAACTGGGCTGTTCGGGCTTAAATATACCAATCTCGGCTAAACCGGGATCAATTTCTTTAGGTATACGTATTGGATTATAAGATATCTTTGCTATTTCATGTATATCTATGGAGCGGTCTGTACCGGTTATGTTGAACATGCCGTTTTCATAGGTAATATCGCTTTCGGCAGCTTCCAATATCTCTGCTGCGATCTTAATTCCTTTTTCGATTATTTTATCGGCCGCGATGATCAGAGCAGTTCCGCCAATCATTGCAGAACGTGAGCCAAATGTGCCCAATCCATGTGATACCTTATCCGTATCTCCATCAACTAAACGCACTTTGTCGGTGTCTATCCCTAGTTTGTCCGAAATTAGCTGTTTATACATTGTATCATGGCCCTGTCCTTGGTCTTTTGTGCCGGCAAAAATTGTTACCGTGCCAGTTGGATCAAACCTAATTTCTACTGTTTCAGGGAAGGGAGCACCGGCGCGTTCAATTGAGTTTGAAATTGAAATACCACGCAACTTTCCTCTCAATGCGGCTTCTTCTCGCCTGGTTTTGAAACCGGAGTAATCAATCATTTCCATCACTCGGTCCATATTTTTTTCGAACTCGCCACAATCATAGGTGTATGTATGCGCAGTTTTGAAAGGTAAGGAAGCGACGGGTATGATATTCTTTCGGCGTATCTCAGTTTTATCCAAGCCAAGTTCTAATGCCGCTAAATCAACTAAACTTTCAAGTATGTAAGCAGCCTCAGGCCGACCTGCTCCGCGATATGGTGACGTTGAATTTGAATTTGTAAAAACATTACGAGTAACGGTATGTATCGCGGGGGTTGTGTAAACGCCCGCGATACATCCAACATTAAGAAAGGTAGAAAGAATATTGCGATCTTGAGATAAGTAGGCCCCAATATTGCAGATGGAATTCACTCTAATGCCAAGGAATTTACCCTCATTTGTCAATGCCATTTCGGCCACTGTGACGTTGTCGCGCGCGTGTTCGTCAGACTGAAACGCTTCACTCCTCTCGCATATCCATTTGACGGGACGACCGACACGTTTTGACGCCCACGCACACAACCTAATTTCAGGATAAACCGGACCCTTCATGCCAAAAGCTCCACCAATGTTTCCTGCTATAACCTGTACATCTTTTTCGGGTACTTTGAAAATATCCTCGGAAAGGACTTGACGAAGTGCGTGGGGTGCCTGGATGTCGTTATAGACAATATACCGTCTTTCGCGTTGATCGTAATCACCTATGCAGCCGCGCGTTTCCATAGAATTTGCTGAAATGCGATTTATTACGAATCGATGTTTAATTATTTTGTCAGCCTTTGCAAATGCCGCATCGGTTGCATCTTTATCCCCGCCCTGGATTACATGAGATATGTTGTTTTTGCAGTCATCCCATACTAAAGGTGAGCCATCGTTGAGAGCTGAAGCTGTGTCGGTGATTGAAGGTAATGGTTCATATTCTATTTCAACAAGTTCGGCGGCATCCTTGGCTTCAGCAATCGTTTCTGCAACGATGAAAGCTACATAGTCTCCCACATACCTCACCCGATCAGACACAAGACCCGGGTGAGGAACACTGTACAAAGGTGATCCGTCAGCTCGTTTATGAAGCTGGGTAACGTGAGTTGTGCCTAGCCCGTCTTTTTGAATATCTACACCGGTTAAAATGGAAATAATTCCCGGCGCGGCTTCAGCACTTTTAGTATCGATGGATATTATAGTCGCGTGAGCATAGGGGGATCTTAAAACATAACCGTAGGCTTGGCCGTGAAGGTTAACATCGCTAACGTAGTTTCCGCGGCCAGTGAGTAACCGTGGGTCCTCGGTGCGTGGAACAGGCTGGCCGGATGCAAATTGTCCCATGAATTATGTTTTCTCCTGTTTTTCAGCGTAAATTTCTCTGAGTTTATTTTTAAGTATTTTTGCCATTGCACTTTTGGGCAACTCTTCAACAAAATCCATTTGCCGGGGTATTTTGTACCCGGCAATATACTCTCGACAGTGGTTGATTACAATTTCTTCGTTTAAAGTTTTGCCGGGCACCGGAACAATAACCGCAAATAAAGATTCGCCAAATTTTTCATCTGGTACACCAATTACAGCGCATTCGAATATATCAGGGTGTTTGTAAATGGCTGATTCAACTTCTGATGTGTAGATATTTTCGCCCCCACTTACAATCATATCTTTTTTACGATCCATTAGAAATAAGATGCCGTTTTTGTCAACTCTGCCAACATCTCCAGTGTGAAACCAGCCCCTTTTAAAGGCTTTTTTGTTTTCGTCTGGTCGGTTGAGATAGCCGGGCGTTACATTGGGGCCTCTTACGCATACCTCTCCGGCTTCGTCGGTAGGCACTTCTTTTCCATGGTCATCAAATATTTTCAGATCAATACCAATAACTGGGCGTCCCGCGGCGCGCAAAATATCAGTGTTACCTGTTTCCACAGCATTACGATGGTCTTCAGCATCGAAGGTCGTTAAAATGGGGGATGTTTCAGTTAGACCATAGCCTTGCTGTACATCTGCATTTGTGAAGCGTTGTATTGCTTTTTCAACCCATTCGGCTGCCATTGGCGAGGAGCCATAAAAAAGATTTTGAAGGCTTGAAATTTCATAATTATCAAACGTAGGTTCTTCTAAAATCATAATAACCATTGTTGGGGCCATCATGACCTGGGTCACCCTAAAATCCTGAATTGCTTGAAGGGCAGCCTTTGGAGAAAATACGGGAACGTAAGCATGAGCAGATCCATTCATAGTAAAGCCCGAGCCCAAGAGGTCCGCAGCGTGAAACATTGGTGCGACGTGCAGATAAACATCTTCCTTGGAAATATTCATGGCGTTTATTACCTGGTAGCCATTTGAGCATACATTCCTGTGAGTTAATTGAACTCCTTTGCTAAGGCCCGTGGTTCCTCCGGTATAAAGCAGAATTGCGAGGTCATCTTCGGCGGGATCTTGCGGTGTTAACGCTTCGGAATTGTCAATGATTTTATCGAGTGATCTCAGTGATTTTTTTGGTGCAGTTTTGCCAATAACAATGCGTTTGTTTGCCCAAGATTTTAATAACTTGTCGTCAGTTAGGCTGAGATAGTCCTCTCCTAAGGCTAAAAGTTTGACATCTGCATCTTTAAGAATATGAAGTATCTCAGGTGGAGCAAGTCGATGGTTTATCGGGACTGGTATGGCGCCGGCCCAATAGCCGGCATGTATAAGTTCTGTATATCGAAATGAATTTGGTCCAATTATCCCAAAGCGCTCACCGGGAAAAATTCCTAAATTTTTTAGACCACCTGCAAGTTTTTTGATACGTTCAATGTGTTCTTTCCAAGTATGGCTTATCTCAGAATCTACCACCGCTGGTCGGTTCCCATAAAGACGTTCTGTCCGAAGTAATGCTGAAGTCATGGTAATCATGAATTGGCTAGTCTCTCTACCTGATTTTATTATTATTTAATTCTTTTTATTAAGTTCTTGCAACTAGATGAGTATATTACGACCAATTATGCGGGGCACAAGTCCGAAATCCAGCAAAAACGTCCCGGCGTTCTGGTGTAAAATAATTGCGATATGTGTTGTTAACCATTCTTGAACGTGTTGCCCATGCTCCTCCGCGCAATACCTTTCGTGTCCCAAAGACTGGCTCTGAGTATTCTTTATATGAATCGGGCTCAAAACCAGGATAAGGCTCAAAGTTGCTTGACGTCCATTCCCAAACGTTACCCAACATTTGACGAATACCCCATGCACTATCACCTAAAGGAAATGCACTGACATCTGCCAAGCCAAGGCCATGGCCATCTAAATTAGCCCGTGCTAGGCTGTAGGCGGTATCACCCCAAGGGTAATTTTTTTTGCTTGCGGAAAACTCTTTGCCATTATTCATAGGCTCAGTGGAAGCGGCAACTTCCCATTCGATTTCATTTGGAAGGCGGCGTTTGGCCCAATTGCAATAGGCACTGGCTTCATACCAGTTGATGTGGATAACTGGCTGGTGCAAGGGTAGTTCAATAGTTGTCGAATAGTGGCGTATCAACCATTTATCCGGACCATCGGGGATCCAGTAAACCGGATATTTGGTATTTTCCTGTTGACGCCAGTTCCATCCGATATCGTGCCAGAGATTACGACGTTGGTAGCCATTATCTGCCACAAATTCTGCAAATTCTGCGTTGGTAACGGGCGCGCGGGCCATTTTGAAACGGTAGACCGTCGCCTCGTGTGCCCACTTTTCGTTGTCAAATAGAAACGATGCATTTCGAGATGCACCTAATGTAAATGAACCCCCGGGTATTTCGACATCTCCAGGCAAAGGTCCTGTTTCAAGTTTTTTTGTATCGAAAGTGTTGGCTGTTTCAATGTCGGGCAGTGGGTATTCTAGTGTATTTCTTGAATAAGTATAGGCTTCGGTATGCATGTCTTCATGAAATGTTGCAAATTGATAGATGAAGCTATCTTGCTCTGAAGCCATATTTTCGTAGGAAATCTCACCAAGACGCCCAATAAGTTTATTACGTACTTCGTTAATATAATTTATAGCATCGCCTAATTGCAGTATCGGAAGATCCCACCTATCAAAATGTTTAATAGCGATCGAATCGTATAGTTCGTCCCCATTATCTAAGATGGGCGATTCATTATATAGCATTCGCAAGATGAATTGTTCGTAGAACCAAGCGACATGGCCAATTTCCCAAAGTAAGGGATTCACTATTGGCAATTTGGGACCAATTATTTGTTCGCCATTTAAACCATCGACGAGTTCTAAGGTTCGCTTGTTTGCATCGTTGAGTAAATCTGCCAAATATTGGGTGCTAACAAGTTTGGTCATGATATAGTTATGTGTAACAGGAATTCCCAGAGATTGTAAATGAAGATTAGTCTGATTACGCCAGCAGAAAAATATTCCAGGAATGGAAACCGCACGACTGCTGTTCGCTGGGCCCGTATTTTGCGTAATCTTGGACACCAAGTAGAAATTTCTGCCAAGTATAATGGCAGAAAAACTGATTTGGTGATTGCCCTGCATGCGTGGCGTAGCGCTGATTCGATTAAAGATTATAGAAACAGTCATCCAGATGCTCCGCTTTTGCTGGCTTTGACAGGAACTGATATAAACTCATTTATTCATTCTGACCCATTGCCCACTCTCAATTCAATTGAATCAGCAGACTTCTTGATCTGCTTACATGATTTAGTTTTTGATGTTACTCCCAAGCACTTTCACAAGAAATTACGTGTAATTTATCAATCTGCGCCAGCGTTAAGCCAAGATCGAAAACCTTCGGTATCCCATTTCGATATTTGTATGATAGGTCATTTGAGGAACGTAAAAGATCCCTTGCGGGGTGCTTATGCTCTTAGGAGTCTTCCAAAAAGCTCTCGGTTGCGCTTAATCCATCTCGGTAAAGCCCACACAAAGGCTTGGGAAAGGAAGGCGTATGCTGAAATGAAAAGCAACCGGCGATATATCTGGAGAGGAGAAAAATCAGGTTGGGAGGTCCGGAAAGAACTTTCTAAAACTCACTTGATGGTAATTTCATCAATTGCGGAGGGTGGTGCAAACGTTGTATCTGAGGCGCTGGTAGCGGGGGTTCCCGTTGTTGCTTCTCGGATTAATGGCAACGTGGGGATGCTGGGTAAGGATTATTTGGGTTATTATAAAGTTGGAGATGAAAGGTCATTGAGACGGTTGCTTCTTAAATGTGAAAACGATGAGGGTTTTATGCAAGAATTAGTTGAATGGTGCGAAGTTAGATCAAAATTATTTAATTTGTCCGAAGAAGAACAGCGGTGGAAGAATTTATTAACTGAGGTTAAAAGAAAGTAAGTATTTTTTTCTTTAATTAAACAACATCGATAGTAGTCCTCAGCCTTAATCGACTGCGTATTTGGCGAGAGAGAGCATCGATGCAAAAATTTAGTCCAGCAGTGATTAGAATTAATAATAAAGCCCGATCGATGGTTGCATTTTATTTGACATTATGCGTATTAATCGCAGACTTGGTCTTCAAAGTTTTTTTGGGGGCGCAGAATTCAACACTAAAGTATTAAATTATTCGGGGAGTACTAAATGAAGATTAAAGAAATATATCTTGTAAGCATCGCGATTATTACTTTTGCTACGTTTACGATAACGTCGGAATCCAAAGCTGAAACGCGAGTAACTTATAAGTCCGCCAAATCTACTTCGTCATACTATCAAATGGCAGTTCAAATTGCCGAATCAATGAAAGTAGGGTCAAATGGTGGTATCATAGTAACCGTTGAAGAGAGCCAGGGTTCCGTGCAAAATGTTAAGGAAGCGGTTTCTCGGCCAGGTAATTACGTTTTTACAACGCCTCCTGTCTTGGTGAAGTTAGCCAAAGTAGCAAAGGCCATGTTCAAAGGAAAAGGAAACCCAAAATATAGGGATATTCGAGCTCTTTTTCCCATTCCGTCGTTAACCATGCATTTTGTTTTGAGTAATAAAAGCGGTGTAAAAAAGTTCGCCGATTTAAAGGGTAAAAGAATCCTCATCGGGAAGGGCTCTTTTGGTGCTAAAGAGGGTGCTAAATATTTGAAATTATTCGGTTTGAAAGACAGTGTTAAACTCGCGAACGTCGAATTATCTAATGCGGTTCCGGCGTTGAAAAATGGGCAAATTGATGGATTTGTCACGGCGGGTTCGTGGCCAGCGCCCAATGTTATAGAAGCGGCGGCTAGTACCGGTGTGCATGTTCTGACATTATCACCAGAACAGATTAAAAAGACGAAGCGTACGCGACTAGTCATACCTGCCGGCACATACAAAGGTCAGAAAAGTCCAATAACGACAACTTCCTTGCCAGTGGTTGCATATAGCACAACGAGAATGAACGCGGCGACTGCCTATGCTCTAACGAAAACCTATTGGTCACAAAAGTCGAAAATGGGTGTTAAAGCAAGCTGGTGGAATGGTGTTGATAAAGGATTGATGACTAATATCAAAGGGAAAATTCATCCTGGAGCACTTAAATATTATGTTGAAGCCGGTTTCAATATCACTGGTAATCAAAAATAATTAATTACCGTTGTTTTGGAAAGACCCGGATTATTTTATAAAATCCGGGTCATTTTTTGCCCATCCGTTGGATTATAATGATGGCTCTGATCAACAGATTAATTTGGCCTTTGTTAGGCGTAGCCTCAATTGCTTTTCATCTGTATCTGATTTTCTCAGGTCTAGTTCCGAATTTGGTAAGTCGTCCAATACACATGGCATTAGCTCTGCCTTGGGTGCTGATATATATATCAAAAACAAAGGTGGCGCGCTTAAGCGGTATTCTTTTGATGGCAATTGGTGTTTCTTGCTGTCTTTGGGTAGCGAGCAATGAATCTGCGTTAGGCGATCAGTACGGCACATTGGAGGGTAGCTTCCAGATTATTATTGCCATATTGTTGTTGATTATAGTTTTGGAGATGGCGAGGCGGGCTATTGGCTGGCCACTCCCTGTGATAGCGTTATTGGCCCTCATCTATGGTTTTTTTGGTGAATATGTACCGGGGGAATTTGGATACCCTGGGGTGCCCCTCAAGAGCTTCTTGGGAACTTTAACAATAGCTGAAGGTGGCATTTGGGGAAAACTAACCGGTGTTTCGGTCAATATCGTATCTATTTTCGTAATATTTGGTGTCGTACTAAATTCTGGTGAAGCGGGTCAAGGGTTTATGAACTTAGCCACCGCCGCCGCAGGTCGATTAAAAGGAGGAGCCGCCAAAGTATCCGTTATTTCCTCTGCATTATTTGGATCCATATCGGGGTCAGCTTCTGCAAACGTAGCTTCAACAGGCGCGATCACGTTACCCGCAATGGTCCGTCTTAAATATCCTAAATCTTTGGCTGCAGCTATAGAATCTGTAGCTTCTTCAGGTGGACAGATTATGCCTCCGCTAATGGGAGCAGGGGCATTTGTTATGGTAGAGATGACGGGGATACCTTACGTGGGTATTATGGAAGCCGCTTGGTTACCTGCTCTTTTATATTTTTTTACGGTTTGGATTGGAATAGATGCTTTTTCCCATCGTTACCCACTCAAAGGATTATCAGAAAGCGAATTACCAGATCTGCAAAATGTACTGATCACATCATGTTTTTTCTTAGTGCCTTTTTTTCTTTTGCTTTGGGCAATGTTTGGACCTGGTTTTACACCCCAATACGCCGCTTCAATGGCCATATTAATGGCCGCTATTTTACTTGTGTTTGATCAAAGATTTACATTCGATGTTGAACGGACCCTCAAAAGATTTAACAAGGTATTTATTAACGCCGGTCAACAAATTGCCACGATTGCATCCATAATCATATGTGCGTCAATAATCATTGGGGTTCTTGGAATTACTGGCTTGGGAATTAAAATCACCTCTCTAATTTTATCTGGGTCGGGGGGTATGATTTGGCCGGCTTTATTGCTGACAGCTTTAGCTTGTCTTGTTCTTGGAATGGAGGTGCCAACGACGGCTGCATACGTAATATGTGTATCAGTCGCGGGGCCAGCCTTGATTGAACTTGGCCTAAAGCCCCTGCAAGCTCATTTATTTGTTTTCTGGTTTGCTTTACTCTCAACCATAACACCACCCGTCTGCGGAGCTGTTTTTATAGCTGCGGGTATGGTTAATGAAAATTGGCTTAAAGTTTCAGGTAAATCAATGGTTTTAGGTCTGGGACTTTATCTAATTCCACTCGGTATGATCGCCAATCCTGAGTTAATTAAGTTTGGCGAAATACCATTTATGGCTTTGATTATGATGGTTAAAGTTGGGCTTTCATTGGCTATGTTATCTTTTGGTTTGATTGCACCCAAAGCCATGTGGTCCCGTATTGCACTATGCGTATGTGGTGCGGTACTATTGTTTGTATGAATTAACGTGCCAGCCAGATAAGATAAATGGGTGCTTTTAATTCTTAATAATGCACTAGGTGATTTTGGAAATTTGAAAAAGTCGAGGATGCGCTGATGAAACTCTCATTAATACTTTTTGCATTGCCATGGATGCTGCGTTTGAAGGCGTGGCGTTATAAGGAGTTTCGTGATCGCTTGAAGGAACGAAATATCATAGTTCAAATGAAAGTTGCTGACGATACGAAGGGGCGTTTTTTTAACTTTAAAGATGGAAGAATAACATCTAGCAAAGGAATTCACCCCAACCCGCATGTCTGTGTAAGTTTTAAGTCAGAAATAATAGCAACCGAACTTTTGATGCCACCAATTGATTATCAAGCTCAAATCGATGCGATCAAGAATTTTAACCTTATCGCGCAGGGGCCCGATGAGCTAGTTACCTGGTTCTCAGAAACCGTAATGATGAGCCAGACAGTCGGTTGGGAGTTTGGGACACTCGTTGAAAATGGCGAAATGCGTTATGTGAACAATACTAATGGCGGGCCGGTCTACGTTTACGTTAAAGAAGGCAAAATTATTCGGATGACGCCAATCGATTTTCAGGCAGAAGATGGTGAAACATGGTCTATAAAAGCAAGAGGCAAAGAGTTCGCTCCTCCGCGCAGGACAAGCATTTCACCACATGGCTTGGCTTCAAAATCGTTGGTTTATTCAAAAGACCGTAACCTGTATCCAATGAAGCGTGTTGACTTTGATCCAAATGGCGAGAGAAATTTTAAAAATCGTGGTGTCTCTGGGTATGAGCGTATAACATGGGATGAGGCACTTGATATTGTCACCTCGGAAATAAAGCGTGTGAACCGGCAATATGGCCCGGGTGCCATTTTTGCAGGGCGTAGCTCGCACCATACTTGGGGCAATGTTGGATATTATATAAGCGCATATCAAAAATTCATAAATATTATTGGTGCAACAACGACGCTGCTTAACCCGGATAGTTGGGAAGGCTGGTATTGGGGTGCCATGCATCATTATGGCCATTCGATGAGAAATGGCGCGGCTGAGATCTATGGCCAGGTTGAAGACTGTTTACAAGAAGCTGAGTTGATCGTTTTTTGGTCGAGTGATCCAGAAGTAACTAACGGTGTTTATGGCTCATTTGAAGGAACGGTGCGTCGCCAATGGGCAAAACAACTCGGCATTGAAATGGTCCATATTGATCCGTTTTTGAATGAAACGGCCGCCTTTATGGGTGGCAAGTGGCTGGCTCCGCGACCGACGACCAGCCCGGCACTTGCCCAGGCGCTAACGTATGTGTGGATTAAAGAAGATCTTTATGACAAGGACTATGTTGAAAAAAGAACAACGGGCTTCGATAAATGGAGTGCCTATATTATGGGCGAAGATGAAGAGGGGGTTGCAAAGACACCTGAGTGGGCTGAAAAGGAAACCGGAGTTGCTGCTCGCGAAATAAGGGCTCTTGCACGCAAATGGGCTGAAAAAAAAACCTATTTGTCGGCGGGTGGTATGGGCACTACGCTGGGTGGAGCTTGTCGATCGGCTACTGGCGCGCAATGGGCACGCTCGATGATTTGCCTAATGGCGATGCAAGGATTGGGTAAGCCTGGTATTAATTTTGGCGGCCTCCAATTTGGAGCGCCCATAGATTATAATTTCTATTTTCCGGGTTATGCTGAGGGCGGCTTTAATGGCGACGGTCAGAATTCGGCTAATGGTGTTTCGCTGTACCAGCGAATGCCGCATTTACTGAGCTTGAACCCTACACAACAAAGTATTCCCCGCCTTAAACTGCCCGAAGCGATTATGGAAGGAAAGACGGAGGGTTATCCAATCGATATACGCTCGATCGAAGGGCAGTTTTTTCCCATACGTTATCCTTCGCCCGGGCATTCACCGGTGAAGATGATGTACAAGTATGGCTCTTCTAATATTGGTACTCAGCCAGACAGCAACCGCTATGTGAAAATGTATCAGACTGATAGTCTCGAATTTGTTGTTAGTCAGTCTATTTGGAATGAAGGTGAAGTTAAATTTGCCGATGTCATATTACCAGCTTGCACAAATTTCGAGCGCTGGGATATTGGTGAATGGGCTAATCCAGGTGGTTACGGACACGATTGGGTTGGACAGCTTAATCACCGAGTAATTGGTTTGCAGCATAAATGCATTGAACCTTTGGGTGAGTCCAAGCCCGATTATCAAATTTTCCAACAAGTTTTGATGCGGTTGGGGCATTCTATGTATTTCACACAGGGCCACCGAGAGTTGGATTGGGTCAAACGTGTGTTTGAAGCCTCTGATTTGCCCAAAGGAATTTCTTGGAAAAAGTTTTGCACTAAAGGGTATTATGTCGTTCCCGCAGAGAAGGAAGCACTGCGTCAACCGACCTCCTACAAATGGTTTGCCGATGGCGAGAAAAAAAATATCCATGAACCTCATCCTCTTCCAGGTTCTTACGGTGAAGAATTTTTGGAAGGCCTGCAAACACAGTCTGGTAAGATAGAATTTGAAAGCCAAAGCCTGAAACGTTTTGGACAGGATCCGGAACGCCCCCCATTGAACAAATACATACCTTCTTGGGAGGGTACACACACAAGTGAGCTTTTTGGACGCTTTCCTTTACAATTAGTTTCTCCTCATGCCCGGTATAGTTTTCACACCAAAGGTGACGGTAAAGATAGTGCCGTTAACGACATAAGGGATCACCGTATCCATATTGACGGTTATTTTTATTGGATCGCTAGAATTAGTAAGGCCGATGCTAAGGCCCGTGGAATCGCGGAAAATGATCTTGTGAAACTTTTCAATGATCGAGGGGCTGTTATTTGTGCGGCGCAATTGACGGAGCGTCTAATACCCGGAATTATTCATTGTCGCCAAGCTTCAGCAGTTTACGATCCACTCGGCAAGCCGGGTGAGTCAGTGGATCGTGGTGGTTGTGTGAATTTATTGACGCCTAATCGAATGCAGACTCAAAAAGTGCATTCTGCTGCATACAATTCCTGTTTAATAGAAGTTGAAAAATGGGATGGTGCAGATACTGTTCGAGATGAAGCAAGTTCTGCAAACAAGAAAATACCCGAAGACCAAGTAGCGGGAGCATAAAATGAAAAAATGGAACTTGATTATAGACGTAGGAAGGTGTCACAACGCAAACAACTGTTTCTTATCAGTGGCAGATGAATATCAGGGTAATAATCACCCAGGATATACAGCGGCAATGCCCAAACATGGTCATTATTGGATTGATCATCTCCGAAAGGAACGAGGCCAAGCCCCTATGGTTGATTTAACCTATGTACCTACGACGTGTAACCACTGTGATAACGCTCCTTGTATTAAAGCGGCTAAAAATGGGGCGGTCACAAAGCGTCCTGATGGAATCGTGATTATTGATCCTGAAAAAGCCAAGGGGCAACGAAACCTTGTTGATACTTGTCCCTATGGAGCCATTTGGTGGAATGAGGAAAAAGAAATTCCGCAAACATGGATTTTTGATGCCCACTTGCTCGATCGGGGTTGGAAGGAACCCCGACCCGTTCAAGCTTGTGGAACCGAAGCTTTAAGGTCTGTTTGTATTGAAGATTCAGAAATGGAGAAAATAGTCGCAGAAGAAGATCTGGAGGTTCTTCATCCAGAGTATGGTACGAAGCCTCGTGTCTATTATAAGAACCTGAATTTGTACACTAAATGCTTTATTGGTGGCAGCGTGATTGCGGATATTGATGGTGTAGAGGAATGTCTTGAGGATTCATTTGTCTCACTAAGCAAAGACGGTAAGAAAATTGCTGAAACTTCGACCGACGCTTTTGGGGATTTCAAAATAGATAACCTGGAACCAGAGAGTGGCAGCTATGAAATAGAGGTTTCGCATCCAAAACATTCATCAAAGATAGTTTCTGTAATTCTCGGTGAGAGTAGATTTATTGGTACGGTTAAGCTTTAATTGGAATTTGAAAGAATAATTTGGGAATTAAATTTCTTTATTTCAACTTGTAATCTGCCATTGTGATGTGGTTGGCAGTGCTAATTTGCATCTTTAGGAGACTTTATATATATATTTCGTATCGTGAGATTAGTTTAAAAGGCAGTTTATGGTAAAAGAAACAAAAAAAAGGAATCCCATTAAAGTCTTCCACCATATGGCGATTGACGTGTCCGACATGGATAGTTCCATTGAGTTTTACCGTAACTTGTTTGGGTATAAATTAACCGAACGCCACGAAGCTGGTGAAATAAAGGCAATACCAGTAGAGCTCGCTTTCTTGCGGATCCACAGTGAGCATCACGACATGGTGTTGTCACACACACCAGGAAAAAAATATCGAGCGAGAACAGATCAAGATGATATAGAGGGGACCACTTATCATCACCATTTGGCGTGGCAGTGTCATGATAGGGAAGCCTGGCTGGAAATGTTAGAAAGGGTGAATGAGTTAGGGATAGAAATTATACGGGGTCCCGTAGTCCACAGTAAATATGATCCACGTGGCGAGGGGTCATGGGGGGAAAACGAGAGTTTTTATATTTTCGATCCTGATGGACATCGTCTTGAGATTTTTTGTGACATGGCGACCATTGATGACGATGGTACGTTTGTCTCTTTTGAAGGTGAACGTATTGAAGAGGCCAAGGCTGCGGAAATTTAAAACAATCTATAATTTCAATGACGCCCCTGTTTTTCAAAATATTTTTGATGGTAGTCTTCGCCCATGTAAAAAGTATCAATCGGCAATACTTCGGTGACTATTGGGTTGAGGAAACGCCCCTCCTTTTGAAGGGCGTCAATTGAAAGTTGGGCCGTCTGCTCTTGCTCGAGCGAATGGAAATAGATTACGGACCGATACTGTGTCCCTATATCCGGTCCTTGACGATTAAGGGTAGTTGGATCGTGAATTGTCCAGAATAAATCGAGAAGTTCTTTATAAGTAACCGAGTCAGGATTAAATTCAACCTGTACCACTTCCGCGTGACCAGTTTGCCCGCTACACACTTGTTCATATGTTGGGTTTTCTATCGTGCCTCCGGCATATCCGACTGGCGCCTCTTTAACGCCAGTTACTTGCCGAAAGGCATATTCAATACCCCAAAAACACCCGCCGCCAAATGTTGTCTTTTCCATTTCTCTCTTTTTCCTGTATAGTCCAATAATGTTTGCTTGCACCCTATAAAGTAGAATTTTCATGCTGAATGTCAAATTACATGTCTAGTCTAGAACTCTTATTGAGTATAGTTGGCCTTTACTCAGAGGCAGGATAAATATGGCTAGCTTGAATGACAGGTGTTCCCGAAGGTCCGCTGAAATTTCCCACACGCTTCAAGTTCATGACAGCCAAATAGATTGTTGTACCCTAGTCTCTCCCTTTAAAAGCTCCGATTCTGGAAGCGTGGCCTGAAGTGCCAAGGGTATACCGAATTTTTTTGGTCATATTGTTCCTGGGATTTGCGATTAAAGGAAGCCATGCCACTGGTATTTCCCCTGATGAGGTTATTGGAGTTTTTCATGATGTTTTATTGAATGTTATGAAGAAAGCTAACTTAACGACACCTAAAGAACGTTATTTACACCTCGAATCGGCTTGTGATAAAGCGTTTGCTTTTGATTTTATGATTAAACTAGCTTCAGGCACATCTTGGCGTAAAGCAGATAAGCATCAGCAGATTGAACTTGCCAAGGCCTTCCGACGCATGACTATTGCAACTTATGCGTATCGGTTTAAGAATTATTCCGGTCAGTTTTTTAAGACTATAAAAACACTTGCTGGCATGCGCAAAACACATCTAGTTTATACCCAGATTATAACACCAGGATCAAAGAACCAGAATAAGTCTGTCCAACTAACGTACGTAACGAGAAAATTTTCAACAGGATGGAAAATTGTAGATATTCTGTTGGAAGGAGGAATTAGCGAGTTGTCGGTTAGGCATTCGGAATATCGTACGATCCTGCGAACCAATGGCGCAAGGAAACTTGCAGAACTTCTTAATCGAAAAGCCGATCAACTCATTTCAAATTAAATTATTATCTATTTTCGTTACTAGTGTTGGATTTTATTGCATAAAACACTAACAAGCCTACTATGATCCATATGACTTCGCGGGCGCGCTTTACGATGGCAGCGGTAAAACCAACAGTAGGAGAACCGGTGACGGCAGATCCTATGATCAAAAAGACAGTTTCTTGGGCCCCGATACTGGCAGGAATGAAGAATGTTGCGGTGCGCACTAGTTGAACCGCCGATTCTAAAATCCAGGCATCGGCTAATGAGATAGGGTGTCCAATAAATTCCATTATGATATAGATCTCGATCACTCCAAGGACCCAATTTACAAACGCCAAGGTTAGTGCAGAATTGGCCCGTGTCGAATGGTTAACATAAAATCTTGATAAAACATCATCGATCTCTGCGACATAATGGACAGACCTTTCAAGCCACCGGAACATTTGGATTTTGCTAAGGGCGATAGTCATGAGACTCGTAACTTTAAATCGCTGGATAAAGAAAAAGAATACAATAAGAAAACTCAATATACCAAGACCGACACCTGCAGTTTGGTTGTACCCTTCGTCAAAGATATTACTGTTAATCATAAGGATAAATCCTATGATTAATAATAAAACTAAGGCTAATGTATTGATCGTCCGGGCTAAGATAAGCGATGCTATCCCTTCACGGTAATTAAGACCGTAGATATTCTTTAGCAAAAACGCCTTTACTGGCTCGCCTCCTAGGCTTGCTGCAGGTAAAATATTGTTAAATGCTTCTCCAGCGAGACGTAATAGAAAAAAGCGGTAGATCCATTTTTTATTTACGGGGGCTGAAATGACGGTAAATTGCCACGTCAAAGTATCAAACAAAAATGCAACCAAATAAACGGCTAATACTAATAGAAACCCAAATCCGATATTGCTGATTAAATCAAGCGTTTCTTCAATCTCTATTTCTTGAAAGGTCCATGCCAAAAGGCCTAAGCCAATGATAAGAAAAATTAGTTTAAAAAGCTTCATTTTGCCATCTGTAAAGGAACATTATGTTCGATTGATTTTAGTTTGGTCTATAAATAACATTATCCAATAGATTTGTGCCCCAATTGCCCCGGCGGGTAATAATAACCAAAGTAGGTCAATTACAGCCAATACTAGAATTATAAAGCAAAAATCGGCACGAAAAAGTTCGCGAAAAACAAAGATAATGTTTTCTGTTATGGTTTTGGGTAGTTTGGTTTTATCAGATTCAGTGCTTTCATTTTCAAAGGATTCTATAAAGAAAATTGCCCAATAATTTATTGTTCCTCCTATACTTCCGAAAAGACCAAGCCACAGCCACAAATTGTTTCCGGTTTCTTGGTAGTATCCATAACCAAGTGCTAAAAAAAATATACTATGAACAATCCAATCGACAAAAGTATCATATTTTTCGCCAAAGCCAGTTTGGAGATTCTTATGTCTTGCAACTGCGCCATCGCAATTGTCAAAAATATAAGCGATTAAAAAAGAAATACTACCAAGGATGTTGTCCTCAAAATTTGGATTTAGAAAAAATACGCATCCTATGATCCCCATTATTAAGCTGGCCGTTGTGATTTGGTTAGGTGTGATTGGCAATGCGATTATGATTTTGCTTACAGGTCTTGATAAGTGGTGGATTAGAGGAAATAGATTTTTCATTTAAGATGTGTCTTTGGCCATACAGATAATAAAGCTGGTAAAATGATTAATGTGCAAATTAAGGAAAGTATCAATGCTAACGTCAATAATATTCCCATGCTTGAAGTACCGGGATGACTAGATAAGGCAATACTGCCAAAAGAGGCAATTGTGGTTAGCGCACTAAAAATAATTGCCCTCGGCGTGGATGTTGCGAAAAGATCTTGACTACTATTTCGATCGGCTACGACTAGATGGATCGAACTTGCTATGCCAAGACCAAATAGGAGAGGTAACACGATCACATTTGCAAAGTTAAATGGCTGATTCAATATAACTGAGGTCGCTATTGTAAGCATAGATGCTAAAACAAGCGGTGTTAAGATTAGAATAATTTCACGGAAACTTCTAGTTACACTGACAACGAGTACGATGATTAGGATAAGTGAAATAACCACGGCTTTAATAAAGGCGTTTACCACCGTTTTTCCAGCCTCTAAAATAATGACCGGTGTGCCAGTAGCTTGTGGCGCTATGCTGCGTACCTCAGCAACAAAAACTAATAAGTTGCTTTGGACACGTAAGTCACGTCTTGGAATGATTTCGACTTTCGCTTTTCCTTCGGAAGAAACATAACGTGAAAATAGTTTGGTTGGTATGCGTTCTTTTGTGATTTCTTCGGCTTCCATCGAGTTCTTCAGTCTTATTAATTGATCATGAAGTCCGGCGAGTAAACGTTTTTCCAAATCTGCCAATCTTTCATCCGCGTCTTTATTTTCTAGAAGCCGATCAAGCGTAACATTGAATTCTCCTATTGTTTTTGCCAAAGACGAATTCAGATTGTGCTTCCTAAATTCCTTGATACTAGTTTGGAGGAGTTGTGCGGAGGAAAGTTTCTTTCTCTTTTCTCTTTTATTACTGCTATAGGATCCCGAAAGCGAAGGACCTATCATATAGCTTAGATTTTCGAGAATAGCGAGTTTCACGCTTTGCCCCGGAGGTATCAGATTGGAAAGTGTGATTGCGTCTTGAACAAGGGGTAGTTTTTTGGCCTGTAAGGCGATTGAATCTGCCGTATTCAAATTTTCTGCTAAAACTGTAATTGAATAAGGGTTGCTGTTTCCTGTTTTTTTTAAATCAAGGAACGTCGAGACTGATTCACTTTTGGTATTCTTTAAATTAAAAGGATCAAAGTCGAAGACCATTTTAGGAAGGAAATACAAAGATACCACGGCAAGCATACCAGCAATTATTATAATTTGGTACTTATACCGAACAAACAAAGTTGACAATTTGTTTGAGTTCTCTCTTTGGATTCCAATTTTGTTTGGGGGCATTAAATAGATCAGGGCCGGCAGGATAGTAAGGTTTGTGAATAACGCAATAAACATACCGCTGCCAGCGATAAACCCAAGTTCGGCTAATCCAACATACTCTGTTGGTAAGAATGAATAAAATCCAATTGCGGCAGTTGCTGTCGTTAAAATTAAAGAGCCACCAACTTTGTGAGTTGCTTTGTGGAGTGTTGTTATAGTCTCTTCTTTGCTAATAGCATTCCTATAATAGCAAAGTGCAAAGTGGATACCAAAATCAACGCTAAGACCAATAAATAGGACAGCAAAAGCCACTGAGATTAGATTAAAGGTACCAATTGTAAAGGTGGTAAATCCTGCTGTCCATACAAGACCGCAAATTAGGGTTAGAAATGTAGCCATCACCAGTTTTGCGGATTTTAGTCCCCAAAATAGCAAAATAACCACGAGAGTTATTGATAGTGCCCCGGCGACCCCTAATCCATCAACCACACTTGACATCTCGTCTTTCGCTAATGGCAGAGATCCTGTGAGACGCAGTCTTGTTTGAAATTTTTTTGTCAGGTTTAGGTTTTGGCTAATAATTCTAAGTTGGCTTAGAGTATCTGAGCCTGGTTTTAGAGAACTGAAATTTATCTTAGGTTTAAGAACGATGATACGAGTTTCTAACGTATCCGTTTCCGGCACTTTGTATCCAGAAATAAGCCTACTCCAAGAGAGTTGTTTAGCGATATTTTTATTCTGGGCTATGATGATATTAGTAATTTCGCCAAGCATTAGCTCGGCTAAACCGATAAACTCTTTTTTATCTGCCCCCTCTTTTAATAGCAAACTTATAAGATCAAACAGGCCAGATAAACTAGGGTCCTTCCATAGAGTGTTTAAAAAAGGTTGGGCCGTTATTAGCCTATCAGATAATTTTTCAAGCTTTGATTCAGACAAGTAAAGCAGGCCGTTTTTTCTAAAGAATTCTGCACCTGCAGGATCGAATATTTCAGAAAATAAATTGGGTTTTGTTTCTAACTGATCTACAAATAGGTCGGCCGCCTGATTGACTAGATCAGCATTTGGTCCGTCTAGGACTACTACGATATTATCGGAGAATTGAGGAAACGATTTGGTCAGAGCAATTGAATTTTGGCGGAAAGGAAGTTCGGGCGACAACATGTCAGAAGTATCGGTGTTAACGCTAATGTTAGCCAAAAAATAATAAAGCAGTAAGATAGTTGTAACTATCGCCGCTATTATTGTTTTGCCAGCGTGTCTGCATACAAAATCGATCCATAAAGAAAGGTAATAATGAATCTTATGGTCGATAATTTCGTGCAATTTATTTTATCCGATTGGTTGCTGGATTAATAAATGTTTTCATTCAGATTATATATTGCAAACTTGACACCAGGAAACTAGTCAAACATTTTACTTTGATGAAAAAAAATCGGAAATTACCCTACGATCAAAGGTTAGCGCGATGGTTGGTTAAACCACTTTCGGGATCGTTAATCACTCCTAATCAAATCACGAGTCTTACACTGTTATTGGCGTTGATCGCTGCTATTCTTTTTGCCAAAGGTGATGAGGCCTATAATCATTGGGCAGCGGGATTATTCGTACTCGCGCGTTTTTTTGACCATTTTGACGGTGAGTTGGCGCGGCTTAAAGGAACAGTATCCGATTTTGGGTATTACTTTGATTATATTGCTGGTGGTCTCAGCTATGCGGCCTTATTTGTTGGATTAGGGGTTGGCCAAGCTCAAGGTGAACTTGGAGTATGGGCAATTGTACTCGGTTTTATAGGGGCTTCTGCTGCGATAATTTCGCTTTATTCAAATTTGGGTATTGATCGTCTTTCTAATGCTTTAAGTAGTGGTGAAGCAGTGGGTTATCCGATTTTTGGCGGATTTGAGCTCGAAGATGGTATCTATTTGATTGCTCCAATCACTTGGCTTGGTTTGTTAGCACAGTTTTTCGTTGTCGCGGGTATTGGTGCAACGGTTTATTGTCTCTGGAGTATGTGGCGATTTGCCCGATTAATCACCCAGAAAACGGCGAAATTTGAAAAAAAAGAAGATGGAAAAAAGCGGTGAAACGAAAGCTGCGGCGACAATCAATTCAGTATGGAAGTCTAGAAAAATAGCAATGGGAACTATTAACATAGCATCGTCCGGATCAAATCCCATTGAACTTTCTAGCTCAGCAGCACCATCGCCTCCTTTTTTTTCGGCTTGCATAACCAACCATAGTATTGCTGTAACCGCTAGACCGGCAATGATTCCAAGCAGAATAGCGGTTTCACCAAGTACACCACTGCGCAGTCCTATGCCTACACCAATAAATGCAAATGAATTACACAACGTATCAGCGATTAAGTCATATTTGTGACCCAGAGTGGAAATATTCCCAGTCAGCCTGGCTAAAATTCCATCTGCCCGGTCTAGTAACAAAGAGAGAACAAAAATTCCGCTACCGATGGCTGAATATAACTCTGCACCTATCGCAAAACAGGCTGCAGCGATGAGGCCGGTCACTAGTCTTAATGTCGTTATTTGGTTTGGTGTGACAGGTGTTTTCGCCAATGGCCTTACGCCAATTGCAACCAGACGGTGTAACCAAGTATTGTGACTGATAGTTTGCCTCCGCTTTATCATTAAGATGTGATATAAACGATGTGGTATTAAAATAGTCCATAACAATAGGGTAATAAACCCAGTTATAGGAATTGCGATTATAACTACAGCTATTGGTATTAAGACTAGATGACAGATGAGCCATTCTTATTAACACCGGGGCCTCTAACCACCTCCAGGAAGACAAAAAACGTCATGTTGCGGGATTGGGGTTCCAGGGATGCAGAGTTTATTGAGTTAACCCGCGAGATTTCGCAAAAACTTGAGAAGATAGCGGGGGTCGATCAAGAGGCTCCAACCCATGACTGTGTGCTTGTGCAAGGTAGCGGGACTTTTGCAGTTGAAGCAGTTATTGATACGCTGATACCCAAGGAAGCTCGGGTATTAATCCTTGTTAATGGCGAGTACGGCCGGCGTATGGCTGAAATTTGTAGGGTCCACAAACGATACCATCGTATTTTAGAAACGGATGAGGACAGACCGCCTTCAGGAGAACAAGTTACAAGGTTTTTGAATAAAGATAAATCAATCACTCATGTACTCGCAGTTCATTGCGAGACGACTTCTGGTATTCTAAACCCAATTTCAGAGATAGCTGAAGCTGTAGCAGCTGAGGGTTGTCTATTTATCATCGATGCGATGAGTTCTTTTGGGGCTCTTCCCTTAAGCGTTAAGAAAGTTAAATGTGCTGCAATCATCGCATCATCAAATAAATGCTTGGAGGGAGTTCCTGGCGTCGGGTTTGCTATTATTGAAAAGAATATTCTATCTAACTCTGGGGCAAATGCTACTTCGGTTAGTCTCGATTTGTTCGACCAATGGCAAAATTTTAAAAAAAACGGGCAATGGCGCTTTACACCGCCAACTCACGTACTCGCTGCTTTTCGCCAAGCATTAATAGAACATGAGGCAGAAGGGGGAGTTGAGGCACGTGGGAAAAGGTATAATGAGAATTGCTCCATCTTAATGGAAGGTATGAAGATGCTTGGATTTAAGTCTTATCTTCCGAGTGATTTGCAAGCTCCAATCATAGTAACATTTTTTCAACCAAATCCCGGGTCTTTTGGATTTATTGAATTTTATAATAAATTAAACGAGCGGGGGTTTATGATCTATCCAGGTAAACTGACCCAGGTTGATAGTTTCCGTGTTGGATGTATTGGGAATCTCAAAAAGGAAAATATCATAAGTTTTTTAGAGGCCGTTTCTGAGGTGATTGGTGAGATGGGTTTAGAATTAGAATAATTATTGCCATCCGAAACTAAAGAACTACTTTCCTATTTTAAATTTTAGCTGATTAAATTAACCGTTTGTGATGAAAGTCTGGAACCGTCGAGCCACCGTTTCCGGCCTTAAGGTCGGGCGCCCAAGTTTTTCGATTGAACCTGCTTTGATTTTAGCATGAATAAGCGTTGGTCCGTTAATATTTATTGTTTTAGAAAATACCCGTATAAATCCCTTTAAGTCATCAGTTGTAGCAGCAAATCGGTAACCGCATGCCAAGGCTATTTCAGCAAAGTCAGTATGAGCACTTACTGTAGTCTGACCCCCGGTGGAATCGTGAACGCCATTGTCCATTATTACATGCATTAAATTTTTCGGGGCATTTGCGCCAATGGTTGCTAAATTGCCCATTTTCATCAAGGCAGCACCATCTCCATCCAGAACAACTACCTGTTTGTCAGTATTTAGAGCTACACCCAGTCCCATACCAGAAGCCCCTCCCATAGACCCTACTTGGTAGATATGTTGTGGTCGATCAGATATAGTGAATAGTTCGCGGCCGCATTTACCTGTTGTAGCGATAATAGCTGTTTGGCTCGAGGCTATTTCAACCACTTCCTCTAGCAGCCTATAACGCTTAGTTTCAATAGTACCATTTTGCAAATTCTCATATACACCACGTGGTTTTATCACATCTGTTGGTTGGTCAAGAGCTTCGGGTTTAACTGAATTTTTCTTCATAATTAGCCCAAATGGCATATTTAGTTCAGCTATTTTTTTCTCCGCAATTTCTAATAAGGATGAAACTTCGGCCGCTTCTTGCGGGAATGTTATGGAATGGATATGCATTAATCCCATTAGTGATTCTGTTATTTTGCCCATAAGTTCGTGTTGAGGTTCGTCCTTAAGGCCCGGTTCTCCGCGCCAGGTTGTTACTAATAGAGTTGGAATTTTGAATGGATAATTAAGCGATGTAAATGGATTGACGCAATTACCCAACCCTGAGTTTTGACACATAACGACTGTTTTGCGTCCAGCTAGCCAGGCACCAGATGCGATTGCGACGGCTTCGCCTTCGCTCACAGCACCAACATAATCGATACTTTTTGATGATATTGCCCGGTTTATAAAAGGCGCCAAAAAAGAGCAAGGTACACCGGTATAAAAATCATAGCCTTTTTCTTGGGCCGGTATAATGAAATCGTCAGCAAAAATCATGATTCTCACAAGAATTTTTGGGCATCTGCTAAATCACTGGCATTGTCGATATCTAACCAATGTCCAGTTATATATATAGCGTGGATGGTTTCATGGGTCCTTAAAAGTCTGCCAAAAAGGTCGATCATTGAAGCTTCTTTTTCGCAACCTTCTTGTTGCATCTTAACGATTTCATCGCAAATGCGTTTGGCACCGGCATCAGAGAATCTAGCCAATCCAATCCACTCTCCTTGAATTTCCTCTAAAGGAAAGTCATGTCCAATAGCTTTAATTGAAACCTCTTCTTCATCAAGGTATTTGGTTGAGAAAGGTACTGTACATTTTACTAAATCACGGATTCTCGATTGAGGATTAGGATCGCGATTTTGCCATAGAGCATCGATTACAAGGACGATATCGTTTTTTGTTT
>CAZXSC010000023.1:0-29193 GCA_964643045.1 uncultured Rhodospirillaceae bacterium
AACTCAAAGCGGCGTACTCGTTCGATGACAGAAAGATTATCATTTGTACGGTCTAATGCTTCGCTAATAAGACGGCGAAAATCTTCATGCGCTACTATATCTGCTAGTTCGTTTGGGTTGCCGGTCGAGTTCGCCCACTCGGAAGCAAATTCTCTATCGGGGACAATGAGGGCGACTATGTGTGGTTTCTTATCTCCATAAACCATGGCCTGCGCTATTTCCGGTTCTAACGTCAAGAACCCTTCTATTCGTTGGGGCGAAATATTGTCGCCACCAGAGTTGACAATGATATCCTTCTTCCGGTCTGTTATTTGGATATAGTTTTGATTATCCATGACCCCAATGTCACCCGTGTGAAGCCAGCCATCTTTGATTGCTTCGTTTGTGGCGTCATCATTGTCCCAGTACCCTTTCATAAGAAGGGCCCCGCGTACTAAGATTTCCCCATCATCGGCAATCTTAACTTCCGTTTCCATAATTGGTGGCCCAACGGTTTCCATCTTAACTTTATTTGGAAGGTTCATGCTGATCACGGGGGCTGACTCTGTCTGGCCGTAGCCCTGAAGGAGATTCAGTCCCAAGGCCGTAAAAAACATACCTATATCGGGATTCAATGGGGCGCCACCGGATGCAAGCACTTTTAGACGTCCCCCAAATGTAGCTTTAACCTTTTTTCGAACCAATTTGTCTACAAGTGCATTAAGTACAGCTTCTTTAATAGTAAGGCTGTTGGGGTTTTCAAAACTTTTGGTGCCAAGTTCAACGGCTTTTAAGAACAATTTTGCCTTAAGGCCACCGGCTGCTAGAACGCCTTTTGAAATTCGAGCGTGCATTAGCTCATAAAGTCTTGGAACGGCGGTCATAATTGTCGGCCGTGCCTCAGACATATTTTTAGTGAGATGTTCAAGCCCCTCGGCAAAATACACTTGTGCTCCTATAAAAGTTGGGAAACATACGCCGCCAATATGTTCATAAGAATGAGAAAGCGGTAGGAAAGATAAAAAAACCTCATCTTCTTCTAGTATTTCTTCAAGACATTTGTAAACACCCCTGCAATTATGCATGATGGCCCGATGTGGCAGCACCACTCCCTTCGGCGATCCTCCAGTGCCTGAAGTATAAATAATAAGGGCAGTATCTTCTTTTGATATTGTCGATATATATTCAGATAAATTGTCGGGCTCGGTTCGACCTTTTTCAATCAAGTTAGCCCAAGAGATAATGTCGATTCCCGATGATTGAGATTGCACTAGGTTCTCAATGGAGATTATAAAATTGACAATTCCTGACTGATGGGCTGCAGGCACGAGATTTGTGGCGAGATTTCCCGAAGAGACAATAACGCCTTTAGCCCCGCTATTTGAAATTATATGGGCATGATCATTTTGGGTATTCGTCGTGTAGGCCGGTACCGCAATTCCGCCGGCGGCCATTATTCCGTAGTATGCCTGGACCCATTCTGGTCTGCTTTCAGAGCAGAGTAGTACGCGGTCTCCTTTTTTTAGTCCCAAAGTTCTTAATCCACGGGCCAAGGCTGATACGGTTTCGTTACATTCTTTCCAACTTACCGATTCGTATTGATCTTCTTTTTTTGCCCACAAAAATGGTTTATCACCGTAAACTTCAGCCTGTTCTCTGAACATGGCGATCAAATTTGACCAAGACTTCATGGAAACTCCCCCCCCCTCGTTTTAGTTAAGTATTTGATTCCATTTCATTCTTAATTTATATCGACATTGTTTTGCTACACATAGTTCGGATAATCTCTTAACGTTATAGCATTTTTTTTGGTAAAAAAAAGGTATTCAAAAGGACACACGTATAATGCCCACTTTAACTCAAGCAAACAAAGCTCCTAGTTGGAATTTGGCTGATTTATATGGAGGAATAAAGGACCCTAAAATTGTTAGAGACTTAAAGAGTGCAGAAAAATCAGGAAAAAATTTCAAAGTTAAATATAAGGGTAAGCTAGCCGTAATAGATGATAATGAATTTGGCAAATCAATTCGCGAGTATGAAAAGTTGAGCGAGGCCTTGGGGTGGATTATTTCTTTCGCCCAGTTATCGTTCACTGCTGATGCTGAAAATCCTGAAGTTGCGGCATTTTACCAAGATATGAATGAGAGGGTTAATGCTATTTCTTCGGACACACTATTTTATGAGCTCGAAATAAACGGACTTGACGATCAATTGCTTGCCGAAAGGCTTAAAAACCCAACCACGATGGGGTTTAAACCCTGGTTAGATAATATAAGGGTTTTTAGGCCATATCAATTGGGAGATGATCTTGAGAAAATTTTTCATGAGAAAAATGTGACCGGTCGCATGTCCTGGTCACGGTTATTCGATGAGACAATGGCGGGGATGCGATTTGATTTGGATGGCCATGAAATTTCTAATAGCGAAATTATGAGCAGAATGTCTGATAAAGACCCCATTGTTCGCAAAAAAGCTGCCAAGTCTTTCGGCTCCGGTTTAGGTGGAAATATTAAATTATTTGCATTAATCACTAACACTCTGGCTAAGGATAAGGGAATAGAAGATACATGGCGTAAATTTCCGAGGCCGGTATCGAGTCGTAATCTATCAAACCAAGTAGAAGATAAGGTGGTTGACGCTTTGGTTAATGCTGTAACGAGTAATTACGAAAATCTATCCCATCGGTATTACCATTTAAAGGCAAAATGGTTGGGAGTTGATGTGATGGACTATTGGGATAGAAACGCACCGCTCCCTGAAGCAGATAATGCAATAATTTCGTGGAAGAAGGCTCGGGCTACTGTACTTAAATCCTATGCTGAATTTGAACCGGTGCTTGCTAAATTGGCCAAAAGATTCTTTGACCAATCATGGATTGACGCTGAGCCGCGTGCGGGCAAAGATGGCGGTGCTTTTTCGCATCCCACAGTGCCGGCTGTGCACCCATATATATTGATGAATTACCATGGAAAAAATCGTGATGTGATGACTCTTGCGCATGAGTTAGGGCATGGTATACATCAGATTCTTGCGGGCCCAAAGGGGCATTTTCTATCTGATACTCCTCTTACTTTAGCTGAAACTGCCTCAGTATTTGGGGAAATGCTCACGTTTAAACAAATACTTAATTCAGCGCGTGATCAAAAAGGACGCCGGATATTGTTAGCTTCGAAGGTAGAAGATATGCTGAATACAGTTGTTCGGCAAATTGCTTTCTATAGTTTTGAAGAACGAGTTCATGCCAAACGCCAGAATGGGGAATTGAGTGTGAATACCTTAGGCCAAATTTGGATGAAGGTTCAGACCGAAAGCCTTGGGCCGGCTTTCAGGTTTGATGAGGAATACAAATACTATTGGGCGTACATTCCCCATTTTATTCATTCTCCCTTCTATGTTTATGCCTATGCTTTTGGTGATTGCCTCGTTAACTCGTTATATGGCGTTTTTGAACAGGGACATCCAAATTTTCAGGACAAATACCTTGAAATGCTGAAAGCTGGTGGCACCTTAGGCCATAAAGAATTGCTCGCACCATTTGGGTTAGATGCCAGTGATCCAAATTTTTGGCACCGAGGATTGGGCGTTATTTCGGGTTTCATTGATGAGTTGGAGCAAGGTTTTTAGGGTTTTTTGAATGACTGATGATCAATCTTTGGGCGGTCGTGCGTTACGATATGTAAAAGTTGGTAGAACAGTTGGCGGTTTGGCTGCTAAACTGGCCGGAGAACGCTATCTAGGCATAAAGTTCGATAGACTTGAGCATGCGGAAGACCTAAAGGAATCCCTCGGAGGTCTTAAGGGGCCTTTGATGAAAGTTGCCCAGATTCTTTCTACAATTCCAAATGCTCTACCTCAAGAGTATTCTGACCAACTCGTTGAATTGCAATCTAATGCTCCGCCAATGGGCTGGGGTTTTGTTAGACGGCGCATGGCCGGCGAGCTAGATAAAGACTGGGAAACTAATTTTTCTGATTTTAACCAGAATGCATCAGCTGCGGCTTCGCTGGGACAAGTTCACAAAGCGAGAACAAAAAACAATCGATTGCTGGCGTGTAAGCTCCAGTATCCGGATATGGCATCTGTAGTTGAGGCCGATCTTAGACAATTAAAACTCATATTTAACATTTACCGCCGCTATGACCAAGCGATTGATCCTACGGCTATACACGAAGAATTAGCTAACCGTCTGCGTGAAGAATTGGATTATCGGCGCGAAGCGAAACAAATACAACTTTATCGGGTTTTGTTAAGCGGTGAAGAAAGTATCCATGTGCCTGAGATCGTTGAGGAGTTATGCGGTGATCGACTTATTAGTATGACTTGGCTAGAAGGGGCGCCGCTTTTGTCTTTTATCGATTCTAATAAAGACATTAGTTTGCGGAATAAGGTTGCACTAAACATGTTTCGAGCCTGGTATGTTCCGTTTTATTATTACGGAGTCATTCATGGTGACCCGCATCTTGGTAATTATACGGTACGGGAGGATGGTTCAATTAATCTTCTGGATTTTGGCTGCATCCGAGCCTTTGAACCGTCTTTTGTTAAAGGTGTCATAGATCTTTATACGGCACTCAAAGAAAACGATTCTAGTATTGCCGTTCACGCCTATGAGACTTGGGGATTCACTGGTCTTACCCGAGAAAAAATTGAGATCCTTAATCTTTGGGCGAGATATGTTTATGCGCCGCTGCTTGAGGACCGTATCAGGCCAATTCAAACAGACGACGCCTCTTATGGTAGAGAAGTTGCACGCAAAATCCGACAGGAACTTCACAAGGTGGGTGGTGTTGCACCGCCACCAGAGTTTGTCCTAATGGATCGTGCGGCTATCGGACTGGGTTCTGTTTTTACACATCTTGAGGCTGAAATTAACTGGCATCAGACTTTTCACAAACTCATTGACGAATTCGACGAAAAACGCCTTACAGCGAATCAAAAATTGGCCTACAAAAAAGTTGGTTTAATTAGACCTAATACAGAAAAAAATCGCCATGATTTATCAAAGTCGCATAACAAATGAATGGCAAACAGACAATAAGTTTAGGATGAGTGAGATTTTATTAGAATTATTCCGATTTTGCTTAATCCAGGGCACATTGGCGCTTGGCAAAATTGTGAAAAATAGGCATTTTACCTTTCAAAATTTTTAATAGCAGCAAAAATTATTCTTATTTTTGAGTTTAAGGGAAAAGCATGAAGTTAGCAGTGTTGAAAGAACGGCTGAAAGGAGAGTCACGCGTAGCCGCTTCTCCTGAATCCGTTAAAAAATTGACAGCCTTAGGATTTGAAGTCGCGATTGAAAGTAAGGCGGGTGATGGTGCATCGTATAGTGATGATTCGTATAAAAAAGCGGGAGCTTTAGTCGTCTCTGACCTGGCCAAAGTATTTGAGGGGGCTGAAATTGTTTTGAAGGTAAGGGGTCCTGATCAAAATGCTGGTGATGACCTTTCCTTATATTCCAGTAAGAATATTTTGATAGCAAATTTGGCTGCATTTGGTAATGGACAGTCATTAAACGAGCTCGTTAGAACCGGCGTTACAGCATTTGCTATGGAATTAATGCCGAGGATAACCAGAGCTCAGTCAATGGATATTCTTTCTTCACAAAGCAACTTGGCAGGATACAAAGCGGTGCTAGATGCTGCTAGTGAATTGGGCCGTGCCTATCCTATGATGATGACAGCAGCCGGCACAATACCACCAGCAAAGGTATTTATTATGGGGGTGGGTGTTGCTGGTCTACAGGCGATAGCTACGGCAAAGAGGTTAGGGGCCGTTGTAACAGCAACAGACGTCCGACCAGAAACTAAAGAGCAAGTTGAAAGTCTTGGAGGCAAATTTCTTGAAGTTGATCCAGAAATGGAGAAAGATTCCCAAACAGAAGGGGGTTATGCTAGACAAATGCCGCCTGAATATCTTGAGAAACAAAAAAAATTAGTAGCAGACCATATAAAAAAACAGGATGTTGTAATTACTACCGCTCTTATCCCAGGACGCCCGGCCCCAGTATTAATATCCAAAGAAATGGTCGAATCCATGTTGGATGGTTCGGTGATAGTTGATTTAGCGGTTGAGGCTGGGGGTAATTGTCAACTATCTGAATATGACCAAGTTATTACATTTGGTGGTGTTAAAATCATCGGTCATACCAACATGCCAAGCCGGATCGCTGAAGATGCCAGTCAGCTATTTTCTAAAAATGTTTTAAATTTTATAACACCGCTTGTTGATCTTGAGTCAAAGTCGCTAAGTATAGATTGGGATGACGATATAGTGCAAGGAACACTGTTATGTAAAGATGGTAAAATTGTACACCCTCAACTTGGGGAAAAGGAGAACTAATTATGGGTGCAGAAAAGTTAGGTGCCATAGCTGCGGAAACTGTTTCTTCAGGCGATCCGTTTGTATTTTTGTTTACGGTGTTTGTGCTTTCAATTTTTATTGGTTTCTATGTTGTTTGGAGCGTGACACCGGCTCTTCATTCACCATTGATGAGCGTAACAAATGCAGTTTCGTCGGTTATTATTGTTGGTGCACTTATCGCGGCTGGTCCGACTGAGATGGGCTTTTCTAAGGTAATGGGCTTTTTCGCTGTGTTTTTAGCCTCAGTTAATATTTTTGGTGGCTTTATAGTGACCAATAGGATGTTAGCCATGTTTAAAAGAAAGACAAAAAACTTGGGGCCTAACAAATGAGTGAGACGTTTACCGGATTCGCTTATTTAGCTGCTGCCGTTTTTTTTATTTTGGCACTTCGAGGATTAAGCTCACCTGAAAGTGCGCGTAAGGGTAATATTCTTGGAGTTGTAGGAATGGTTATAGCTATTGCTACTACTTTGGTTGATCCCAAAGTCTTGACTTTCGATTTGATCATAACAGGAATGATTATTGGAGGTTTAATCGGTTCACTGGTTGCTATTAAAATCAATATGACGGCTTTACCTCAATTAGTTGCGGCATTTCATTCGTTAGTTGGCTTGGCCGCAGTATTTGTTGCAGTTGCTGCATTCTTTGCGCCCGAGGCTTACGGTATTGGTGTTTTCGGAAACATTCAAATGGGAAGTCTCGTAGAAATGTCATTGGGAGCTGCAATTGGCGCCATTACATTTTCTGGTTCACTTGTAGCATTTTGTAAATTACAAGGTGTGGTCGGTGGATCGCCATTCATATTTAAGGGTCAACATGCGTTAAATGCTCTACTTGCTATCGTATTGGTGCTAACGGTCGTATGGTTGGTTAAAACTAATAGCGAATTAGCTTTTTGGTTGATCGTTGGTTTATCAATAATAATTGGTTTTACCATTATACTTCCAATCGGCGGTGCTGATATGCCTGTCGTTGTTTCGATGCTAAATTCATACTCCGGCTGGGCGGCCTGTGGTATCGGCTTTACGCTCAGTAACACAGCTTTAATCGTGACAGGCGCTTTAGTGGGTTCTTCTGGCGCGATTCTTAGTTATATCATGTGTAAGGGTATGAACCGGTCGATTGTCAATGTCCTATTAGGTGGTTTCGGCGGAGAAGTAGCTGTTTCTGTTTCGAGTGATGGTTCGGGTAAGGAGCGTGCTGTTAAGTCCGGAAGTGGAGAAGATGCGGCGTTTATCATGAAAAATGCCAGTAAAGTCATAATTGTACCGGGTTATGGTATGGCCGTGGCCCAGGCTCAACATGCTCTTCGTGAGATGTCGGATTTGTTGAAGAATGAAGGTGTTGAAGTAGCATATGCCATACACCCAGTGGCTGGTCGAATGCCTGGTCATATGAATGTTTTACTAGCTGAAGCAAATGTCCCCTATGATGAAGTGTTTGAACTTGAAGAAATTAATACAGAGTTTTCGACTGCTGATGTGGCATTTGTAATTGGAGCAAATGACGTAACGAACCCCTCTGCAAAAACAGATCCAACTAGTGCTATTTACGGTATGCCAATTTTAGAGGTCGAAAATGCAGGAACTGTTTTATTTATTAAACGTTCGATGGCTTCAGGTTATGCCGGAGTGGAGAATGAGTTGTTTTTTAAAGATAACACGATGATGCTTTTTGCGGATGCAAAAGTAATGACAGAGAGCATTGTTCAATCTTTGGGGTAATATGACCTTGGGGTACCTGGGATGATAGGAAAAAATAGATCATATTGGAAACATCCCCACTGCCCAAGCTTCAAATCCACCAACTATTCGAATAATAAGAGTGATGATTGGGCGCGAGCGGCTATTTGCGTTATACAAACGAAAAGCCAATGAAAAATTTCTTTCTTAAAGGTTTAGTCGAAAAAATGTTAGTTAATAGTGATTATGGAGAGTCAATAGATTAACCACAAACGTATCCTTTTCGGATAGGGGCTATAAAATTGAATGCTGATTAGTTTTTCGGCAGGGAAACGAAGAAAATTAGAAACCTTCTCGTTCGACCCGTTTGCGCTCTAATTTTCTCGCTCGGCGAACAGCTTCAGCTTTCTCGCGAGCTCTGCGCTCAGAGGGCTTTTCATAAGAACGCCGGAGTTTCATTTCCCTGAAGACACCTTCGCGTTGCATTTTCTTTTTTAAAGCTTTGAGGGCTTGGTCGACGTTATTATCACGGACTGTTACGTGCACGGGTTTCGTTACTCCTTTTTTCTGTCATCTATGGAAGACGCGCGTTCTAGCACGCCATTAATGGATTGGGAAGGGTTGAGCGGCTCTAAATTGGCGTTTTTAGGGAAAAATGCCAATTTTTATGCTAAATCATTGGATAATTGTTGTTTTTAGGTCATATTCTCTAAATGTCTATACTAAAAATCGCCAAGATCGGGCACCCTGTTTTACACCGGGTTGCACTACCTGTCACGGACTTCGCCGATCCAAAATTGTCGACCTTAATTGATGATATGGCAGAAACACTAGAAGATTCAGGTGGTATCGGATTAGCAGCGCCTCAAGTCTATGTTTCAATAAGGGTTGTGATTTTTTTTATACCGAAAGATCGGAGTTCAGATGGTGACGTAGATTTTGATAGTGAGTTAACTATTATGATCAATCCCAAGATTAAACCGCTTAGCGGGGAAACTAATTTGGACTGGGAAGCCTGTTTGTCGATTCCAAATTTTATGGGATCTGTCGAGCGATATTCCCATATTAAGTATTCTTGGGTCGGTCTGGATGGCAGATTGGTGGAACGTGAGGCGGAAGGCTTTCACGCGCGTGCGGTGCAACATGAATGCGATCACTTAGATGGCAAGCTTTACCCAATGAGGATGAACGAATTTAAAACGTTCGGCTTTTCAGAGGAGATTGAAAAGAATTCATCGTTATTACGTGAGGGTGTGGGTATTGAGACAAGTGATCAGAAAACGGGGTAGGAGTAATGTCTCGCAATTATAGGAATGAAGAAAAAGATCGTTTGTTGTTGTCTATGCTGCCTCACGTGGCCTCTGATGGTTGGAGTCGAGACGCGCTTAACCATGGCTACAAAAAGCTTGGGGGAGATGTATCTGATATAGATCTTCTATACCCAGGTGGAATGAAGGACTTAGCCATACAATTTGCTGATTATATCGACCGTAAAATGCTCGTTGAATTATCTCGGTATGATCTAGAAATTATGCCAGTTCGCGAACGAATTACTCTAAGTTTACAATTGCGAATTAAATTACTTGGACCATACAGAGAAGTCGTCCGCAGGCTCTTGGTATTTTTGGTGTCACCTGGAAATCAGTCAACAGGACTGCGCATGGCTCTGAAGACGATCGATACAATTTGGTATGCCGCGGGGGATACAGCAACAAATTTTGATTTTTATACCAAGCGTGGTTTATTAGCGGGCGTATATGGATCAACAATATTATACTGGATTTCTGATGATTCTAAGAACCACGATGGGACCGAGGCATTCTTGAAACGGCGCATCTATGAAGTTATGCTGATACCTAGATTTCAAAAACGTTTAGTAAACGCTCTAGGGCAATTAATTAGGCCTTTAGCCAGGTTGAAAAACTAACCATTATAATAGTCGTAATTCTTTTATTTCTGCTAATACTGCCCGCGCTCAACATCGGATTTGTGTCCACGAAAAAAAAGTTGTGTCTTTTCTAATTATTATTTGAAAACTTATATTTTCATTTAAGTTCAATCCGAAGGGGTCTCAATAACGCTGGCTGTTTGGTTTGCTCTAAAATTATCTAACGCAGTCGCTACGCTCTTATCAGTAAGAGCTATAATACTCGCAGCTAATAGAGCTGAGTTGATTGCTCCAGCTTTGCCGACTGCGACAGTGCCGACAGGTATACCAGGAGGCATTTGTACCATTGCAAGAAGGGCATCAAGGCCACCCATTATTTTTCCATCCATGGGTACTCCAAGAACGGGGAGCGGAGTAAGAGCTGCGGCGGCTCCTGGCAAGGCAGCGGCCATCCCCGCGCCCGCGATTAATACCTTTAACCCTCTGGTTCGAGCCGATTTGGCATATTCAGTTAGACGGTTGGGTGTTCTGTGGGCAGAAATAATCTTAGCCTCATACGTTATATCAAGTCCCTCAAGAATTACAGTCGTGTGTTTCATTGTCGCCCAGTCCGATTGACTGCCCATAATAATGCCCACAGCTGGAATTTTTTTCATAGTTAAACTCCTAATTTTAGGTCTTTAGATGAAGAAAAATGCATTATAATATCCATTTAATCATCTGCAAACTTTTGGCGGCAATTCGATTTTAATGTGCTGTTTTGATTGGTCAAAGTTGTCAGACTGATTGTGCGTTTGGAAGTTTTACGCCAAGCGAAAGAAATGATAAATCACATTGTTGAATCCGCGAGCTAAGATGCAGCATTCGGGTTTTTGTTCGTGCGTAGAACTTTGGTTCAAATCTTGAATAGGAATATTTATGGCGCAAAGTAACGACCTAATAACAGAAAACCCTTTTTGGAGATTTTCACTACAATTTTACGATCAGGGTAATGTGGCGTCAACTTGCATAGCGCTTCAAGATGGGGTTGATGCGGATGTAAATGTCTTACTTTACTGTTGCTGGGTAGCGTATGAAGGTGCCACAGTTATTGCGTCGGCAGAGTTAACCGAAATAATTGAAGGTATAGAACCCTGGCAGTCCCATGTTGTTAGCGGTTTGAGGAAAATTAGGCGTGATTTAAGGAAAAATAAATTATTAGATTTAAGGGACACGTCGGAGGAACTGCTGCAATTGATAAAAGAGTGTGAGCTAGAGAGCGAAAGATTGGAGCAGTGGATATTGTATCAATCGGGCCAGCGGGAATTTACAGATCATGATGCATCCGAAGAAGAAAGGATTGGAAATGCTAGAACGAATCTAAATAACTATCTTGGCATAATTTCTGGGGGTGCTACAAGAATCGAGCAGCAATCTATTCATACTCTTGGCGAGGAAGTAAAAAAGATATTAGTAAGTAATAGTAGATAAACTGCAGAATTATAGGCATCTCTTCAGTAAAGTTTTAGACTTAAGGATCAATGGATAGAATTGTTTATACTTCTTACTAGATTTTCTTTTCGGATCCAATTAAGATTCTGACAAGGATTATCTTGAACTTAATGGAGAGATTTTATGAATACACGTGAGCGTATCCTATTGCTGCAGAATAAGCACTCAGATCTAGATCAAGAACTCTTGCGTGAAAATAAATATCCATACCCTGACGATTTGATAATTTCCGATTTGAAGAGAAAAAAACTTCGCATAAAGGATGAACTAATACTTTTAAATAAAAATTTCAGTTAAACTCTAGCCCATTATTTTTCAGAAGTTGGCCCAAAAACTTCATCGGTAATTATTTCCTGCTCATTTGTTTCGGTTTCTGGTGTAGTAGGCAAACCGAACACGTCTTCGGCTGTCGGAGGGTTATTTAATTCATTAGGTGCCTTTTCTTCCGAATGCTGTCGATGTTCTGCCGAAGGAATAGGGGATAATGGTTTACTTGGCTCATTGACTTTGCCTGCACGGGTGCGTGCTATAGTAATCATTTTTTCAAGATCTGGAGCAGTGCATAAACCTAAGTAAACAGGACTTTGTGGTTTGATTACAGATGAATTCCGGTGAGTTTTATCTCGAATAGCATTTATTGTGGGTTTGGTCGTGCCAATTAAACGACTTATCTGGGCATCACTTAACTCGGGATAACTTCGCAGTAACCAAGCGATGGCGTCGGGGCGGTCTTGACGTTTTGAAATAGGTGTATAGCGCGCACCTTTTTGACGAACTTTTGGCAAAGGGATTGTTGGTTTTGCCATTTCCATTCGTTTTGTAATGTCCGCTTCACATCGTTTGATTTCGTCCTTGGATAGTTGGCCATTTGCCGTTGGGTCGAGACCGTGCATGCCGGGTGCCACTTCACCATCCGCAATTGCTTGGACTTCAAGCCTATGCAAATTGCAATATTCTGCAATTTGGTCAAATGTGAGAGAAGTGTTTTCAACTAGCCAAACTGCGGTTGCTTTTGGCATAAGTGGCTGAGCCATCGTCCTTTTCCTTGTGGCTAAAGTTTTTGGAATTTTATACGAGAGCAGTATTTTAACTCACTAGTGGAATATAAGCGCGGCATTCAGTTACGTCAAACAGTGCTATATAAAATGTTGCATAATCGACCCTATAAACGTAATTCTAAACAAGCCGAAAGGATTAAATTGGTACGGGAATTAAAAATTTTTCAATTAGTGAAATCACTTTGGGAATTTATCCGTGGATTCAGATGATCAAGAACCAATACTGAAGAAGATCGATTTTATCGATCTTGAGATTATGTCAATCGAAGCACTTGGTGATTACATTAGCCAATTGCGCTTGGAAATTCAACGTGTAGAATCAGAGATTGAGTTGAAGAAAAAAGCAAGAATAGGCGCAGAAAATATTTTCAGGAAATAATCTGTTTTGATTAGGATTAGTTCTTAAGGCCAAGACCTTCAAAGCGCTTATTAAACTTTGCAACTTGTCCTCCACTATCGACTAGGCGATGTTCTCCAGTCCAAGCTGGATGGGAACTGGGATCTATATCAAGTTTCAATGTGTCGCCGGCCGACCCCCACGTGGAACGAGTGCTATAGGACGTACCATCCGTCATGACAACGGTGATCTCGTGATATTCAGGATGGATGTCTTTTTTCATTATTTTCTCCAGCGAAACGCAGGGCTTTATAACGGAGCCGATTTATTGGTGCAAGCACGAAAAGTAAATATTTTTTATCGTAGGTCATGAGTTAAGCTGTCATTGGATTTTTTAGGGAAGTTAAATGCTAGAATGAAGGCCAGAAACATGAGTGTGGCGCCTATATAGAACGGCCAGTCCCGGCCCATGAGAGTAAAAAAATAGCCAGCGGCTACTGGGCCGATCGCACGAGCAAGGGTTGAAATAGACCTGCTAATTCCTAAAATGCTTCCTTGCTGTTCATTGGGAACGTTCAATGAAAGTAGAGCGTTGAGGGCAGGTGATGACAGGCTGAAACCGTAGGCAATAATAGCCATAGAAGTTAGTAAAAGAGGCAGATTTTTTGCAAAGGGTAAGGTGGCTAGCCCAATACCGAGCGCAAAAAAACCTTGTTTTATCATACCGACTTCGCCAAACCTGCGGGATACAGGACCTATCATCGTGCCTTGTACAATTGCACTAATTAGGCCCATAAAAGCAAAAATGTATCCATTTTGTGCAACACCCCAGTCAAATTCGCGCTCGGACCAGAGTGCAAATGTCGCTTCTAGGCCAGCAAAGGCCAAAATTGATACAAAAGTTAAAATAATTGTCAGTCGTATAGTGGGTTCATTAATGGTGTTTTTGAATATTAACCATTGCTGGGATAAAGGTTGTTTCGCGACTTTCAATTTAAGTGTATCAGGCAATGATTCTTTTAATGTTAACACTGCGGCCATGAAAGCTATGCTGGAAAACCCTGCCGCAACAAACGGCGGGATCATATAGTTTGTGCTGGCAGGATCGACGCCGGCTAACACTCCTCCGATAGCTGGGCCTGCTATGAAGCCAAGACCGAATGCTGCTCCGAGTAATCCCATGCCCTTGGATCTGTTTTCTTTAGTTGTGACATCTGACATGTAGGCAAAAGCAGCGGAAATACTACCGGCAGCAACACCTGATAATCCACGAGCCCAATAGAGTGTTTGTAAATCCTCAGCAAGTGCCAGCCAGATATATGATATAATAGTCCCTAAAAGGCTCAGCAATAACACTGGGCGGCGGCCGTAACTATCGCTGCAACGCCCCCAAACTGGAGCGGCAATAAACTGTGTGAGTGAATAAATGGCCATCACCCATGTAACCTCATCTGGTGATGCACCAAAATGTTCACCGTAAAATGGTAACAAGGGGATAACTATCCCAAAGCCCACAAGATTAATTAAAACAATGGCAAAAATAACATACATGTTCAGAGCGCGGCCTTTGAGAAATTTGGAATTACGATATAATTCGTTTCCTAGCAACTAACTTGTGGCATAGAAATCAAGTGAATTAGTATTATTTTATCTGAGTATTTTGCATCGGTAATTTTCTATAAATAGGGACTATTTTATCAAATAAATTAGGAAAGTAGCATTATTGTGGCCAACATATTTGGGAGTTACTCTCTGGTTGAAATTTTTGTAATTCAACTAAAATCGATGACTGTTGGAGGAATTGCTTATGCTTTAGCGCTGGGTAAGCTTTAATTCAATTCGCCGGTTACGGCGATTTGCTATTTCATCATCACGCGGATCAATTGGTTGAAATTCGCCGAATCCGGTTGCAGCCAAGTTGACCGGTGGGATGTTATTCGATATTAAATATTTAACTACTGATATGGCTCGGGCAGTTGAAAGTTCCCAGTTTGACGGAAAGCGTGATGTTTTGATTGGAACTCCATCCGTATGGCCATCAACCCGGAGTACCCATTTTAGTTTAGGGGGGATTTTTTTGGTGATTTCTTTCAATGTGTCTGCCAATTGTCTAATTTGTTCTCTTCCAGCTTTACCAATTTCGGCCGAGCCAGTTGTGAATAATACCTCTGACTGAAAAACAAAGCGATCACCTACAATCCGAATGCCGGGTTGATTACCTAGTACGTTTCTTAGGTTACCGAAAAATTCAGAACGATAATACGACAATTCTTGCACCTTAGTCGCAAGAGCCGAATTTAAGCGCCTTCCAAGGTTGGCGATCTTTATTTTTTGTTTCTTTGCCATGGATTCTGATACTTCCAACAATTTTCCAATCTGAGAAATTTGTTGATGTAATGCTCGAAGTTGTTTGTTTAGCAAGGCAACTTCCGCTCTTGCTGATTTGGAGATTTTTTTCTCAGTAATGATCTCCTCATCTTTAGATGCTAATTTGACAAGTGAACTCTTGACTTTCGCTTCTAATTCCTCTTGTAACGCTGTTAGCTTCTGAATATCATCATCCAATATACTTATCTGATCCATTTGTCTCTTGAGTTTTGCTCTATCTATGGAGGCATTTTCCGCAGCAATAGCAATATTGCTTTTTAATTCAGTAACCAAACTTTCAGCGTTTTTTGTGCGCAGTAACAGAGTTTGAATTCGCATATTCTGATTGTCACGAATTGTAACAGAGGCGGCTAACTCATCTGAAAGCGTTGAAAGATCTGCCCGCAATGTAATATTGGCTTTGCGTTCTAAACTAAGTAGATCTGCCAGTTCACTAACTTGACCTCGCAGTTTGTCTAATGCTTGGTCGCGCCCAGTGAGGGCTTCGCTTAGGAAGAATTGTGCTATTACAAAAATCATCAGCAAAAATATAATGACCATTAATAAGGTCGCAAGGGCATCAACAAAACCTGGCCAAATATCGGTGCGGTTCTGATTTCGGCGAGAAAGAGCTACCATGTTCTCACTTGTTCTTCCCTTGGGAGGCAGCAATTGTTCGGGCAAGAAGTTTAATTTCGCTACGCATTTGTTTCAAAATATCATCGCGTCCGTTCGAAATTTCGTCCAGTAATTGTCCCATATATAGTTCTATATTTCGTATGTGTGTTTGTGTGGCTTCATCTATACCCATTCGAGGATCGTTAGAGCCAAGGTGTTCTAGAATGGATTTTAATTCGGTTTGATTTTCTGCAAGTGTAATAAGCAAGCTTTGCTCCACCCGCATCTGTTCGCCTAAAATACCTAGGCTTTCAGTCAATTTAGATATATTGTTGTCTCTGTTGATACTAGTTTGAGCACTTTTTACAAGAGTACGTTGCAAATTCTCGAGACTTTCAGCAGTTTGTTCTAAAAGGGCTTGCACATAGGCCGGAACAGATTGCTCCCCATCGCTTGTTATGGCACCTGAGGATAAGCGTGTTAGGCTCGATAACCACTCTTCAAGGTCATTATAAAAACGGTTTTGCGATTGGCTTGCTTGTAAATCTAAGAAACCAAGCACTAAAGACCCAGCTAGACCGAATAATGAAGATGAAAACGCTGTACCCATGCCTGATAGTGGAGCCGACAAACCAGATTTTAGGTTGCCGAAGATAGTTGTTAATTCTCCACTAGATACCGATAGATTATCAATTACGGTTTTTATAGACCCGACAGTTTCTAACAAACCCCAAAAAGTGCCTAATAAGCCTAGAAAAATGAGTAATCCTATATTGTAGCGTGATAAATCTCTTGATTCATCAAGCCTTGAGGCTATTCCATCTAAAAGAGAGCGCATTGACAGAGTTGAAAGGCTCATGCTGTCCTTTCGTTCACCTAACATAGTTGCCATCGAGGATAGAAGCTTCGGATGTTTTGAAGAAACTCTAGAACCCGACGATTTACGGTATGTTTCAATCCAGGCTACTTCGGGGTATAGCATAAACGCTTGGCGGAAGTTATAGGCGATACCAAGAATCAATACGCCAACAATTAGGCTATTTAATCCGATATTGGCGAGGAATGCTTGCCGCAATGGTACAAACAAAATACTGCAAACTAACCCAACCGCAACTACAAATAATACCATGCGTATGACAAAGCGTTTTGGTGATGTCATGGCGTTACCTTTAATTATATCTTTACATTAAAAAGTTTAACAGGCATGTAGATTGCTATTCTTCAAAACCTAATTTCTAATCAGTTTCAGATCAACTCTATTAGGGGTTCCAAATGGAACTTTATTTCCAAGCGCGCGAACATCGATTCGAGTGCTTCTTATTCCTTTTTCTATAAGATAAGACCGTGCTACCAAGGCTCGTGATAGTGAAAGTCGCCGTGCCCTGCTAGCTGAAATACTTGGTTCTCCAGCATAGGCAAGGAGTTGCATTCGAGATTCTGGTTTTGCTTTGAGCTTGCCAGAAAGCTTGTCTAATATCATTTTTGCACTGCTTGTTAGTGCAGAATCACCCTGTTTGAATATTAGTTGATTGCCGCCAACTTCTTGATTGGTTTTATCGGGATGGGATGATATTTGTATTCGGGATGATTTAAGTTTTCCATCAACCTTCCGTTTTTCTAGTTTAGGCTTAGGGGGCGGTGTTTCTAGTACTTTCACCGATGGTTTGGGAAGCGCCTTTGGAGCAGGGGGAAGAGGTGCTTTAACTATTAGGGTTGGTGGGGTCGATGTCTGTTTCGTCTTTCTTTTTAATTTTTGAATCTTTTTAGGCGGAACAGGGGATTTTTTATTTTCTTTGTGGGCACCGATGGAATTTTTAGTTTGCCGAGATGTAAGTACGGAATGTTTAGCCACTCTTTTCCTGGATATTTTAGATAAACGTCTTAAATTGGGTTTTTTCTTGGATAAACTCTTAAGGCTCCTAAGTTTTATTCGTGGCAATTTAGCTACGCCATTCGGTATTGATCTATTCCTAAGGTAACGCGATATGGGCATCTTAGAGGGTGGATCAAGAAGGACATTATTTGTGTCTTGGTTAGCAATAAAATATTTATTTATATTTCCAACTTTTGTGCCATTTATCACATTCAAATCAACTAGTACTTCGTTAGAATTATCCCAAGGTTTTAGTTGGGCATTTACTATATTGGAGACGAAAAGAATAGCAATGCTTCCCAGAAAATACCCTATAATTCCAATATATGACATGAAGAGATTCCCTTTTTTAGAGCGATTTTGTCAGACACGCTTAAATGGCCGGCTCGTAAGTTAAAAAAATTTCCCGACTATTACCAGCATACCTAAGGCGAGCTTTATATACAACGTTAATCCATAGGTTATAGGGAGTGAAATGTATAAAATACTTGTGTCAAAATTAAGACGAAACTGGATAATAGATGCGACTATCTGAGTACACTATTGATGGTTTTAGAAAGTTCTTTGTGTAAATGCGGGTTTGCGGCTACTATCGATCCAGTTTTCATCATATCTTCGCGGCCAGTTAGTTCAGAAACTATTCCACCGGCCTCACGGACTAGGATAATGCCTGCTGCAATATCCCAAGGTTTTAGGCCGGTTTCCCAGAAGCCATCAAAGCGCCCGGCTGCAACATAGGCTAAATCGAGTGCGGCACTACCGAATCGGCGGATACCCGCTGATACGGCCACAATAGATTCTGTTTGTTTCAAGGAAGTTTTATAGTCGCCACGTCCTAAAAAAGCGTTGCCCGTCGCGAAAATTGATTCGTTCATTTGGTTTCGAGCAGATACTCGCAGTCGGCGGTCGTTAGCCCAAGCGCCATTGCCTTTTTCTGCCCAGAACATTTGGTCATTGATTGGCTCGTATATTACTCCAGCAGAAAGACTATTATTTTCCTCTAATGCTATTGATATTGCAAAATGTGGAATACCGTGAATAAAGTTAGTAGTTCCATCTATTGGGTCAATAATCCATCTGCGTTTAGGGTCTTCACCTTTGATTTCACCTAATTCCTCGGTTAAAATCCCATACTCTGGACGGGCAAAGGAAAGTGCTTCCCTGAGTATTTTCTCGGCACGAAGGTCGGCTGCCGTTACAAAATCGGCCGGGCCTTTGGCTGAAACCTGCAACTGATCCACTTCGCCATAATCGCGTTTTAAATTACGGGCTGCTTTTCGTGCGGCTCTTATCATGACGGTGATGGTAGCAGATTGCACATTTGCCATTTAATCTTTTGCTCGCTCGACATAGGACCCGTCGTCAGTATTAATAATTATTCGCGCACCGGCCTCAATATGTGGGGGAACATTGGTACGAGTACCATTTTCTAATAACGCTGGTTTAGCGCTAGAAGCCGCTGTTTGTCCTTTAACAACGGCGTCAGCTTCAACCACGGTTAGGGTAATTTGTGAGGGTAAATTGACGCCGATGGGATCACCTTCGAAACTCTCAATCATTACTATCATCCCATCTTGCAGGTATGGCAAACGGTCTTCGCCAATGAGTTGTTGGCTTAGGGAAATTTGATCGTATGTTTCCGAATCCATAAAAGTGTGCATTTCGCCATCGGCATAAAGATATTGAAATTCTTTTTGATCGAGCCGAACCTGCTCGACAGTTTGTGAGGACCGGAATCGTTCGTTGAGTTTGGTGCCATTTCGAAGGTCTTTCAACTCAACCTGCAAGTATGCCCCACCTTTTCCTGGTTGGGTGTGCTGAATTCTGATTGCTCGCCACAAGCGACCTTGATGTTCGATCACATTACCTGGACGAATTGCATTACCGTTAATTTTCATAGTTTAAGTTACTTTGTAGCCAAATTGAAGTTTAAAACCGATTAAAGGCGCGGAAACTAACACTTTGTTATACATGCGGCAATGGGAGAGTTAAAAGTTGGACTTATCTATTCTGGGCGATTATTTGATTAAATGCTTTTACAGCAGCTCCTGGACCAGATTTGTATTCCCAGATTGCTGAAACGACTGCCAAAAAATCTGCGCCAGCTCGGATTAGGGGAGGACAATTTTCATGAGTAATACCACCAATGGCTACGCAGGGGACTGTGGTCATCGCTGCCCATATTTCTAAAATTGTTGGTTTTGTTCGATTGTTGGTTTTTTTTGTTTTGGTGGGAAAAAAAGGGCCGAAGGCTACATAGTCTGCACCTTTCGCGGCGGCTTCGATCGCTAGATGTCGCATATTATGACAGGTGACGCCGATGATAGCGTCTGGTCCAACGATTTCCCGTGTCTTCCCATATTTCTCATCGTTCTGACCGATGTGGACGCCGTCACAGTTAGTTTGCGCAGCTAGTAGAGGATCATCATTCATTAAAAAGGCGACGTCTCTTTCGTGGGCAATGGGAGCCAGGGTTTCGGCTGCTACTACTATCTCTTCCTTAGTTGTATTTTTCAGACGTAATTGTACAGAAGCAACGTCTCCACTATCTAAGGCGACAGCCAGTTCGTGTTTGAAAGTTTCTAGATTAATGACAGGCGGAGTAATTAAGTATAATCGACACGGAGATTTTTGTTCGTTATGATCCATTTATATATTCCATCCTAGTGTTTTTAGCTCTTGATTTTCGTAATGATTTTCGTAATGATTTTCGATAGAAAATTATCTTTTGGAGAGACTTTAGTTTTCTCTTGATTTGTGATCATATAACAATAACGCAAATGCTTAAGTTTTCTGAATTTAAATTTCTCAAATTCTGCAGCAAAAGTTAATTTTACATTGGAATCTAATAAGAGTCGATAATTGATGAGTAATATTGAACAGTTTGATCATGTTGGCATTCGGATTACTCATCGCGATCGAGCTATCACCTTTTATGAATCTCTCGGTTTTAGTATAGAGGTTGAGGTTGATTTTGATGCTGTGATTGTAATGAAAAATTTAAATGGGGTTGAAATCAATCTCATAGTTAATGGTGTAGATCTTAATGATGGTAAAAATATCTTAATGGATGTGCCGGAAAAGCACACCGGTTTCACCCATGTCGCATTTCGGGTTGATTCCATTTTAGAAACTATGAAAATGTTACAAGAAAATAAAATTCCTATAACTCAAGGACCAGTTACGTTTGGTCGTGACGGTAACGTTTCAGTTTTTGTTCGCGACCCTGACCGAAATACAATCGAGCTCCGGGGTAGAGTCGAAGACGAAAACGAAATTCCGGATTTGGTGTTTTATGATCCGAATGAATAACTCTCCCTTCGTTGAGATAGTCATGATAAATTAATTTCGGTCGAGGCTGAAAAAATATATCCTTTCACTATCTCAAATCACAATTATTAAGATTTAGGATAAATTTTTAGGTTGGTAAACAACCGAATTAAGGGTTATGCGCTTAAATTCATGGCAAACGGTTCTAGGAACAGACGCTTTCATTTTGTTTGCAAAGGGTTTTTGCCTGGCCTTTCCCACCAGATCTAGAATTTAAGGAATAGGCTTGGAGTAATTTTAGATTTTTTGAAAATTGGTGGGTGAGGTAACCGGCTCCTATACCCATACTTTCGGCAGCATCGCTGTATTTATATTTTTGGCGATACTGCCATTTGTTTTTACTCGACGTACACGTGTACAAACCTTTTAGATGGTGCTGCCAACAGCTAATGTAGTATCGACCATTCGATTTGAGAACCCCCACTCATTATCGTACCAGCTGAGAACCCTTGCAAATTTCCCCTCTATTACTTGCGTTTCTGATAAATCAAAAACTGAACTATGTGGGTTATGATTGAAATCTATCGAAACCAGCGGTAACGAGTTAACACCCAGAATTCCTTTCAGTTTACCCGAGGCCGCGGAAGAAATTGCATCGTTAATTTCGTCTATGCTAGTCTCATTGCTTGGGGTAAATGTAAAATCGATTAGTGACACATTTGGCGTTGGTACCCTCACCGATGTTCCATCCAGCTTGCCATTTAATTCTGGGAGAACCAAACCCACAGCTTTTGCAGCACCTGTTGAAGTTGGGATCATCGAAGAAGATGCGGTGCGAGAGCGGTGGAGGTCATCGTGGAGGGTATCAACAGTCCGTTGATCTCCCGTGAAAGAGTGAATTGTTGTCATGAAGCCACGTTCAATTCCCACAGTTTCGTTTAGAACGTAGGCAACGGGTGCTAAACAATTTGTGGTGCATGATGCGTTCGATATAACTATATGGTCACCTGTGATTTGGTTTGAGTTTACCCCAAAAACAACAGTTATGTCTGCGCCGCTTGCAGGGGCTGATATAATAACCCGCTTGGCACCCGCTTTAAGGTGAGCAGACGCTTTTTCTTTGCTGGCGAAAAAACCTGTGCATTCAAGGGCTACATCAACTTTTAATTCTTTCCAGGGGAGATTTGCTGGATCACGTTCGGCCGTTACACGAACGGGGCCTTGGCCTGCATCCATTTCACTATCATTAAACTTTATATCCTGTGGAAGGGTCCCATGTGTCGAATCATATTTTAACAAATGTGCGTTTGATTTAGTTGGGCCCAAATCATTTATACATACAACCTCAATGCCATCGGTATTAGATTCTAAGATCGCCCGATATACTAATCTTCCAATTCTTCCAAATCCATTGATCGCTACCCGTAGGGCCATAGGTTCCTCCCTTAAGTTGATTAATAATAAGATGAAAATACTAAAAATATTGCGCCCACAATCCTAAGTTATGGTGTTTTCGTCAAGCACTGATAGTTCAATTATGAAATGGAAGTTTGGAACCCACGGTTGACGGAATTATAGGCAACGGCGTAATGTCTACTTCTAAATGTGGAGTTAAACGGTCTTGCCAAATGATCCGAGGCATAGCACTTCGTCCGTGCATCCTGTCAAACAGAAACTGGATACAGCACTTGCTCGGTTGGAAAAAGCAATTGAGGGTAAGGTTGAGCCATCTAAAAAAATGTCTGATCTGCATGAGGAGCTATTTGTGGCACGAAAAGAGCTACAAAACCTGAGAGAAAAAAACAGCTTGGCTTCCATGCGACTCGATAATGTCATAAGTCAAATAAAAAGAATTTTAGGAAATTAAGATGGCTCAAGTCACTGTAACCATTAATGGCAGAAATTACGAGATAGCTTGTGATGGTGGTGAAGAAGCCCATCTAACTAGGCTTGCGCAATACGTTAATCGTCGGGTTGACGAACTCGTTGCGAATGTCGGCCAAGTTGGTGACGCACGTCTTCTTGTCATGGCTAGTCTCTTGGTTGCTGATGAACTTTCTGAAGTTCATGCCGAACTTGAAGCAGTTATAGATCAAAAATCTGGTGCAATTGAAAACATATTGGTGACGGATGACGTAATATCTTTGACTACTCGGATTGAAAAGATTGCAGAGAAGCTTGAAGGTATTTAAACATAACATTGACGCTGCGGGGCCCGAGACGTGTGACAAATCTCCAGGGCCAATACTTTCCAATCGGGAGCTGTCCCTGTCGTGCTTTTGGGCACGATAAATGGCACCCACCTAGACCTACCGGCCTAGGATGATTAGACACTGATCGACCTACGCGGCGTCGCTGAATTATTTTGGAGAAAATGCTGTTGATTTTGTCCACCGAAACTTGGGTACAGAAAAATGATATGCGGCGGCAGGCGCGTCTTTGCCGGGATAGGATCGCTAAGGACGCCAGACTGGACTTTGCGTACAAATTAATTGAGAATTTCTTTGGTCAATTTAGCATCTTGGCTGACACTAATGTCGCGGGGTACTGGCCGAAAGGAAGTGAATTTGATGTAAAGCCGTTATTATTTAGGCTCGATCAGGAAGACTGCAACTGTCTTTTACCGATTGTTATTGGGAAAGAAAAAATTTTGAATTTTGGTGAGTGGCAGCCGAATGATAAATTGGCACGTTCTGATATAGGAGTGTTTGAGCCTACTAACGATAAGTCGTCAGGAATTCCTTCCATAGTATTAGTTCCGCTTTTAGCATTTGATAAGCAAGGCTATCGACTTGGTTACGGGGGTGGCTATTATGATCAAACGTTAACGGCTCTCCGCGCTAGAGAACGGGACGAACACATCACTGCAATTGGAATTGGCTATGCGGAACAGGAGGTTTGTCAAGTGCCTCATGAAAATTTTGATCAACGCCTTGATTGGATAGTTACCGAGAAGCAGGCAAGTGCGTTTGCGTGAGTTGAATTACAAATTTGTGCTGGAAAAAAATGAAGTTAGTTTATTTTGGTGATATTATGGGAAGATCGGGACGGGCCTGCCTAGAAAAGCATCTTCCAATAATTATCGAGAAGCTTTCACCTGAATTTATCATTGTAAATGGTGAAAATGCGGCTCATGGTTTCGGCATCACAGAAAAAATTTGTGCCCAGTTATTTGAACTTGGGGTTGATGTTATCACAACAGGAAACCACGCTTGGGATCAGCGGGAAATTATTGATTACATTGGCAGTGAATCTCGCTTACTACGTCCTCTAAACTATCCTGAGCAAACGCCCGGAAGTGGTTCAGGAATATTCCAAGCCCGAAATGGGGCGAATGTCTTTGTCGGTCAAGTGTTGGGGCGTCTTTTTATGAATAGTGTAGACGATCCGTTTGCAGCCGTGGATAGAGTACTTATGAATAGTAAGTTAGGCGTGACATTTGATTGTGCAGTGGTTGATATACATGCTGAAGCAACTTCCGAAAAAATGGCAATTGGACAATATCTCAATGGCCGAGTTTCTATGGTAGTTGGGACACATTCTCATATTCCGACCGCCGACGCTCAAATCCTTAGCAAAGGCACGGCTTATCAGACGGATCTTGGTATGTGTGGTGATTATGATTCGGTTATTGGCATGGAGCCTGAAGCGGCGATTGGCCGATTTATGAACAAAATGCCGTTCGAGCGTTTGTCACCATCACATGGTGAGGGTACCGCATGTGGTGTACTATTAGAATCTGATGATGATACTGGTAAGGCAATACGAATTGAACCGATCCGAATAGGTGGGAGATTAGCTCAAAATATACCTTATTTAGATTGATAGTTAGAAGACCGATAAGGCATTTCGCATAATGTGAATAACAGCCATTTAACAGCTAACTAAATTATGTTAGTAATGTTATAAGCATAAACAAATTACGAACCTTATTTAAATGGCTGGTCATTCCCAATTTTCAAATATTATGTATCGAAAGGGCGCTCAGGATAAAAAGCGTGCAAAGATTTTTGCCAAGCTGATACGTGAAGTTACTGTTGCTGCTAAGTCCGGATTGCCTGATCCAGATTCCAATCCAAGACTCCGATCGGCAATTTTGGCCTGTCGTGCGGCAAATATGCCAAAAGAAAATATTGAACGTGCAATTAAAAAAGTTGCTGGAGGAGAAGAAGGTGAAACCTATAATGAAGTGCGTTATGAGGGATATGGTCCTGGCGGTACTGCTGTGATAGTTGAGGCTTTAACTGACAACCGGAATCGAACAGCGTCGGATGTTCGGACCGCTTTTTCAAAGAATGGAGGAAATTTAGCGGAAACCGGTGCTGTAAGCTATATGTTTGATAGGGTGGGCAATATCAATTATTCAGTCCAGGTGGGTTCGGCGGATGAGGTATTTGAAGCGGCCCTTGAAGCCGGTGCCGAAGATGTGGAAAGCAATAATTCTGGACATGAAATATATTGTCAGCTTGATGAATTTCATGAAGTAAGTGAAAATTTGGTTGATATTCTCGGTGACCCCGAAACTGCTCAGTTAGTTTGGCGTCCTCAAAATACAGTAAAAGTGAATGAAAAAGAAGCCCAGACAATGATACTTTTATTGGAAGCCTTAGAAGAAAATGACGATGTCCAGCGGATCTCAGCAAATTTTGAGATCTCAGACGAGATTTTGGCCAAACTCAATGTTTGATTTTTAGCGCTTAGTTAACAAGTACTATTTATCATAATATTTGCATGTTTTAAACAAATGTTGGGAAAGATGAAATTACTCGGCATTGATCCTGGTCTGCGAAACACAGGTTGGGGTATTATTGAGGTTGACGGTAATCATATTATTTATGTTGCTGATGGGGTCGTGAATAGTGACCCTGATTCAAGTCTGGCTGAGAGGCTTGTGCAACTACACGACGGGCTCCTCTATGTTATCGAAGAATTTTGGCCAGCAGAAGCGGCGGTTGAGGAGACATTTGTTAACATAAATCCTGCATCCACATTAAAATTGGGGCAAGCGCGAGGTATTGCCTTATTTGTGCCATCAAAGTGTGGCCTTAAGGTAGCTGAATATTCACCGAATTTAATAAAGAAATCACTGGTCGGTTCAGGACATGCGTCTAAAGTACAAGTGCAAATGATGGTAAATACTCTCTTACCTGGATGTAAATTCCAATCTGAGGATTCAGCCGATGCTCTGGCGATCGCGATCTGTCATGCTCATCACCGGGGGGTGCGTAGCCTCCGACGACAAAGCCGGGAGTTAAGAAAATGATTGCCAAACTAAAAGGCTATATTGACCAGTCAGGTGAGAGTCATGTCGTCATAGATGTAAACGGTGTTGGTTATTTGGTTTATTGCTCGAAACGAACATTGAACATGTTGCCTACAGAAGCTGGGGAAATTTCGCTAATGATTGAGACGCATGTACGTGAGGATCACATTCATCTTTTTGGATTTTGCGACGAAGTTGAACGAGAATGGTTTAATATTCTAGTAACAGTTCAAGGTGTAGGCGCAAAAGTTTGCTTGGCAATTTTATCTGTTCTATCACCTGATGATTTGATGCAGGCTATTGCAGCTCAAGACCAAGCTGCTTTTACAAAATCCCCAGGTGTTGGACCTAAATTAGCAACCCGAATAATTACCGAGTTAAAAGATAAAATTGGAGACATAGTCGTGAAATCTGGAACCATACCTGTTGGGGACAGTACTGGATTAGCTCTTGGTTCCAATCAGATTGTTGACGATGCTATTTCAGCTTTAGTTAATTTAGGTTATGGAAGGTCAGATGCATTTCGTGTAGTCCAGCAATCGGCTGCTAAGATTGCCACCGATGTGTCTGTCGAAGGGCTTATTAAAGAAAGTCTTGCGGAGTTGAGTTCTAATGGCTGAAAAACGCTTGATTGATCTTAAGAAAGATATTGAAGATACTGGTGATATTCAAACCAGGCCACAAAGTTTAGATGACTTTGTTGGACAGAAAACTGTTTGCGGTAATCTGCGAATATTCGTTGAAGCAGCCCGCGGCCGCGGGGAGGCTATGGACCATGTGCTATTATTTGGCCCCCCTGGCCTTGGTAAAACAACCCTAGCACAAATTGTTTCGCGAGAATTAGGGGTCGGCTTTAGGGCTACCTCTGGCCCCGTAATTGCTAAAGCAGGTGACCTTGCGGCCATATTGACGAATCTTGAAGCTCGCGATGTTCTTTTTATTGATGAGATCCACCGCCTTAGCCCTGCGGTAGAGGAAATATTATACCCTGCTGTTGAAGATTTCCAACTTGACCTCATCATTGGCGAAGGTCCGGCAGCTCGATCGGTTCGGATAGATTTGCCCCCTTTCACTCTAGTCGGGGCAACGACCCGTTCCGGATTAATTTCGACACCTCTTCGAGATCGGTTTGGCATTCCACTGCGTCTTACATTTTACTCACCTGATGAATTGCAGGACATTGTTGGCCGCAGTGCACATATTTTAAAATTTGAATTAACTAGTGACGGTGCAGTTGAAATAGCACGTCGTTCCCGTGGCACCCCGCGGGTTGCTGGGCGGCTTTTACGGCGAGTGCGGGATTTTGCAATGGTGGAGGGAAATATCAAAGTTGATTCAAAATTTGCAGATTCGGCATTGACCCGTTTGGATGTTGATGTTCTCGGTTTGGATGCTATGGACAGGCGCTATCTAAAATGTATTTTTGAAAATTATGGGGGTGGGCCGGTTGGAGCTGAGACGCTTGTTGCAGCACTTTCTGAAGAGCGTAATACTATCGAAGAAGTGATAGAGCCTTATTTGATTCAGCAAGGGTTACTTTTGCGTACATCTAGAGGTCGTATGCTGGCTGAAGGTGCATACCGACATCTTGGTATTGAGACTCCAGAGAATCTTAAACAAATGGAATTGCTGGGTGTTGAAGAAGAAATGGGCGTCCATGACTAAAGTAGTTTCTCCATCCAATTCAATAGCACATGGCAAGCACCATTTTTTTGTTAGGGTGTATTTTGAAGATACTGATTCGGGTGAAATTGTATATTACGCGAATTATTTGAAATTTGCCGAACGATCACGAACAGAAATGCTGCGTGAGATTGGGTTCGGTCATAAAACTTTGAAGGAAAATTACGGTATCGGTTTCGTGGTAAGTTCGTGTGATGTCGAATTCCTTAAACCTGCAAAGCTTGATGATTTGTTAGAAATTGAAACTGAAATTTTAATGGTTCGAGGAGCAAGTATTAAGATGCGTCAAAAAATCAAAAAAGATAAAAAAGAGATCGTCATCATTGATGTAAAACTCGCGTGTGTCGGTTCTAATGGAAGCGTAAAACGCCTTCCACCCAGGCTATACAAGATGATGACTGGTTTGAATTTATCTGAATGTGAGGTTTAAGATGGATGGAAATTCAGTAGAAGCAACCCAGATAGCAGGAGCCATTGCAGCGACCGATTTCTCCGTTTGGGCTTTGTTTTTGAAAGCCGATATTATTGTGAAGGCTGTTATGGTCGTTTTATTCATAGCGTCAATTTGGTGTTGGGCAATAATAGTTGAAAAAATCACGCGACTAAGAAAATTAAATACCCTAGCCCAAGAATTTGAGGATGAGTTCTGGTCAGGGGGCTCGCTAGATGAGCTTTATGACCGTATAGGGGTACAACCAGAGGATCCAATGTCGGCAGTATTTTCAGCGGCAATGAAAGAATGGAGGCGTTCTATAGATTCTGGTGGGGGTCCAGATAGCGGCTCTAGCCTTATGGAACGCATAGATCGGGTAATGGATGTAACCGTGAACCGCGAAATTGAGCGGGTGGAACGCCAAATGACGATACTTGCATCGACGGGCTCAACTGCACCTTTTGTCGGATTGTTTGGAACTGTCTGGGGTATAATGAATAGTTTTCAGGCTATTTCAATTACGAAAAATACTAGCCTCGCGGTTGTCGCCCCTGGCATAGCCGAAGCGCTGTTTGCGACAGCACTTGGTCTGGTAGCCGCGATTCCAGCGGTGGTAGCATACAATAAAATTTCCAAAGATTTAGATCGATACGCAGCTCGACTTAATGATTTTTCTAATGAGTTTTCGGCAATAATTTTGCGTCAAATGGAAGGACGCAAATAACATGTCGGTGGCAATTGAAAGAAGAGATAGGAACGGGCATCGGCCCAGTTTAAAGCGGCGAGATAAAACTCGCCCTATGGCTGACATCAACGTAACACCAATGGTTGATGTTATGCTTGTGTTGTTGGTTGTATTTATGGTGACAGCGCCATTACTTACGGT
>CAZXSC010000024.1:0-28744 GCA_964643045.1 uncultured Rhodospirillaceae bacterium
GGTTTGGTGATTTTCACGTACTACGTGACATTGACCTCAGCGTTACCAAGGGAGAACGGATTGTCATTTGTGGCCCTTCAGGCTCGGGAAAATCAACTCTCATACGTTGTATTAACCGACTTGAAGTACACCAGAAAGGGACAATCATTGTTGATGGCATCGAATTGAATGACGATCTCAAAAATATTGACTCAATCCGGTCTGAAGTTGGCATGGTTTTTCAGTCATTTAATTTATTCCCGCATATGACCGTGAAAGATAATCTGGTTATTGGTCAGCATTTGGTTCGGCGTGTTCCTAAACGTGATGCAGAAGAGATCGCCATGACTTATCTTGAACGGGTTCAAATTGCCGACCAGGCCGATAAATATCCAGGACAGTTGTCAGGTGGACAGCAACAACGCGTTGCCATTGCCCGTTCGCTCTGTATGAAGCCAAAAATAATGCTGTTTGATGAGGTTACGTCCGCACTGGATCCGGAAATGGTCAAGGAGGTTCTGGATGTGATGGTTGACCTTGCTCAGGAAGGCATGACGATGTTAGTTGTTACTCATGAGATGGGTTTTGCCCGAACTGTCGCAGACCGTGTGATATTCATGGATGAAGGCCAGATAATAGAAGAAAATACCCCCGGCGCCTTTTTTGACAATCCGGCTTCCGAACGTGCCCAGAATTTTATCGGCCAGGTATTGCATCATTTATAAGTAACCTTATTCCCCAAGGTAATTAGTGGAAGCTAGAAGGTAGATATATGTCAGATCTTGTATATGAGGAAAAACCCTACTCACACAAATTTGGAACGTTTGAAATCCGGCGTTGGTACGCACAAACCCAGGATGTATTAACCAATGAAACATGGCAGACATCCGGTCTGGAGTATCCACAGCGCAAAATTGTAGTGGGCGCCACACTCAAGAATCCCTTTTCGGGTCGTTTTGAGAAAGACCTGTCATCTGTTTTTGACAATACGGCCGACCTTGGCCATGAATTTGGTCGTCGCATTGTTGAAAATCTGGGAGGCCGTGATGCCGAAAGCTATGGTAAGGCGTGCATTGTTGGACTTAATGGCGAATATGAACACGGCAACGCATTTTTAACCACCACTTTTGCAAATCCGGTTCGAGCCGCTATTGGTGACGCTAAATCATGGATTCCATCAACGGGAAAACGCGGCGTCCCTGGCACATCGATTGACATACCTCTGGCTCATAAGGAAGCGCTCTACGTGCGTTCGCATTATGATACAATTACAGCCTCCTTTGATGATGCTCCCTCTCAAGATGAAATTGTAATTTTATTTGCTGTTGCCACCCAAGGACGTATTCATTCGCGATTAGAGGGCCTTTCCGCCGAGGACATAACAGGCGAAGACGGGCTTGTTTGAATGTCAGATGACGTTCAGATTTCTCACAGCCCCAGTCGCGAAAAAGTTATCCTTTCAGGAGAGGTAAGAATAAATGTCGTCGAATGGGGCAAAGGCGATGCACCATCCATTGTTATGCTCCATGGCTTGCGAGCTTACGCGAAAACATGGGATCGGGTTGCACAGATTTTAGCAAAACAGTTCCACGTCGTGGCACTTGATCAGCGAGGACGCGGCAAAAGTGATTGGGCGCCACCGGCTGATTATTTTACACCAAATTATGTTGAAGACCTAAAGAATGTTGTTGATGGATTGGGCCTTGATCAATTTATCTTGCTAGGTCATTCGATGGGAGGAACGACGGCACTCGTATTTTCTCAAATGTTTCCCGAGCGTATTGAAGGTCTCGTAATTGAAGACATTGGCCCTGGATCCTCCGCTGGATCAAGCGGCGCAAAGAGAATTAAGCAGGAATTGAACACGACACCGCGAAAATTTTCATCTCGCGATGAAGCTAAATTATATTGGCAGAGAGCTCGACCCGGAGCGCCGGATGAAGCTATTGAGCAAAGGCTGGATTACATGATGATCGAAAATGACGACGGCAGCATGCGTTGGCGTTATGACCTTGAAGGTATCGCTGAAGCTCGACTTGATCCCGATACATCAAAAATTCCGAACCTATGGCCACCTGTATTAAGTTTAAAAGTACCGACGTTGGTACTTCGGGGTGAGAATTCTGATTTTCTATCTACAAAAGTAATGTCCGAGATGGCTCAAAGAAATTCAAATATACAGACCTTTGAAATTTCCGAGGCTTCACACTACATTCATGACGATAATTTTGATGAATTCATGGCGCGGCTTGAGCCATTCTTGGCAGAGCTCTATAAATCAGGTTTATCGGGAAAACGAGGTCAGAAATGAATGGAGCCCACGCACTGATGTCAAGTGCCACTGCATCAGGTATTGATGTGTGTTTCACAAATCCCGGTACCACAGAATTAGCCATGATTGGAGCGTTGGACAAAATAACGGTTATACGCCCTGTTTTATCACTTTTTGAGGGTGTCTGCACCGGCGCCGCCGACGGTTTTGGCCGTATGCTTGGACGACCTTCTATGACACTTCTTCACCTTGGGCCAGGTTTTGCAAATGGTATTGCAAATTTACATAATGCACGCCGAGCGCACACTCCGATCCTGAATATCGTTGGCGACCATGCAACCTGGCACGTTGAATATGACCCTCCATTGGCAAGTGATATTCCTTCATTAGCAAAGCCCGTATCAGATTGGTTTGCTTACGCAACAAGTGCTGACGATTGTATAACAAAGTTAGATGAAGGTATGAAAGTTTGTATGACGGCCCCCGGCCAGATTGCTACCCTGGTTGTTCCTACGGATGTACAGGAGGCCAAAACTGAAATTTCTGGCACAATACACGCTGACAATCCTCAACTCCGCTGTGTATTTAATGATAAGAAGGTCGAGCAATTAGCCCAACGTCTCACTGAACAAAACGGTGAAATTTTATTTTTGCTCGGCACGAATGCCCTGACAGAGAGCGGCCAGAATGCTGCTGCACAGATCGCAACGAAGTTGAATGCTAAAATTTATGTAGAGACTTTTCCCGCCCGCTGGGACCGAGGATCTCATATTTATGTGCCGGAGCGGTTTCCCTATTTTCCCGAAATGGGAATTGAAGTGCTAAAAAATGCGGTGGCAGTCATTCTTGTTGGTTCTCAGGCGCCCGTTGCCTATTTTGGGGTTTCAGGTTTGCCCAGTAAACTCTTTCCCGAAGACTCTATTTTTGAACTTGCATCAATTTCCGAGGATGCAGAAGGTGCAATTGTGTCCTTGGCAGAGGCTATTGGCGCGGCAAAAATTGGAACTTCTGGTAACAAGCCCCCTAATAGACCCGCTGTAACCCGGCAACTTGATGTTCAGTCTTGTGGGGAAATGGTCGCCTTTCTGCTGCCCGAAAATTCCATCGCTGTAGTCGAAGGTGCGACATCTACACCCCCATTTTACACCGCATCGCCCGCAGGTGCCGCACACACACTCATTACCAACACTGGCGGAGCGATTGGTCAGGGAATGCCTGTCGCAACGGGTGCCGCTATTGCATGTCCGGAACGTCAAGTTATTAATCTTCAAGCGGACGGGTCAGGCGCCTATACCATCCAGGCTCTTTGGACGCAGGCACGGGAACAGCTAAACGTCGTCACAATTTTATGTTCCAATCGGAAATATGGAATATTGCGGGTCGAATTTGAACGAGCCGGCATCGATCCAAAGGCCCGTATTACAGATCGAATGACCAGTCTCGATGATCCACCCTTGGATTGGGTGGCTTTGGCTAACGGTTTTGGCGTCCCCGCATGCAAGGTAAATACGCTTGAGGAATTGGAGACTAGCCTCAGTCGCGCGATAGCTGAACCTGGTCCTTATCTTATTGAAGTACCCCTGTGATAAGTCTTTCGCGTCGACCCATTAAATTTTTCCATGTCACCGCTAAAGGTGAAGTTTACGCGCATATTGACCTGCAAACTTCAAATATACTAGTATGTTAGTTAGGTAATATTGATTTTTATCAATTTGATAGGGCAACAATGGGTATACGTACGGGCGACCAATATAGGCAGGGTTTGTCCAACAAACCTCGTGACGTTTGGATAAATGGAGAGCATATAACCAACGTTATAGGTCATCCAATTTTTGCAGCTTCAATTAGGGAAATTGCACGGTTATACGATCTGCAGCATGACCCAGAATTTCAGGATGTTATGTCCTTCAAGAGCCCATCGACTGGCGATTTGGTGTCAACAGCCTTTTTAGCGCCGAGATCTAAAGAAGATATAAAAAAACGTTCCGCCACATTTAAGATAATTGCAAATGCTACCTTCGGAATGATGGGAAGGACCCAAGATTATCTATCTACGATGCTCATGAGTTTTGCTGAATCACCTCATCTTTTCGATAAATGTGGGCCGGAATACACAGAAAGACTAATCAATTACTTTGAATATGTTCGCGAAAATGACCTGTTTCTCACTCACGCGTTAATTCCACCGCAATCAGACAGGTCAAAAACCTCCTCAAAACAGGACGATGAGTTTCTGCACATGGGGGTGGCTGAAGAAACGAGTGAAGGCGTAATACTCCGAGGAGCGCGTATGCTGGCTACTCTTGCTCCCGTTGCCGATGAACTATTGGTTTATAGTTTGCCCGGGTTAAAACCTGAAGACGTAAAACATTCAATAATGTTCTCAATTCCCATTAATAGCGGCGGTCTAAAAATTATATGCCGTCGCCCCTATTCAACCGGACAGCATAATATTTTTGACCACCCTTTGGCCGCTCGTTATGAAGAGTCTGATGCTGTTGTCGTTTTTGATGATGTGGTGGTTCCTTGGGAGCGCGTCTTCATTTATAACGATGTTGACGCCTCTAATGACCTTTATACAAAAAGTTTTGTGCGGCAGCATGCAGCCCATCAAACGGCGGTACGGGGGATTGCAAAAATGTCTCTCGCTGTCGGTACCGCAATTCATTTAGCACGCTCAATCAAAATTGATCAATTTCTGGGTGTACAAGAAAAACTCGGTAAATGCATCAGTGCTCTTGAAATAGTAAAAGGCTGTTTACTCGCAGCCGAAACAAACGTCGTCATTAATGAAAAAGGCCAGGCGTATTGCGCACTTGAACCTTTATTGGCTATTCGCAATTTTATGCCGAGGGCGTATCCTGAAGTTATCGATATCCTCAGAGAACTTGGGGCTGGTGGGCTCACGATGAATCCATCCAAAAATGATATTGATTCTGCGGAAATTGGCCCAGATATTCTAAAATATTACGTTGGAGCAGGTGATATTTCAGCTCCAGATAGGATATCCCTTTTTAATTTAGCTTGGGATCTGACGGGAGACGCATTTGGCATGCGCCAACTGCAATATGAACGGTATTATTCAGGCGACCCTAACAGGAATCTTGCAAATACCTATTTGGGTTATAAGGGGGACGAATGCCTGTCTTTGGTGGAAGAGGCCCTCGAAAGTGCCAAGAATGGCAAGAGTTTATGGATGGGAACCAAAAATTACCATAATTGATTAACGTTGACGAAAGAGTAAGAAAATAATGAACCGCAGTGACTTGGCTTTGGAAGCAATTCGTTCTCAAATCTTTTCTGGTATTCTGCGGCCAGGAGATACAATTTCAATTCCCAAACTTTCTAAAGAATTGGGCATCAGTCGTCAGCCGGTCAACGAGGCGCTAAAACAATTAGAAACAATGAAAATCGTTGAAATAATCCCACAAGTAGGATCGACAGTAATTACGCCTAAAAAAGATGATGTTATAAATTTTCTTTATATTTTTTCGGCGATTGAAGCGGCAATATTTTCACGGACGGCAGAAACAGCTAAATCAGCGGAACTTGAGAACTTGGAACAGCTCATTACTGATGACTATGACAAATGGCATCAAGCTGAAACGGATGACGGCAAATCTGAGATCTATCGGCGTCATAATCGTAATTTTCACACAGGCGTACATACAGTAGCTGGTTCTTCGGTTATGACGGATATTTCCTATCCATTATGGGATAGAATGGATTTTTATATCACAGTAGCTATTGGGGCATATTCGTTTGCACCGAGACTGCCCGATGCATTTGACGAACATGCCGAAATTCTATCAGCAATGCGTTCTAAGGATATTAAAAAAGTGCGACACCTAACGGAACAGCATGTACAATCTTTTATTAAAGAACTTCCAGTTTTTGAAACGACCGCGATGTTTTCAGAGGAACAACTATCCCCTTTAATTTCAGGTTGATTTGTTTGAAGTTTGATTTGAAAAGATGTTTATAAAATAAGTTAAAGACGAAAAGGAAGAATTATGCATGTGGACCTAAAGGGTTGCACAGCCCTAATAACCGGCGGAAGCATTGGTATTGGAAGATCGGTGGCCGAGACACTGGCCGAGGAAGGCGTAAATGTCGCAATCTGCGCGCGTAATCAGGGCAAACTCGACGAGACCGCTATAGAAATTAATGAAAAAGGTTTCGATGGCCGCGTTATTGCTATATCGCTGGATACCACTGATTGGACATCCGTAAAGTCCGGTGTTGAAAACGTCATCTCTGAATTTGGTCACCTTGATATACTTATCAATGGAGCTGCAGCTCCTGGTGGCCTCGTACGGAACGAAATTGAACGTGCGGAAGATGCGGCACTCCTCGAAGATTTAAATACCAAAGTAATTGGCTACTTTCGTATGGTACAAGCCTGTATCCCCCATATGCGAAAACGCAAATTCGGACGAATTATTAATATTGGCGGAATGACAGGCCGAGGAACCATGGCCTTGAGTGGTATGCGCAATGCCGCCCTGAGCCATTTTACTAAAACATTATCTGACATGGTTGGTCCAATCGGTATCACTGTTAATATTATTCATCCGGGTATAATCGAGACCCCGCACATTCATGAACTCTACGAGATGCGAGCAAAAAACGAAAACCGGACACCAAAAGAAATTGAACAAGAGTATATTAATAGAACCCCAATCAGGCGCGTGTTAATGCCAGAAGAAATAGGTTCCTTGATTGTATTTTTGAGCTCATCCTTAGCTAGTGGCGTAACTGGAGAATCAATAGGATTAGATGGCGGTATTTCTCGATATATTTCGCTTTAGGTATATATTTTGTATAGGAGCGTAAGGAAAGTGAATTCAACATGACTAACTCTCACACCTTGCTAGTTGCGACGTGCGGGCAAGGTATTATGAAAACAACAGATAAAGGAGAGAACTGGACCCGATTGCCCATCTATCAAGATATTGAATACGATGACATTGTCCGCACCCTCAATCTTCATCCAAATGAAACGGCCACACTCTTTGCAGGCTTCCAGAACGGCATCGCAAAATCCGTTGATGCTGGACAGTCTTGGCATCGGCTCTCTTCATTTTTGGATAACTACGCTGTCTGGAAGCTTGTTGTCGATCCAAATAACCCTGATAATATTTATGTGGGAACTGGCGCACCAACACGAGCAATTGCCGCTCGATCGACCGACGGTGGCAAAACTTTTAAACGACTGTCGTTATCATTCCCAGAGCATTGTGCCGGCGTCTCGAAGCCTCGACTTTTAGCTATGGCGATAGATCCCGAAGAACCCAGCAATATTTGGGCTGGTGTAGAAGAGGGAGGGCTGTACCATAGTGAAAATAGTGGTGAAAACTGGCGACGTGTCGACACCGAACTACAGGAACAAAACATGATGAACAGCGATATTCACGATGTTGTGGTCGTCCCCGGCTCACCCAAGCGGATCGTCGTTTCAACCGTTGTAGCAATTCACATATCAGAGGATAATGGAGAAACGTGGAATTGCATTAATGCAAAAGAACAGTTTGGTTATCGCTACTCAAGAAACGTCGCAACAATACATGATGGTGATGGAACTTTACTTCATGCTGTTTCAGATAGCACCCCCGGAACCATTGGCTTGGTCCATCGTTCTACCGATGGCGGAAAATATTGGAAGCCTGTGAATATTGAAACCACACCCAAGTCTTGCCCATGGGCATTCGGCTTAAATCCAGAAGATCCAAACCATGTTTTAATGGGGACAAAGTTTGGCGAATTATATGAAAGCTATGATGCGGGTCAGACCTTTGTAAAACATTGGCGGGAGTTTAGTGAAATTTGTGCCCTAGCTTGGGTTCCTTCTTAAGCTAAGTTGGGACCACTGAAACAAATGTATTCGTAAAATTAATAACTTATCGATTTGGTACGGAGCGGAATGGAAGGAAAAATTATGGCTGAAATGGACTTAGATAAACCGCCGAGTTATCGTGGTCTAGCACATATTGCGCTCGTTGTGACTGATCCAGAAAAGTCAGCGGATTGGTACGAAGATGTTTTAGGCTTAAAGTGCGTCGTTCGTGCATCAACAGGTTGTTTTATGTCCTTCGCAGGGAACCACCATGATATTGCGTTAATTAAAGCACGAGCAAAACATGTGCCCTGGTCAGTTGGTCTTCATCACCTTTCTATGATGATTGAAGGTGGCACCGAAGAACTAAAAAGGCTCCATTCGCGCCTATTAAGCAAAGGCGTTCAAATTGACAGGGTTGTAGATCACGCCGTCGGTTGGGGGGTATATTTTTATGATCCGGATGGTAATCGCCTCGAATTCTTTTATGAACGCCCTGATGTAACTCAGGAAGGTGGACAGAAAATTTTTCGCGACGCCGACGCTCCCTCAAAATCCATTGATATCACAGAATTGGGATAATTTATAAGAGCAAATATTCATTGCTAATTATAAGTGATTGATGATTTAACAATGTGCCATGATGTTTGAGTTATTGTTTCTTTTTCTCGCTGGTTTTTTTGGAGGTACGCTTAATTCGATTGCTGGTGGCGGTACTTTTATTACATTCCCGGCTCTTTTATTTGTTGGCGTACCGCCAGTTATGGCGAATGCCACAAATACATTTGCTTCTTGTCCCGGTTACCTCAGTGGGATGTACGCGTTTCGCAACGATCTAAAATCACATACAAAATCAATATACAAATTTTTAGTTTGTGGTTTTATTGGCGGCATTTCAGGAGCTTGGCTGCTTCTTCAAACACCCGAAAGAATATTTATCGAAATAATTCCATGGTTAATGCTATTTGCTACTCTTATCTTCGTTTTTGGTAAAAACCTAAATCAGGTCTTCCGTAACTTAGGCGAAAAGAATAAACACATTTCGTTCGTCGGCAAAATTGGAACGCCTGCTTTATTAATCCTGATTTGTTTTTATGGTGGTTTTTTCAACGCCGGTTTTGGTATCATCGCTTTAAGTTACCTGGCACTTTCCGGTTACACGAATATCAGTGCCATGAATGGATTGAAACTTCTCATCTCATTCTGTGCATCCATCGTTGCCATAGCTTTATTCGCCTATAATGACTCAATTGCATGGATCCAGGGCATAACAGTTTTAATAGGGACAATGACAGGGGGTTACCTTGCAGCACGGATTTCCCGGTACTTGCCACAAAATTATGTGAGGATTTTTATAATAATAGTTAGCTGTTCGATCACCGTATATTTTTTCTATGATCTCTATGATTTTTCCATCTAGATATCGTTACTGTTTAGCGATTCAATAACCTTGTGGGAACTAGAGATGAACCTTTTCAATCTGGGTTGCCGACAATGGCCGCCGCAATGAATCCGGCTTGATGCCGGCTTTTAATGCACTGATTACACCAATGGCTTCCCAATAATTCTCCACAATATTTAATTGACCCGGCTTCCAAGGAAGTTGTTCCAAATCATTCTGCATCACATTATTATTCTCACGCACAGCGATTACAGGTATACCCTGTTCGAGAGCCGCAAATGTGGGAAGTCCCAGGCACTTATCAGGAATAACCAAACAGGATATATCCGAGGCAGTAACTAGACCCATTTCGCTCATGACCGCAGGATCCGTTACAATACGGGGACTGCGATGCAGGCCTTTCAACATACACTGAACAAATGTCAAGGAAACAGCTTCCGCCGCAAGTCGCGGCTCAACCAATCCAAGATCAAAATCAGCAACTTTTTGGCTTTCCAGCATGGGCGAATGAGCGGCTGGGACTTCATATAACAGGGACACCGCATGCGTTAACATGGCTTCAACACCACCCCAAGGGTTAATCATTGCTCCATCGCGATGGAAATATTCTTCGTGATATTGGTCATCAACATCTATAACCGATGCAATAGCGATTGCATCGAAATTTTCTTTGTTCTCATCTATGACATTTCGGAGACGTTCAAATCCATCAATACACCCCACCGCTCTTCCCGACTTCGCGAATTCGGCTTTCATTGTAAGAGGAGGGGAAAGTTTCACGACTTTCGGACAATCTAATCCATATGTTGCGCGGCCAGCACTTACAGCATTAATAGTGTCATTCGCAAACATTTCGATCTCGTGATCATCAATAATTACGAGCACCCGATTAGAACGCACCGGCTGCAAGCCAGCCGTTCCCATCAAAAGTCTATCGATAGCACTCCCCTCTACATAAAACGCATTCGAAGGCATTTCATTGATATCAGAGGCATTAACGACGTTTGGATGTGTAATAATGTGATCACAAATCTCCGCGAGCGCCTTTACTACCGGCGTTGCGTCACCCGCGTGACCACCAATCTCCGCTCCGATACCAGTAGGCACGATAAAAGCAGCGTTGAAGGAACTTGCGCGTTCTATCTTTCGTTCAGCAAACTCAAATATGGAACCGGTGTTCTTAATTGTTTCTTTATCCAGGCCACCAAGTACAGCAACCTCGCACTGGTATTGGGTGTCATTCATTTCGGTAATAGAAAATCGGATCGGGATTTCATCGTCCCTTAAGTTTGATAAAACAACTTCCCGGAAATATCCGAAGATGCCTTGATCACGGGGTGAAAATGGGATTACAATCTGTTTTTCTATGAGGTCCATTGGCAATCACTTAAACTCTATCAATAAACCGGGCGGTATGGTCGCCCGCGCGAAACCAATCCACTGAAAAATCTTCTGCGATCTTCGGGTCATATGCCTTACATGAAAAAATATTTATGTATACAGCTTTTAGTTGATCCAGCGTATGAATAACGATCGAACTGGTTAAAATAAACTGTACTGCGGATGTCCCCTGGGTATGAGGCGACGTCTGTCTCTCTTCTTCGGGCACATCAACATCATCCCAGAAATACAATTCTTCACGTTTCATATCAATAAGGTCACACAAACGTTCAAAATATTGCTGAATACTTTCACGGGTAAACTTGGATGCGTCGCAACCGTGGAGATCCAAAATAAGCTCAATACCATATTTGTTATCGAACGTACCGTCGGCTTGATCAGACATTTTATTCCCACTAATCATCAGACATCAATCACACATACTTTGCCATAATAAATCATCTTCTACTTTTCAATCCAATAACCACTCAGAAAAATCGTGAGAATAAATCAAAATTATTATATTTCTGTTGCAGGTTTCTGTAATTAAATATACCAAAAAGGGTATATTTGTTTTTAAATATGTTTAGCCTAATATCACATGGGGAATAACCCTGGCGTCCTTGCTAGTGACCAGCGTATTGTCTTCCCGTATGCATAGTCCAACTGCCTTACTGGCGACCATCCAGCAGCCGATTAACGGATACTTGCCCTCAATATCAGGAAGGGGTTCAAAGGCCTGAACTATATGGGGTTCTTCGCCGTAAGGTCCTTCGCTCTGAATTAAAGTCTTTCCATTCTGAGCGATTTCAACATTCGCTCCCTGCCGTGAAATTAAAGGTTTCCGCACATAATCGCCGCTATCAACAAGCGTCTTAACCGCAGAATCATCCTCGAAGAATGACGGTAACAAATTAGGGTGTCCCTCAAACATACCCCAAAGCAAAGGCAAAAGACCCTTATTGGAAAGAATAGATTTCCATGGCGGCTCAACGAACAACACACCAGAGGTCGGTATATGGCTCCCAAATTCTTCTCTCATAAGCCATTCCCAAGGATAAAGTTTGACCAGCGTGGTTATATTACGGCTATCCAGATCCGTAAAACGTCCCAGATCATCCACACCGATATCTCCCATATCCAGGGAGCAACATTCCAGCCCGGCTTCCCGCGCACATTCTGCTATATAATCAAGTGTCCCTTTATCATCTTCAATTTCCTGATTGCAGGCAAAATGGGACAAACCGTCTATACCCATATTTGAAAATGCCTCTACGATACTCTCATGGACGTCATTTAGTTGATCGCAATCTTGAGACACGAGACCATTATTTGAAGCATGCTCTAACCACTCCCACTGAAATACGGCCGTCTCATAGAGTGTCGTTGGTGTATCTGCATTATACTCCAGTAGTTTTGCGGGGCCATTGCCGCCGTAAGAAAAATCCATCCTCCCCAGTAGGTTTTTCTCATTGTTACGCCAACTCTGGGCTATATAATCCCAGAAAGCTTCTGGTATACCCAGGCGACTTAATACAGATTCGTTGCCAATAGCACGGTCAACAACCTGAAAACACAGACCCTCAATCTCTTCAGCCACACTCTCTATGTCTTCTTCTATCTGCCTTAAAGTGAATTGGTAGTAAGCACTTTCATCCCAACCACTAATACCGTGGCCAGCGGTATATTCGAGACCGTGTTCCTTTGCGGCAAGTTCTAGATTAACTCGTTGAATTGCTGGAATGCGCTGCATGGGATATTCCTGATCTATGATAGATCACGTCGAACTAAGTTGCAGCAGATCCAAATCTACGCCCGGAACGGCCAAATCCACCGCGTGAAATCGTACTGTTTTTAAATGTCGGCCGGCTCGTGGCAGATCGAGCGACATTGGTTCGTCCGGTCGTCGATCCTACACTTCTGTTATCCGCTGTACGAAACGTACCGGGATTTTTTGCAGATCGATAAAGAGGTTGAGAAAACATCGATCGTCGCCCTCCTATCATAGAGCCCATCATATAACCCATCATCATAGGCATAAACACGGACCCGCCACTTGACGTTCTATAGGGCGCCGGCTCACATTTGCCTTCACCAAAGTCTGCCTGGCAGTCTGCCTTGGATGCATATTTCGGCGCCACAGATGTGTGCTGGGCACGTGCTTCCTTGAAACTCGTCTCACACTCACTGGAGCGCATCATCGGATCTTTTTTACATTGCTCCAAACTTTTGAATACCGATGCATCTACTTTTGGCTCATCGCAAGCCGTCAAACTTATCAAACTCGCGCTGACCATTAATGATATAGAAACTGAACTTCGAACCTTCATTTTACTTTCTTCCAGCGAAACTATGTTTTTAAAGAAAATTGGGATAAACAGTAAATAGTCATCTTTTAATCAGTTCACCATGGACGCCGCATTTAGAAGGCCGCCAGCAAGTGATGCTGCTCCAAGCCACACACCGCTTGCCATTTCGCCATTTTCTATTCGTTTTGAAATCCCGGGTATTGGCAAACAAACAAGATAAAATATGATAATCTGTATCACGAGCGCAATTACGCCCCAGATTGCACAATCAATTACCGATACAGAATTGGCAATCGCACTTGCCAAAGGCAGGCAGAAACCAATGAGACTACCAGAAAACGCCAGAGCAGCAGCCATATTGTTTTCACGGATTAGTTTTATTTCGGGATGCGGCGTAACCCATATATAAACAACAACATAAAATAAGGTCAGGACCACAGCAGTCCCTATATAGGTAAGAAACCACGGTATCTCGTTAAGTGAGGCGTCTACAAATTCCAACGGTCTTTATCTCCTGGATGACTTCCCAATCCACATAGGTTAACACAAAGGTTTAGCCATCGAAAGCAAATTTCTGTTCGTTAAATTATTTATAACGGCGGACAAGACCTCTCGTAAATGTATCTATTAAATGTATCTATGATAAAAATTTTTTATTTTTCGCGGCTTGAGGCAGTAGGCGCTTTAAAGTTTTCACCGGCATTAAAAGTCCATTCAGAAAAACTATCGGGACCTACTTCAAATTCACGGATTTTCCATTTTTCTGTCACAATATCTTCATCGGCACAATATTCAAAAGCCCCTCCCATTGGACTTGAAATATACCAAAAACAGGCTGAAGAAATGTAATGACGGCCAGGACCAACTGCTGTTTCCCACCCTTTTTTATTCAGATACTGCCCCCCACCAATTACCTCGTGGATGTCTTGCACTTTAAATGCAAGGTGATTGAATTTTGCTTTTTTACTCTCGATGTTCATTACAAATAAATTGTGATGATTACCTCGCATGGCGGCTCGTAAAAAAACACCACGGCCGGGATAGCGATCCGTCGGAACAAAACCAATGCGTCCGTAAAAATCTTCGATAACCTTGCAGTCTGGCACACCAAAGACAATATGACTGATCATCTGGGGGTAAGCGCGCTCATAAAATGTTGCAGTCTTGTCAACACGCACGTTGTTACCCGGCACATTAAACGTTAATGATTTTGGTTTTAATTTTTTACGCTGGGAGAGGCGAAAGCCAATACCAAGACCCATATCATCAACCGTTCTCAAAGAACCATCTTTCATAGCCTTGACGGAACGATCTTTTGAAAGCTCCTCAGCAATCTCTTTCAATTCTCTCTTTTTCTCAACACCCCAGATTACTTCTCTCACCGTTGATCCGCCCTCAATAGGACCAGGCAAGTTTTTATTCTTGTAATCACGAAACTTAACTTCTGTACCATCGACGCAGATATAGTCCGCCCCATATTGACCCGATTTAATTTTTTTTAACCCCCATTGATCCAAAAACTGCGTCGCTTTGGTCCGGTTTCTCACCCCAAACGTGACTGCATCAATTCCATTGATACTCATTTGTAACTCCTATTTGGCCTTTCGAAAAATGATCCTTGCTTCCCTGCTCTTAATTCTCCACCCTCCATTTGTTTTGACAAATTCCTCATGATATTCGCCGACCACAAACGGACCTTCAAGTGGGTAAGGTGTCTTCTCCTCGCCATTATAAAGATAAAGTGTATAGTATGAGATGCCCTTTGCGGAAACTTCGCTGATGTCACTGAACTCAATGTCTGTGACAAAATGCCGGGTTTTGTTTGGAGGCATGGTTCCAACCCACTCTATAAAATCAGCTACCGTCAATTCTTCGCCAAGACGAGTATAAGTGCCGTCAGCCGTCATGAGTTCCGGCAAATCTTTATAACGCCGTTCATCTTGCAATCGGCCATACCGAAGCGACAACGCCCGGCATTCATCTTTAATAATTAATATTTCCTGTGCGTTCATAATTCTTCCTTTCTATTAAAGCGCGCCTTGGCGAGCCAGAAATTTTTTGCGCAAGTAATCCCCAATTAAATTTAGCGACAATACCGTCAAAAATAGAAACAATGCCGGTAAAAAAGTAATGTGCGGATCTGTATTGATATCTGAAAATCCTTGGGCAATCATACTGCCCAATGTCGGCGTGGGTGGCGGAATTCCAACCCCCAGGAATGCCAGAGATCCTTCAATCATGATGACAATCGACATAAAGGATAATATATAAGCCAATTGGGGTAGTATAATATTGGGCAGGATTTCCAGCAATAAAATACGCAGATCGGAAGCACCTTGAGCCCGCGCTGCCAACACAAATTCACGCTTGGCGAAAACTAATGTGGAGGCTCGTGCAATTCGGGTATTTGCCGGTATGGACGTTATTGAGAGTACAATAATTAAGTTGGCCATAGTGGCACCGGCAAAAAATAAAATGCACATGGCCAGAACAATATTAGGGAAAGCAAGAATGATATCGATTAAGGCAACAACCAAGGATTCAAACTTTCCCCGATAATAACCGGCGATCATACCAAAAAAGAGCCCGATGATCATACCAATGACCGGGGCAAAAAAGCCAACCGTCAACGAAATTCTAGCACCATAAATCACCCGCGAAAAAATATCCCGTCCTAGAACGTCTGTGCCCAGAAAAAATTCCGGGCTGGGACGCACCTTCAATGCTGTGAAATCACTCTCGGTCGGACCACGGAATGGGAGGAAATCAGCGAAGGCAACGGTAAACAACAATAAAAACATCCAGATAGCTGGCAGCCATAATGCAAGGTTAATATTGCCCAGGGCACGGCTGTATCCACTTGGCAAGGCTTGTGCGGGTATCTCACTCATTGGCGGACCCTCGGATCAAGGACACCATATAAAATATCAACGGCCAGGTTAATGATGACATAAGCGACGGCCATTATAACCACAATACCCTGTACCATAAGCATTTCGCGCGCATGAATAGAGTTGACCAATAAGGTGCCAATCCCGGGAAGTGCAAAAATACTTTCGACGATTACGGCTCCACTGATAAGATTGCCAAGCTGGATGCCCACAATGGTAATCAAGGTAAATGAGGAAGGCCTGAGCGCATGGCGCAGAAGAATGTAGGAGTGGCTAAGCCCCTTGGCCTTTGCAAATGAAATAAAATTTTCCTGCAATGTCTCGATAAGATCATTGCGCAAAACTCGACTAAGGATGGGCCATTCGATTAACGCCAAGGCCAAAGCCGGGAGTACAAATGAACGCAGATTTTCAAAGGGATCCGTTGAAAATGGCACATATCCCGTTGCCGGAAACCAATTAAGGATAACTGCAAATAGAAAAGCCAGAACAATAGCGATAATAAAACTTGGGGCAGCCAGGAAGGCAAACGTCAACGTAGTTACAAATTTATCTGTGACCTTACCTGCACGATAAGCCGCAACGATCCCAGCCGGTATAGCAAATAAAACAGCCAGAAACTGAGCCATAACCAATAGCTGAAGGGTAACCGGCAGCCGAAGAACAATAGCGTCAGACACCAATTGACCCGTCTGATACGATTTTCCCAATTCGCCAGCAAAGGCATCCGCTAGCCAGGAAAAATATCGAACAACCAAGGGGCGATCCAGGCCCAAGTCTTCTCGTATCGCAGCAACAACCGCCTCATCAACGACAGCGTTATCCGTACCAACACCGGCGATGGCATCCGCCACATCACCTGGTAAAAGATCAATGAATAAGAAACTCAAAGCCGTCACCGCAAACGTTATAGGTATCAAGTGAAGTAGTTTGCGGCGTATGTAGTGTAACATCCTGAAAAGCTGTTAAATCTACCGCGCCAACCAGGCCTCATGGAGACGGGTAAGTGTAAGAGTTGACTTTTTGAGCCCCCTTACTTTTTTTCCAGCTATAATTGCAAAATTGTTATGCGCGCGAAAAAGGACAGGTTGTTGTTTAACAACCGCCCTCACATAATCGCAGTACGCAGCCTTTCTGGTTTCTTCGTCCCTGAAACTGCGCCAGGCTTTTTTCAATGCCGCATCGACATCTGGAAAATTTGACTTCGTGCTGTTACCACGGTTTTTTGAGAAAAAAGCCTGAGCTTGAAGTCCCGGATCCACAGCCTCTGAAATTCCAACCAGCCAGGCGTCGAAGCGACCAGAACGGACAGCCCTAAAATAAGCGGGGCCCGGAGGAACAACTTTTAGTTCAACTTCAATACCCATGCGTTTCCAAAAAGTTTGATGAAGCTTAGCTCCCACAATGAAATTTTTTATTGGCATTGTTACCATCTTGAATTTAACTGGCTTACCGTATGCTCGAAGCAACCCTTTAGCCTTACCCGGGTTGAATTCCGGATATCCTGTTTTGCCGCCACAATGCCATTTTGAATTTGGCCCAAACCAATCTGTTGATGGTATACCAAACCCGTCGTTTGATGCCTTGAGGTCTGCGCGGCGATTGACGGCGTGGGCCAACGCTTTCCGAACCCTGACATCATTGAGCGGAGGACGGCTTGTATTAAACTCTATAGTCGTCGTGCCCCCGACCAATTCCGTCAGAACCTGCAATTTTGGATCCTTCTTGGCCTGGCTAGCTGTCTTACCGTCACGCGTAAGCATGACGTCAATGGCACCACTTTTCACTGAATTCAAACGTGGTAACTCGCCCTTAATTACCTTAAATATAATTTTATTAAGGTGCTGGCTCTTCGGATTCCAATAGTTTGGATTTTTTACATAAGTAATAGATACACCGGGCGTCCAATTTGACAACATGTAGGGACCTGTGCCTACCGGCTGACGATTTAGCTCTTTTCCAACTTTTGCAGAATGCTTAGGCGCGTTAGCCCACATTGGATATACCGGATTTGAGAGTATTGCAGCAAACGCCGGAAAGGGCCTTAACATACGAAACTCAACCGTTTGGCTATCTTTGGCGATTACCTCTTTGATGGGTCCAACCATCCCACGAAGAAACCCCCACGCCCTGCTCTTTTGATAGCGCTTGAAATGCGCAACATAAGCCGATGCATTAAATGCCTCACCGTTAGAAAATCTGATCCCCTTTCTTAGTTTTACCGTCCAATTCTTCTTGTCGGGTGAACTTTTTAACGAGGATCCAAGTACCGGAATCAATTTGCCGTCGGCGCCTTGGCTAAATAAGTCTTCATAAACTGGGAACATCGCATTCCGCCGATTGTATTCCGGCCGCGGATTCATCGAAGAATCAAATCCGGTCATGGGGCGATCCATGCCTACCGTCAGTGTGCCCCCTTTGGTCTGGGCAAATCCTGCAGTGGCAATGAATAAAGCACCAACCATTCCCAGTATAATTGATTGAATCATTTTCTTCATTAATCGTCTCCCTGTTTTACAATTCTCATTAATACAACTCCCCGAGTTGCCGGCCACTTCTTGCCCATCGGCTCCATTTTCGAAGATACTCCGGTAAATTAAGCTCTCCATTTCCATCAGTATCGAAGGCTTCAAATATTTTTTCAGCAATGTCTCTTGAACGCAAAATTTTGTTTTCTAGAAATTCTGATTTTGATACCCGGCGATCCTGATTGCTATCCATTGCAAATAATATTTTGCGTGCCTCATCAGTAATTATACGCTGCCAAGCATACTCATTTACGGACATTTGACCATCCTGATTCATATCAGCGGCACGAAAAAAGCCCTGAGTGCCGCGGGGATTGCCTCTGAAATGAGGATTTTTTGCATATTCATCAATGCTTAAATGGCCATTAGTATCTAAATCCAGCTTTTGGACGATGCTGCGAAAACCGTCCAGATCCTTCTGGGTAAAACCCTTTTCCAGCTTTATTTGCATATGGGTCATAATTTGATAAGGCGTCAACTTCTCTGCACAAACTCCTCGGGCAGCAAAAAAGACTGCCATAACAATAATCACATCCCATATCAGTCTATTCTTAACCATTATCTGTTCTCTACACCGATATATTCGTAAGTGACCGGGTCAACCAATTTGTGCCAATCGTCCACCCTTCCAACATTTGGCTGGAATTTATTCTGCAAATCCCCGCCCTGTTCGAACATCCAATAATAACCCCCCCGGGGATAATCCTCAATTTGCCACGCGTTATTGTCAAGATCGGAAAATGTGAACCCATAAGTACCGTGACTGCCGCTCGTCTTGTGGATAACATCAAAACCGTACTGATCTTGGTTCTCAATTATTATTTCCCGCGCGGCATCTACAATTTCAGGTCCTGCCACATCAAAACCAATATGATTATGCATTTTATGCTCTCGTATTTCAGTATCCGTCTCGATAAAATCGATGACGGCAACACTGTTAAGGCGTCCAAGCATGCGCTTTGGACCCAATCGAACACATTCTATGCCAAACATTTCTTCATAAAGTGCCTGCGATTTATCCAAATCTATGACCTCACAGGTCATATGAGACATAAATTGTGGCTTAAGAACTGACGTCTGACTTGGTGTTTTTCCATCGGCAAACGAAACCAGAGCATGTTTGGTGTCACATTCATCTTCAAAAAAACGACTATAGCCACCAACAGGATTTTCCAAAATTTGCCAATAGTTACCATCTTGATCAAGCAGCATGAAAGAGAGCCCTTGATCGTCTTCTGCCAAATTACCCACATCTTGAATATTAAAGTCCTCTTGATGCTGCAACGATAGCTCGTGGGCTTCCTTAACCTCATCGGCTGTTGAAAAATCAAAACCAAAATGAGCATTCACGAGCCATGGGCGATCTGCCTTTGCGAGCCCTTTCTCACCAAGTGTTACACCCACAATTGCAGTATTACTGCCGAGCCTGGCCACCAAAGTTCGAGGGCTTGTTTTGACCACATCCAGACCGAGGAACTCCCGGTAAAATCGAACTGATTCCTCGACGTCTTTTAATGTGGCATGCCCGTGCGACAAGAAAGGAAGGTCTAATAAGGGTTTCAATTTCTTAATCCTTAAAGAAGTAAATAAGGCTCATTTATCCAACCACATTTCATGTAAACGACTCATTTTGTAAATAGGCATTTTAGGGCCTTTCACATATTTTTTTGAAACTGAATAAAATGTGTTGTGATAACGCAGCAAGAAGGGTTGATGTTTGATAACTGCTGTCACGTAATTACAGAATGCTTCCTTGCGCTTATTTTGGTCATCAAAAGGAGGGTAGGTTGCTTCAAGCGCCTTATCAACTTCGGGATGACTGAACTTAAAAAAATTTCCGCCACTCTTGGAGTGTAAATTCTGTGCCTGAAAACCGGGGTCTAGTGCTCCGCCAATCCCTAAGAAAAATGACTGAAAACCTCCTCGCAAAAGAGGTAAAACCCAAGAGGCGCCGGGTGGGCGGGGGTCAAGTTGAACATCAATCCCCGCACGTTTCCAGAATGACTGGTAAACCTGTGCGCCTGTAAGAAAAACAGGAAACGTTAAAACCGCCAGTTTAAACTTTACAGGCTTACCGTAGGATTTGAGTAATTCCCTTGCCTTCTTGGGATTATATTCCGGGTAATTTGTTTTGCCGCCGCAGTACCATTTTGACTTTGGGCCAAACCAATCGGTCGCCAGAATACCGCCGACGCCCCCCAACGCCGCCTGCACCTCAACTTTACGATCAACGGCGTAAGCCAGAGCTTTTCGAACTCGCACATCATCTAAGGGCGGCTTGGATGTATCAAGGGCAACAATCCCCGACCCTTGGTCTACCTGGCCATAAACTTCAATCTCCGGATCTTTATTTGCAAGCTTGGCTATTTTGCCTGAGTTGGTAATATAAAGATCGAGGTTGCCAGCTTTAAGCCCGTTTAGCCGCGCCTCTTCACGCGATACCAGCGGCATGATAATTTTATCAAGATATTGCTTTTCAGGATGACGGTAGTTGGGATTTCTGATGAGAGTTAATTTTACACCTTGTTCCCAATCATCAAGCATATAAGGGCCAGTACCGACTGGAAGCTTGGTCACAAACGGCCCCATATTTTTTGCATGTTCTGGAGCATTTACCCAGAAAAACTGAAACGGCCCCGAAAGCGCCGCTTTGAAACCGGCATGAGGGCGCGACATATGAAATTCGACCGTATGATCATCAACAGCAATGACATCCTTAACAGGACCGATTTGGCCTTTTATAAAATTAACCATTGTCGCCTTCATGGCCCGCTTGAAATGATCGACGAAAGCGCGAGCCGTAAATGGCTCACCATTCGAGAATTTAACACCTTTTCGCAAAGTTACCGTAAAGAGCTTTTGATCAAGTGAAATTTTAAGCGCGGTACCTAATATGGGGACAAGCTTTCCTTTATCATCAAGACTGAATAAATCTTCATACATTGCGCGCTGCACGTTGAGTTTGGTCGGGAACACCGTAGGGCTTGTTGCTGTATCAAAACCATTAAAGGTTCTGTTCATAGCAACCCGAAGGGTGCCGCCCCGCTTCTGGGCAAGTACATCGCCAGAGAAAATGGCGAAGGCCAAGAAACAAAAAATTACTAACTTTGGAAAGCGGTGCATTCTTCCAACCCGTTCATTTATCACGATTATTTCAGCTTATGAATTCAATTGAATTGTATGACGATTTATATAATAGTGTCTACCGAAAATATATTTTCAGGCAAAACCCATGGTTACAAGAGCAAGTCATATCCGCGAAATATTGGAGCACGAGATTATCTCCGGTGTGCGAATTCCCGGTGAACGTCTTGATAAACCGCAACGAAGGACAGGCTGCACAAATATTCAAAGATCACACAGATCTTCGGGCCGACAGTATTACTGACTTCATCGCAGCCTTTGATCAGCGTTTTCAAAAACGCAGCGCATAAATAACACAAAAGGTAAATTATGACAGAAGAGGTTCAAATCAACTGGGATAAAGTCAAAGGTTTTTACGAAGACGCCACTGAGCGCATGAAAAAAAATCCAAACATTCCGGCTATCGGCGCACCCAAAGCAAAAATCCGTGTCATCAAAGAGAGATTGTTTGAGGCTAAATCCGAAGGTCATACGTTTCAAATTGATGAACCAATTGAACGTGGAGGGACCGGATCGGCACCTTCCCCTATGGCATATTTTACCGCCGGCGCTGCCGCATGTTTAACAAGTCATATCACGCAAAGTGCAGGCTATCTGGACATCCGCTACACAGCTCTTGAAGTTGAAGCCACCATACTCTGGGATAACAGAAAAAGATTTAACATTGTAGACCTGGTTCAGGCATCCCTAGGTATGATTTTTGAGATACATATGAAATCAGATGAGACTAAATCGAAACTCATTGAATTGTTGAAACATGCCGAAAACGGCTGCTATGCATCCGACGTCGTTCATAATGAAACACCAATTCGCGCCCACTTAATCGTAAACGGTGATGAATTGTATATTCACAAAAAGGGTATAGAAATCCCGGATATCCCGAAGGGGCCGGCTTATGGCAACAACCCAACTGGCATGACTGCCAATGAAATCGCCGCCAGAAAAAATGACAAATGACAACGAATTACCAGAAAAATTAATGTCTGACCTAAAACCTAATATTTGTCTGGAAGTAAAGGAGAGTGCCATATCGGCGATGGCTCAAATACGTGATCAACTAGACGACGCCGTAATTGCAATTATTGATCACCCTCCAGACGCCTGCTGTCAGATTGGTTTTAATGCCATACCTGTGTCACGTTCCAAAATATCTTCAAGCCAGTACAGCGGTATGGGAATGTGCGGAGAAATAGAAATAATGATTGAGAAAAATCTTCTGACAGCTCAAATAACAAAAATTACGTTAGGATTTAACCAAAATTCGGGTACATTGATCGCTTATATGGGATAAAAAATAAATATATTAATGGGGACGTCGCAAATGGAATTATTAAGAAGAGTACTATTTATCTCATTACTGTGTGGGATACTACTTCCGAGCACTATTACGCATGCAGAAGATCCTGAATTACCCCCTCTCGCAAAAATGCGTGACAAAAACAAAAACAACCGCATTGAACGCGATGAAGCCGCTGGCCCTCTGGTGGGAAGTTTTGACAGCATGGATTGCGATAAATCCGGCAATTTGGACGGCAAGGAAATCACCGGTTTCTTCCAGGGCATTGATTGTCCAAAAAAAGCAAAAGATCCGGAGTTACCGCCTCTTGCAAAAATGCGTGATAAAAACAAAAATAACCGCATTGAACGCGATGAAGCCGCTGGTCCTCTGGTGGGAAGTTTTGACAGTATGGATTGCGATAAGTCCGGTAATCTAGACGGCAAGGAAATTTCCGGCTTCTTCCAGGGTGTTGATTGCCCTAAAAAAGAAGTTTCCAACAGACCCAAGAAAAAATCCGGGCCCTCGCGACCAGCGAATGAACTCCTTTTTAATCTTTATATACCCCGCACCATCTCAATGTTTACAACTATTGTAAAACCGTGGTCTGAAGCAATTGCAACGTCAACAAAAGGCTTAATCAAAATAAAGTTCAGCGCTTCATCATTGGCACCCATTCCCCGTCAACTTCGAATGGTCTCTACTGGAGTTGCCGATACCGGCATGGGCCTCCATCATTTCACTCCTCGAAAAACGGTTACGGCTCGTATTTCAGAGTTGCCTTTCGCCGCTCGCTCCTCTCGCGCTGTATCGATTGCTTTATGGCGAACAGTTAAAAAATTTGCAAAAAAATCAGAATATAAGGGGGTCGAACTTATAGGGCTTACAACCCCCCCTCCAACACTGATCTTTAATTCAAAAAAAGCTATCAAAACGATTAAAGGCTTCAGGTCCTTAAAAATGCTGGTGTCCGGCTCACTCGTGAAACCAGCAAAACTCCTTGGTGCGGCCATCGTCGGTATTCCGCTGCCGTTTGCCTATGAACAATTTTCCCGTGGTGTTGTTGATGGCACCATGGCCAATTATGGTGGAATTAGAGAATTCCGTTTATCCAAGTTTATAAAGTTTGCAACACCCGTTCCAGGCGGTGTTGGCAATACGTCGATATTCATCGTAATCAACAAGAAAAAATTTGATGGATTTTCCAAGGGCACACGCGATGCCATTATGGGGGTTTCAGGAGAAAAATTTGGAGGATACTCAGCTGGTTGGGATAAAAAGGAAAAAGCATCAACCAAATTCTTGAAAAAGGCGGGTCTTCAGGAAATACCACTGCCTCCAAAAGCGATGGCTGAACTGAGGAAACGCTGGTCTGTAATTGAACCAAAGTGGATCAAAGACGCCGCTAAAATCGGCATCGACGGAAAGGCCGCTGTTAATTTCTACCGCGATGAGCTCGCCAAAATTGAGGGAGTTAAATAAAAAAATTGCAGTACGTCCGATCTCTTAACAAGGCAGTTACTGCAGCCGCAAACATCCTTTTATGCGTCATGGTCGTTGTGACTTGCATTGACGTGGTTGGCCGTTATTTTTTCTCGGCACCCCTCCTGGGTGCCCACGAAATAATTACGCTCGCTATGGGGATCATGATATACTTAGGTATGCCGCTCGTTACGGCATCACGTGAACACTTAATTGTTGACCTCGCCAGTAACTTGCTCGGCCCTAAAGGAAAACGAATCCAGCAAATTATTGTCAATAGTATTGCCGCACTTACATTTATTTTATTTTCTTATCTACTTTTGTTTCATGGTTTCGGCCTAGCGGAAGATCTGATAGCCAGTGAAGACCTAGAGGTAGGGCAGGCCCCCATTTCTTATATCATGGCTGTGATGTGTTTCTTAACCATTTTTGTTTTTCTCTATCAAGTGTCGTGCGCCATCAAAGATAACAAGTCGGACTATTCAAAATCCCCAGGTTCCAGGCCTTAATCATGGAGGCGGGGCTTTTAGGATTTGCGTTATTATTGGCAATGGCTTTTGCCGGAATACATCTGGGCGTCGCGATGTTTATAACCGGTTTCTTTGGCTTCGCGTTTTTGCGAGGACTTGACGCTTCAGTATCACTTGCAGGCGCTTTGATTTTTGAGGCTTCGCTGTCCTATGGTTTTGCCTTGTTGCCACTTTTTCTTTTAATGGGAAACATTATTTATTTGTCCAAACTGTCGGAGGATCTTTATGACACGGCAAATGCCTGGATAGGACACCGTCCGGGGGGTCTCGCAAAAGCTACTGTTGCTGCATGTGGAGGATTTGCGGCTGTTTGCGGGAGTTCCATCGTGACTACAACGACAATGGCATCTGTCGCCATGCCAAGCATGAGGCGTTACAAATATGATGATCGCCTGTCGACCGGCGCCATCGCCGCAGGTGGTACATTGGGCATCCTAATTCCACCGAGCGTATTATTGGTGTTTTATGGTATTCTCACCAACTCAGATATAGGAAAACTTTTTATCGCCGGCATCGTTCCAGGTTTAATCTCCATCATTTCTTATTTTATCGTGATTGATATAATGACGCGCTTAAGACCGGAACTGGGCCCTCGAGGCAAACAAACTCCAATTGGAGACCGCGTTCGTTCACTAAAAAAGGTATGGGGCGTAGTCGTCTTATTCTTATTTGTACTGGGTGGTATTTATATTGGATTCGTTACCCCTATTGAAGCAGGTGCCGTTGGAGTAATAGGCGCTCTTGCATTTGCACTCGGTCGGCGCCTGTTGAGTTTTGCCAACTTACAAGAGGCGCTTGGAAAATCAGTTCGAACGTCTGCAATGTTGTTTTTTGTTATTTTTGGTGCGCAGGTATTTTCTGCATTTATTAATGCAGCAGATTTACCTGGTCAGACCTTAGTCTGGATTGAAAGTCTTAATCTCCCGGCGATGGGTATCTTGATGATTATTCTGCTGTTTTATATTCTTTTTGGTTGCGTGTTCAGTGCATTTGCTTTGGTCTTGCTAACGGTACCCGTTTTTTTTCCGCTTGTCGTGGGACTTGGACTCGATACCTTATTTAATACAACACCGGCCAATATTCTCATCTGGTTTGGTATCGTTATTGTCGTGGTTGCTGAAATTGGCCAGATTACACCACCAATTGGCATGAACGTTTTTGTGCTCAAATCAATGCTTCCCGATGTTGAACTCAGCACGATATTCAAAGGTATCATTCCATTCTTTGGGGCTGACTTAATCCGTCTGGCCTTAATCGTCTTGTTTCCAGCCACTGTTCTGGCTCTTCCTGACTACATGGACCAAATACAACAACAGTTTGATACCTTATTAGAAAGTCTATTCTAGTCCAATAATCTGAACTAATAGCTTTTCAGTATGACAACTTTAGCCTCTTTTCAGCAAGCATGAGAGCCGCAGGCTCAAAGCGACCCTATACTCCCTGTCACAACAACAGATTATCCATCAACATTGAACCCGTTTTTGTATAAAATCTATAAGACAGTCGGGTCTTTCGCTTGCCCACCCGTTGACTGAGTATAGTTTCTATCAACATAATTGCACAGATGATCATAGAAAGTGGTTACTTCAAAACTACCTGGATGTTTTTCATCAATACAATTTGGCAAGGGTGCTGACGACACATCCCAATTAGGATTAAAAAAGAAAGCTGAAATATAACGCTCTTCCTTTGGAGGCTGAACCCGGTGAGGCGTAGCGATAAAGCGGCCATTCGTCCATTTTTTCATGAAATCACCACTGTTTACTACAATTGCATCTTTTACATAGCCTCCAGGTATCCATTGACCACTTTGAGATTTAACCTCAAGCCCCGGAACCTTAGATAAAGGCAGTAAAGTTATAAAACCATGATCGGAATGAGGAGAAATGCCAAATTGATTCTTTTCTGCCTGGACAGCTGGGTAATGAACGTTCCTCGTAAACCACATCGGATCGGTAAAAAATTTATCAAAATAATTTGCAGGCAAATCTAACGCTCGAGCGTAAAGCGGTAACATTGAGCGCCCCAAGTTTTCCATGGCAGCGTAGTATTCAAGCATAATATTTCTGAAATTCGGTAACAGTTCGGTTGACGGCCATTTATTGGGTCCGGCAAATCGCCTCCCGGCTAAAATAGACGGGTGATCGGAGGGCCTTTCCCGAACAATTCTGTAGTTTTCATTTAAATCATATTGATCATTTTTACCGGCGTCTGTCGTAACATATATTGTAGACTTAATCGGAATATATCCCGTTGTATCTTTATCGACTTTTAATTTTAATTTTTCAGCGATTGGGAGCGAATGAAATTGACGCACTTGATTAATTGCCCGATCAATGAGATCGGATGACACGCCGTGGTTAACTATGTAATAAAAGCCAACCTCTTCCTGGATCCATCTCAATTGGGCAGCCATAGAACGCCTGCTCCCCTTATCGCCTTTGTAAAATTGAAAAAGGTCCAATATAGGAATTTGATCGACCTTGCTTTTATCAGACATGATTAATACCTATTAACCCAATCGAGAAAGTCTATTCTAGTCCAATAATCTGATCCAATAGCTTCTGCGTATGGATAACGTTTTGTTCTTGTCTGCAATAGCGGTGTCCTGGAAAAGCTTTGGAATGCATTCCTTGCTGGAACAACGGTGTCGTCCTGAAATCCTGCATAAACGATGGAGGCATGCGATCACTTGGGTAGTTCTTCCAATCCGGAATAAATTCGTAGTGAATCGGGGGCACCTCTCCATCGCCGTAGCGGAACATGAAAAAAATATCCCAAATCATACTATCAGGGTCGTCTCCATTAGGCCTCGCCCTAAAGAGACCAAAACTGTTGCCGGCTGCCGGACCCAGCATATTCGGGAAGATCCGATGCTCACAGGGAAAACCAAACATTTGCTGATTTTCCAAATGAGATAAATCAATACCACGCGCCGCACAGGAATCACGCCGAAGTTTGACCATAAAGTCTGGACCGAGCATATCCAATGGTAAATCTTTTAATTCATCAAAATAATCAAGTTCATATTGTGCCGCCCGATTTTGAATAACCATTATTTCAATTGCCTTACGCGCCCATTCACGGGGTGTTGGGTAATCGTCATCACTAAGATCACCAAGTTTAACTCCGGGAGGAAGGCCTGTAGTTAATATCCAGTCAGGTTCCCAAAAATTAGTGTGGAGATCAAATTGTTCGTAGACGGTCATCGCTCCAACTTTGTCTGGCGGCGGATAACTGCCGCCTTTTTTCTCGCCCACACGTCGACCGCCTGGTCCTGTCGATACTGCGCCCACATTGTTAAGATCCATTACATGGGTTGCCCAAACATGGTAGCCTTCTTGAAATTGATCAATCGCGTATTTCCAGTTACACGGGAGAACCGTTGTGTAATGACGCTGGATGCTCATTTTTCCGATGTTATAAGCTTTTAAATTATCAGGGGCTGGATGGAGGTAATCTAGCAAAGGTTCTGCATCCATATCCATATTGATAAATACAAATCCCTCCCAGGTATCAATGAGTGCCCTTCTAAGGCAAACCTCTTCCCTTTTTACCATTCCTTTGGCAAAATCTTTTGCGCCTGGTAGGTGACATAGCTCCCCATCAAGGTCATATGCCCAACCATGGAAGACACATGTTATTTTGCCATCGAACTGTGCTTTATTTCCATTGAATGTACCTGGTCCGCCATACTCATGGCTCCCTTCTACTA
>CAZXSC010000025.1:0-28589 GCA_964643045.1 uncultured Rhodospirillaceae bacterium
GACAAGGCACCTTTACCTTTGCCAAAAGTGGAAATAAATACGTAGGTGAGTGGAAGAATAACAAAAGAAACGGACAAGGCACCTTTACCTTTGCCAATGGAACCGTAAAAGAAGGTATCTGGAGAAATAATATATTCCAGTATGCGAGGAAAGCCCCTACAACTGAACCTAAAGTCATAGCTAAAAATCAAACTCCTAAATCCTGTCCCGGCACATACAAACCCAGTTGGAATAACTGCATCGGAACCCGTACCTTCAATAGTGGCAAAAAATATCAAGGACAATGGCGATCTGGAAAAGAACATGGAACTGGAACCCTGACCTATGCCGATGGTGAGAAATACGTAGGGGGGTTTAAAGATGGGCTTCATCATGGCGAAGGAACCATCACCCAAGCTAATGGCAAGGTGTTGAAGGGTATCTGGGAGAACGACAAGTTTAAGTCAGAGAGGAAGTAGCTAAGAAGCTTGGATAGTTCACATCCAGATATTTTTATGACAAGATATGGTCATGACTAGATTACTCACAACATTAAGCCTCATGCTGACTGTGCTGATAGGAAGTACAGGGGTTAGTTATGGCCAACTGAAACCCCTTTTCACGAGGATAAAAAGATGACCAAAAAAATCAGCTCACAGAAAGAATTTGCTTCCATAAAATCGAAATTCAACTCGGCAAGCGACTTTCGGGCATTCAAAAAAGATTACTTTTTTGATCCTGCTTCCCGGGTCGAACTGACCGGCATGCAAAGAACTCAGACGTTGCGGAAGAAAAGCGGAGCGCGGTGGGACATCTTTGGTGTATTCCGGACTGGGATGACTATCGCAGAATTCAATCGGTCAGCGAAACAAGTCTCATCTGGGGCGGAGCGGGATGCCGATGTTTTTATAGCGCTGTACAAAGGGTTTATTTGCCTTATTTAGGAAGATGATGGGATTTGGTTGCCCAAAAAAGTGTAGTAATGCCCGTCAGGGTAAGAACCCGCCCCGCCGCATCTCATTGGTGATCCGCCTTAGCTCTGCATTGATAGCCTTGATCCGTGAAACATGGGCCATGGACCGTCGTCCGTGTTTCGTATTAGCCGCAATGACCCGGGCCTTCCCTTCGGGAGTTCTCGGACCCGTACTCTTACCGCCATGCAGTTGGCACCGGGTTTTGTTTTTGAGGGCTGGTTTAAGGCAGGCTGATCCGCGACGTGTCTTAGCCCCGCACCTGGTCCCCGGCCAGTGGTCCCCGAACCGGGTTTTAAATCCCGCTTCAGCGAGGTTATTAGGGTTAGTTATAGTTACCATTTGTTCTACGCCATTCACGGGGTCATGTGATAAATATTATAATATAGCATCGTACGACCCCCGCTTCTAGGAACTTCGTCATTGAGAATAAGAGTGTTGAGAGAGAGTCCTCAAATTAGTTTAATTTATTATTATATATCAATGTGTTAAAATAATTCTATTATCCTACCCACGTCTGTACCCACGTTAGGAATACTGCTTAAATTCACTTTTGCAGGTTTTTATGGCATTATTTGCCATCGCGTAATTAACAAAAATAAACCCGTTTAGTTTCTGTTTTCCGAAAGATGTTTGAATGAGAAAAATATTATTTATATTCATACTAATAATTGTGTTCCCAAATTCACCTCATAGTGCACCCGTCGATAACGTCAAATGGGAAGTTATTAACTTTGTGGGCGAAAAGTGGTATACAAAACCAAATAATATTATTGGTAAATTCCAGACTTGGGAAATGTATATGCCGACTGAAGGTGTATTTTATAACTGCCCAACTCAATCAAATGTCAATGCGCGTGAAAGCAAAACTTATAACACGTATAAGCTTGAGGAATTGCTGGCAAATAAAGAATTTAAATTATTTAAAAAGTATAGGAAACATCTTGGACTGCCACATGACACCTATTATGTGCAAAGAATTACGTGTGAAGGAGATGATAAGTATAGGAATGTTCTGTATCCTTTCGTAACACCTGACAAATATGATGTCGCGTATTATCCATTTGAAGGTGGGATATATGTGCTGAAACCTGCAAAGGAAGATTGAGTTAGACCCAAGTTTACATATAGTCTTGAAAATTATATGGATATTCTGGTTCCGATTTTAACGCATCTAAAGGCTAATCTTGGCTTCAGATGATAAATAAAGTATCCTAAATATATGAAGTATTTCCGATTATTGGGACTCATTCTGCTCGTATCAATTATTTTTTCAGCAACAAAAACTTATGCTGAGAAGCGGATTGCATTTGTTCTTGGTGTTCAATCGTATAAAAAAGCACCACTTGCTAACCCTATTAATGATGCACGTATAATAGCAAGAGCATTTGTTAAGGTCGGTTTCCAGGTATCAAGATATACTGACTTAACCTATGCTGGTTTTCGAAAGAGATTTTCTGAATTTGCCTCACAGATAACGCCCACGAGCACTGTCGCCTTTTATTTTTCCGGTCACGGACTCCAAACAAATGGAGTTAATGTTCTGATACCTCTAGCTATGAGCAATGCTTCCCAATCGATTAATTTAAATAAAGTAATGGCCACAATGGAAAGGGCTAAATACGGTGTAAAACTTGTATTTATAGATGCGTGCCGCAGCCGGCCGTTAACTCGCTCAATCGAGACCTCAATAATTAAATCTGCCAAGGTGGGTTTAGCAGACATGGTCAGACCGATTGGAACCATCATCAGTTTTGCCACGGCCCCAGGTAAAACCGCCTCAGATGGCAGTGGAGGGAATAGTCCCTACACCCGGGCCTTGGCAGAAAATATTACAACTCCAGGAATTAGCATAAATAATGTTTTAGGAAGAACCGGACTGAGGGTCTCACAATTAACGAACAATCGCCAAATTAGCTGGTACAATTCATCATTAGTAGATGATTTTTACTTAAACGGAAGACATCCGAACACACAGGTTGCAAGTGTTCTGACAGCCCCTGATCAGGATGAAAGCCCAGAAAACCATCAATTATTGGCTCTTAGACCTATAGTTGCACTAATAAGAGAGAGAAAATTTGATTTATCATTCAAGAAAACTATCGATCTCGCAACTACTGATAACCAAAAAGCTAAAATGCTACTCTCTACACACTATTTAAAAGGTTGGGGAACGCCTATCAATATTCCAAAGGCTATACATATTCTATCAGATGTAAGTATAAAAGGTGACCCCAAAGCTGCGTTCTATCTATCAAAAATCTATTTCAAAGGACTATTCAAACAGAAACGAAGTATAAGAAAAGGAATTAAATGGCTAGAGATTGCCGCTAGGCATGGCCATAAAAAGGCTCAAGGCATTGTATTGAAGTTAAAAAAATAGATAATGATAGTATAAAATCAAGGAAGGGTCGTGATGTCACTGAATTCAATAAACCAAACGGTTGGGGAATTTATTAATCCCGATACTAATGCACTGAGAACTCATTCGAATGCTGGCACTGAAGATGGCAAAAACGACGTGCCGGATTCAAAATCAGAAACTTACGGAACCTACGAACAGGCGATTATTAATAGTGCGCAGGGTGGATGGAATAAATTTTTAGATGCCTATAGAAACGAGGTTTCTGAAATAACCCAGCAAATTTCTGAGTTAAAACAAGAAATTGATCAGAAAATTGTTTCTAACATTAAACAATTACAAACAGACAAAAATGCTGAGATTGACAAACTAAATAGAACGAAAGGCCCTCAATCTGCAGAAAGACAATACATACTTGAAGAGCATAATAATTCAAAGAAAACAGTTGAAAATCTGCAAACTTTACTAAATCGCCCCGTTGAGACACATTATAGTTCATTTTATCTACCCCTCCTATTTTGCTTAGCATTTGCTGAAATTGGGATTAACCAACTTTCATTTACTGCTGTTGGATTTGGTGAAGGTATATATGCCGTTATTCTAGCTTTAGCTGCCGGTGTAATATTTTTATTTTTTGCGCATACTACGGGAAAAGAACTAAAAGGTTTAACCTGTAAAGAGATCCAACCTAATGTAAGCAAGGTTTACTCAGCACTGACAATTATCAATGTACTGATGTTTATTATAATGTATTTTCTAGCTGTTGCCCGCCAAAGTCTTGCTCGTTTGCAAGGAGACAGTGATGAACCATTGTCAGAATTGGGTTTAAGCCAAGCAGGTGAGGTTGTTAATCTCACAGCAAAAGCGGTGGAAGACCTCTCTCTAGGAAACGAGGGTATTTTCCTTCTAATTATCAATTTAGCCATCTACTGTGTTGGAACGGCTGCTTCTTTTTATCGGCATGACCCTCACCCTCAGTATGAAAAAGCAGAAAAAGAGTATAAAAAATACTCTGAAAAGCTCTACCAACATAAGCAAAGCCACGAAACCCTTGTGAGTGACTTAGAGGCTTCTTCCCAAAAAAAGATTGAATTTCAAAACAATAATACATCACAAAAAGAAAAAGAAATTAATCGATTAGAAGGAAAATTAGAGAATTCAGAAGAAGAAAGGAAGAATACCCTTAGTCAAGTTGCAAATGGTCTAAATCAATCTCTACTAGCTTACTATCGGGCAAATCAAACCGCACGCTCATCTCCTGCCCCAAAATATTTCTCAAAACAAAAAATTAAAGACATCGAGAACCTATTTAATGACTAGAGTTTTTTTGTTCATAGTAGTGTTAACTTCATCTTTCATGTCGGCACATGGAGTGCAAGCCAAAAACGATTGGTGTTCAAAAAAATCGCCACATTATATCATTCACTGGATGAATAAAACGACCACGAGTAGAACCGGCAAAGAAGCTGTCCTTACTGCGCTGAAATTCCATTTCAGAAACATCTATAAAGACTTTGGCTCCCGTATAACACTTATTCAACATACAAAGACAAGCATCAGAAGCAAATACTCAAGTTGTATCCCCGGATGTGCAGAGAAAGGTGCCTTTGGAAAACTTGCGGAACAAATGGGGGGATATGGTTGCTCAAGTACGCTTGCAGATAAAAGGTTAAAGAAAGAAATCAAACCAAAACTTAACTATCTTGTGAGACAAATGATAAATGCAGCCCCAGAAGAGAACGTCGGCACATTTAATGAACTCATTCGAGCTGCCAATTATCATGAAAAACAGCAGTATAAACAAAAAGTTGAGATCATTTTCTTAGCGTCAATGAACCCCCTAACCAGCAGCAGAGATATGCACAAAGACCACGACACTGCCTTTGTTAAGACGGTTTTGAGTACCAAATCTGCACCGAAGTCTCTCTCAAAACTTTCTGTAACTTGTATTGGGGGAAATATGAAAAACGCTACTTTTTGGCGCGATATTTTTGAGGCGTATTCAGTCGAACCGAGTTTAGATTGCAACTAGCAATTTTTTTCAATTAATTTAGAACTAGTTTCCTTATCTTTAGGGGACAAAATCCTTGATTTTGTTTTTAAGAGTTTTTTTATTGCTGAACAGGCAAATGACTTTTCATCACTATTACTAAAATATCCTAATTCACCTACGAGTTCAATTATTGCTTTAGTATTCTGGTTTTGCACGGCCATTTTAATACATTTTTTTGCTAATACTTCATCACCGTGTGATGCCATGTTTTGCTTGGCAAGGAGCCAGCATTGGTAAGCAGCCTCAGTGTTTCCATATTCATAGCCCTTTTTATAATAGCGCAGGGCGGTGACTTCTTTATCAACTTCAGTATTTTCGGGTTTAATCTTCCCGCCCTCGTAATCATTTCCCATTCTCAAGCAAGCATTTGATGAACCTTTTTCGCAAGCCATATCCCTAAGTCTGAGAGTGCTTCCCATATCTTTGTAAGACCTCTCATAAATATCTGCGAATTTTGCCAAAACGTATCCCTTTAACTGTCCACTGCATTCATTATTGATAATATTGAATTGCTCCTCAGATAGCTTCTTAGGGTTTAGAATAGCCTTCTTTTGATTATTGAGTAATTCGCACTTTTGAGGTGATGGTAAATTTACTAAGCTGGTTAGAGGCAAACTTATAGCATCTCCGCCGTCTCCACTGGCAAGAGCAACATATATCTCTTGAGATTTCTTATCTCCTTTATTCATCCCACCCGTAGAATATTTTTTTGCCAGCTTCTTATCTAAGGGGAACCCCTTCTTTGCATTGAAATAATGGTCCGCGAGAACACCATAGCTGGAACGTCCACCATTTTTTATCGCGGAAACGCAAACTGTCTTCAGAAGAGGAAAGCGCAGCTGGCGTGTGGCAGCCTTACAATGTTTATCATTTAATTTTTGCTGGGTTAATGCTTTGGCCAACTTTTGGATCTTTGGCTTTAGACCTGGTCTTTTTAAAGCTTCGGTTGCAATTTCAAAGGCCGAAACCGCAAATTCAATTTCCTCGATGTTGTCATTGTAAAAATTCAACAATGCCGAGACTGCCTCCTCATTTTTTTTATCTCTCTTAATTGCAATCCTGAGTAATTTCTGAACTTCCGTCTTAGAGCCTTTAATAACTTTTTCTATAATACAACGAGCTACTGGGTATGCTGCAGACTCCTCCCCACGGTCATCGTAAAGCAATTTAAAATCCTGGCAGCCATTCTCTCGAGCAATACGATTAGGTTGACTGAAAAGCAACTTTGCCTTCTTTGCACACGCTCGATCGTCTTTTTGTCTACATAATTGATCAGAGTATTGGATTGCTCGTGGTATGTCCTTTCCGAGCTTACTATTCTCACGGCTATAGTTATCAATAAGATAGTATATAGCCCGGCGATAATTTTTTTTCGCAGCCTTCTTTATAAAACTATGACCCCTAGGAATGTTAGGGGTGATGGCCTGTCCCCCGTCAATTAGCATTCTACCGATATAATACATCGCAGTAGGCTCTCCGTTCCTGGAGAGTGCATACAAAAAACGGAATGATTTATTATAATTTTTACTGTTATAGGCACTTATACCATCTTGAATACGCTGGGCCTCGGCAAAAAAAGGAAACAAGGAAATACCGATCACTGCTGCGGTTAGGATTATAATTTTTTTCATTCTAGTGCCTAAATTAGTAAATCATTATTGTTCGGTTATAATTAAATGTTATTCTAGAATAAATTATACTGTAATTCCAAACTATTTTCTTCGCCAATCCCAGGGCATCATAAACTTACCTTGCCACATCCCAATGCGCCCAGCTTTGGCGTTAGCTTCATCTCTCACATAGTCCATTGAGTATTTTCGATAGGCTACAGCCCAACCATTCTCAACCATCCACGCATTTAAGTTAATGGAACCGGCCCTGCATACGGCTATTACCCGACCATAACGATCTGTATCACGTTTACTGCAGGATACGCGCTTATTACCAATAATTCTTGCGAGTGCCTTAGTTGCTTCTCTACCACAGCGCCACTTGTTACCATTTTTCTCGCAAGTTTGGTTCGTCTCGGGAGCGTCAATGCCATGAAACCGGATGCGTGTACTTCCGATACGAATAGTATCTCCGTCCGTTATCTTGGGAATGCCGGCAAGAGTTTCTCGCTTAGGTGATGAACGCCTTTTAGTCTTAGTCTTAGCCTTTGGGCCACGGTGACAATGGTAGTCCCCCGTCTTACGGTTATTGTGGCAACCTTCGCTGTTTAAACCACCACCATGCGCAAAAACCGGGCTAGATAGAGATAAAAAGATAAGCGGATAAATTAAATAAAGCATAACTTAGTAAACCTAGCACCTCTTACATCAACACAACCATGCATTTCTTTATACTCTGTAATGGCATCCTTGTGAGCTTTAGCTCAATCGTCTTCCAATCTGCGCGGTTTCTGCTAAAATCTCAAAATGAAAAAACTGTCCATGACACTTTGCTTGACCATTACTCTGCTTCTTGGGAATGCCGGGATAGGCTTTGGAAAAGACCACAAGGTCGACTGCCCCAACGGAACAATTGAAGATATACGTTCAGGGGAAAGTATGGATGATTATGAATTAAGTGAAAAAATACTCGAGTGCGGGCATAGAAAGAAAAAAAATGGTGATATTGACGCCGCAATCGAATTCTATAAAAAAGGGTTAAAACTTTTTCCAAATGACCCCTGGGCCAAATCTTCTTTGAAGGGGGCACTCCAACAAAAGAAGTTTATTAATTTCACAAAAACAATAGAACCCGCCTGCAAAGGAACCACTTACGAAAAAAGAATTGAAGCGCAAAAGCGATGCCTTCAAAAATATTTCTTTTTTTATGGACGCCCAATACATCCACTAATAATTCAAGAATTTAACACTGGGTTGAGTGATGGGGGAGACCAGGTGGTCGCGATAAACATTTCCAATTCACAAGGGAGCAATAGATATTGCTGCGAAAGCGATCCAGAAGTTGGGATGAATGATGACGGAAAATTTTATGCACATCTTGATTTTAAAAAAAATGGTTTCTTTGGGTACATGTTTCTTGGAACGACAGATAATGGCGTGTATTTTTTGAGAATCTGGGAAAGCGGTGGAGGTAGCGGAGTTTTCGGAACGTTGTTAATGTTGAAGGTGAGCGAAGTTTCTTACTCAAAAAGTAGTGTAGGCAGAGATTTTAAAAAAAAGAAAATACCTAATCCATTCAGCATTCATGGAAAACGCCTTCACTTAGAAAAAATAGGAGTAATACACCTTGGTGATCGTGAAAAGCACACAATAGATGTGGAGGGTAATTTTCTTATCCTAAATGGAAAAAAGATAGCTGTGCCACGACAATAAGGTATTGTTCTCATTATCCGGCATATCATTTATATTCTTAGCGTAACGCATAAAGGTGACGACCCCCCCCAACTCACCTAAAACATACCCTAACAAACCTAGCATCTCTTATATCTATATCACCATTATTTTCTTTATACTCTGCGATGGCATCCGCTTGAGCTTTATCCCAAGCCTCTCCGCAGTCTGAGCCAAACTAATAGTATGAATTGGCCCCAATCCCATATAACGCTCTTTGCCTCTTACCGGCGATTTAAATCGGAATATCCACTAGCGACTTAAATTTTCTGAAACCTGAAGATGAAGTCCAGCACCATCCAAGTAAGTGCCAGGTGGTTTTCTCATTACCTCAACAGCCGCTATTCTGTTTACGATATGTTTCTTTGACACGTTCCCTACCCACGTCTGTACCCACGTTAAGAAAGTTGGTTGTAACACATACGGAAAGACGTGAGAAGGCAATAAGGTCTGTAATTAATTGTTTTTATTGAATTAATACGTACTTGTACGAATACAGAAAAACGGCCAAAAACAAGAGTATGGCGGAGAGGGTGAAAATGCCTTTACTACTTTCGGTCCCTCTCATTTATTCTCGGCTTCAGCCTGTTGGACTTAATCCGTCTTATTGAGTTTTATTAGATTAGGAGAATTTTGGGTAGTGGAGAAGGTTTAGCGTACCATACTGATCAGCAGCTGTGTTGTTTGAGTAAAACCTAGCCCAAGCCCCCGATCTGAGGAACCATGCGCATCGATAATTGCGGCCCGACTAGATTTTGTAGCAATCTTACCCGGAAATGAGCACCCGGGCCCCTGGGCCATGATGCCTGCGCCAATGTATGTGCGAAACCCAACCTTTCAGTGGCGCGTCCAGCGATGGTGGGCTCTTCGGGTGAGGCCCAACCAAGGAGAGCATTCGAGACTAATCAGGATTAGGTCAAAAGGGACCCGGCAGTGCGATCAATGCCAAGCCAGTTTGTGGGTAGATTTGTGGGTAGGATCCAAAATAGGCCTTAAAACTAGCAGAAAACATAGGTTTTCGGCGGACTCTCCCTCCGCCAGATTTACTCTAAGCTATCGAGACATCGAAGATTTTCTAGCAGAACGCGGATTGGATATTTCATACGAAATAGTTCGCCGCTGGTTTCTGAAATTCGGACCAAAGATCGCTCGTAATCTAAGGTATTCGCGTCCAATTTCTAGCGACCATTGGCATCTTGATGAAATGGTCATCGTAATCCGTGGTAAGAAACATTGGCTTTGGCGTGCCGTAGATAATGAGGGCGAAGTCTTGGTTTTTTAGTGCAACCCAGACGTAACGCCAAAGCAGCGATCAAATTGCTGCGAAAACTTGTGAAGAAACAAGGGGCTGCTCCTACACGAATTTTTACCGACAAACTAAGATATTATCACGTTGCTTTCAAAACTATTGGCCTGACGGCAGAACACATCCAGGCATTTTCATAATGTTTGATGATGAAAAATCACAATCCATTCCGTTATTTCAAAACATCACCGGAGATTATCCGTCTAGCAGTGATGATGTATGTCCGTTTTCCTTTATCTTTGCGTAATGTTGAAGAGTTACTTCATGAACGAGGCATCGATATTTGCCACGAATCAGTCAGGGGCGCTGTCAAAGGAAACCGCTCCCTTTAAATCACTAGATAATTTTGTTACTGTTACCAAGATTAATTAGGATACAAAAAATGCAGTAGCCGTACCAAGGCCGTAATCTATTTTCTGAACCAGAGAATTATTTTGTTTGATTGCTCCGGGGCTGATTTTCTTTCAGCTTGGAAAGATCAAAGAAGGGAGGTAAAGGACTACCTTAAATCAACTAGTTACCCAAATCCGGCAGATTATACAGTCTGGGCTTTTTCAGATGAACCTCCTAATACCGGTAAGTTCCTTGCTGAAGCCTATAAAAATCAAAGTCCGGGTCATCTCGCTGAAAGTATTGAGAAACTTGCCGTAAGATATGAGGCAAAAAAGAGATTATATTCTGCTCGCGACTCAAAATACCGCAAAATTGACAACGCTAGTTATGCCAGCATTATTGATTATATTATTTCCGGAGAATGCCTTGTGCAATTAAGTAAGGAAATCGGTAGCCTAAAGCATCTATCAACGTTGGTGAAACTAGTTGATGCGCTTTGTACAGAGCCTATTTCGTATCCTCTCAGTGTTCGTTTTATAGACCTTTTAGAAGTTGAGGATTGGCTGGTAAGTAATGCTTATCAGTGACGTTGCCTTTCTGTGCGCGCCATCGTATCGCTCAAGGGCTTATGCGCAAGCATTGCGTGCAAATAATCTTTTGCCATCTCAAGCAATTTGTATTGAGGGCATTGAACCGAATTGGGATGGGGCTGAAACAATCGAAACAAACTTTTCAGGATTCACCTTTAAGCCTAATGAATTTGCGCGGAAAACATTAATTAACTCTGACGTGGACATTATTGACGTCTCGGTGACGGACGTAAATTCAAAAGAGGTTATCGAAGAGATCGCAAATATTAATGCTTCAATAATTATTTATTCTGGCCCAACTGGTGTTTTGTTACGGGCTCCGATACTTAATCAAGGAAAAACGTTTTTACATATTCACGGAGGCGTTGCACCTGAATACCGTGGTAGCACAGCATTCTATTTTAGCATTCTTCATGAAGGCACCCTCGGTGCTACTGCGTTATATCTAAATGAGAAAATCGACACTGGCCCCATTATTAAACATAGAAGCTACTTGCCTGAACTTGGATTGGAAATAGATAGGGTTCTGGACCCTTTAGTTAGAGCCGATCTGCTTATTGATGTCCTACACCCGATAAGCAAGGGCCTAATTCCAGAAGGAAAGGTTCAGGAGGCTGCAGGTACTACTTATCATGTGATACATCCGGTTTTAAAAAATTTGGCTTTGAGAAAAGTTTCAGAATTATTGAGCTAAACGTCTGCTTTGGGTTGGCTGCGGCCTAAATCGCTGTTTCCGGGTGTGACTGCTTCGAGGGGTAGATCGGACGCGGTTTGTGTCACTATCCTTTGTCTAATTTCAACAGGTCCAAGACATAAGCGGAAATAGGGTGACTTATATTCGCGGTATAGAAGTTGATTGATTTCGGTGTGCCTAAAATAACCTAAGAACTAGAATCAGCGGCTAATGCCCTCCCATTTGCATTGGTTTACGAGTTGTATATTCGCGTTATATACGCTTCGTTAACTAAATGTTACGATATTGCTTTTGGCTCTGCCATAGTTGGAGGATAGTCTATAAATAATGAGAATTACTAAGCGTCCTCATGGAGGATCGGAAAGATACTGGTCTCGCAGATGGTCTTCAACGCCAGTCGATAGCGGGGAGTTAAATCTTACCAAATATCCTGGCCTTTATGCCGAGGAAGTTGCGAATCGGAGTTCCGGACCGATTCTTGAAGCTGGCTGTGGAATGGGCAGAGTCCTTATTTATTACCACGATCGAGGTGTTGAAATTGTTGGCATTGATTTTATTCAGGAGGCCGTGGACAAGATTAAGGAACTCCGTCCAGATGTTGGTGTCACACAGGCTGATATTACGGAACTCAAGATAGATAGTGGTGAGTTTGGTGGGGTCATGGCTTTTGGTCTCTATCACAATTTGCCACCTGAAGCGGTTGAAAATGCGTTATCAGAAACCTTTCGAGTAATGAAGCCAGGTGCCTTACTGGCTGTCAGCATGAGAAGCGATAACCTACAAAACAGAATTAACGATTGGATAGAAATGCGAAAACCGTCTGGGGGTGGCGAATTGGCCTTTCACAAGGCTAACTACACCGAAGCGGAATTTCGCAGCATGTTGTTGAGCGCTGGCTTTAAAATCGAAAGAATCGAGAATGTTGAGAACATGCCAGTTCTCTATAAATTTCGATTTTTCCGTAATGCCGATCAGAAAGTTTTCAACGAGAAAAAAGGACGGGCGGAAGGATATAAACTCTCTCCTCTCGGCAGAATTTTACATAGAACCTTAATTCTTTTTTTCCCAAAATCTTTTTGCAACCTGATGCTTGCCATAGCTTTACGTCCAACATAATTGATTAATCAGGAACGGCTCAACTAATGCTTAGAAAAATCCGGAGTAAATAGTAAATGATTGTGTGGATTATAGGGCTGTCCGGTGCCGGTAAAACCACTATTGCGAAGCGTGTCGTTGAAGAATTGAAGAAGGATCATCCAAATAGTGTCTTGGTCGATGGTGACGTATTACGTGAAATCTGGGGGGACTCACCAGGACATACTGTCGAAGGAAGACGCATCAATGCCTATCGCATCTCTCATCTTTGTAGGTTTCTCGATAGTCAGGATGTCCACGCCGTCGCCGCAGTGGTATCGATATTTCCGGAATGGCAGAAGTGGAATCGGGAAAACTTTTCAGACTATTTTGAAGTTTTTCTGAATGTACCGTTGGAAGTGGCTGAAAAGAGAGATGTCAAAGGCCTTTATTCATCAGCGAGGTCCGGACAACAAAAAAACGTGGTCGGCATAGATATACCGTTCGTCCACCCGCCCAATCCCGATCTAATTTTAGATTCTTCCGGAAATGCCGGCAGTGTCGATGAATTAACCTATGAAATACTCGAACAATTACAGATGGAGCGACCTGCGTGATCTCACACCATAAAGAGAAGATGTTATGAGTGATGAGGAAATTCAGAGCTTTGGTACGTCATTCAGAAAATTAGCTGGATTTGATCCGGAGACAGTGAGCGCTGTCACTGCTGGGCTGGATGTTCCGCCCGAGAATGCCTAGAAAGTAAGTTTTTCAGAAATGACAAGTAATTTCGTAACTGAGAAATTTTTTGTATTGGAATGTGGAATTTAGAAATGTTTCCCAAAAATTTTTGGTATGTGGGTACTTTGCAAAAAAGTTATCGAGTGAAAAGGTTTTAGCTCGGATAATTTGCAGCGAGCCAATTATTTTTTTAAGACCCTTTCAGGTTCACATTTTACTTCCACTTTGCCATCACAACCGGACGAGCAAAAAGGGCCTTGGGAAAAACAGGATAACTTGCTGAAAATTCACCAAATGTTCCGACAAAGGGTTCAGCTATTGGCCCACACCAGGCCCCTAACCCATTGAATTGTCGCGATAGTACGGACTTCGCTTTTATTCTACGTTTAATTTTTTCAAAACCAACATAGAAGATCGATCCACTGCTAATATTTCTAGGTATTATATTGCTTTGATCTAATTGACAGAGCTGCCGCACAACCAAGAATAAATAGTGTAAGCGCCAATACAAGAGCATCATCCTGTGGAAAAAACGAAATCCCAAAAGAAACAGCCGCCCCAATTATGCCTCGAATAAAGTTTGTCAATGAAGAGGCTGCACCGGCAATATGCGGAAATGGTTGCAGGGCACAGGCAACCGTATTTGGATTCACAAAAGCAAATCCGAATATAAAAATCCACATGGGTACGATAACAGCGTATGACGTCCTTATTTCTAGTAACGCTAAAACCAACATTAAGCTTCCGCCAAAAAGTCCAAAAAATACCCCCCACTTGATCATGCGGTTAAGGCCGATCTTTGTAACCAACCTACCGCCAACAAATGCTCCAAACAAAAAACTTAAGGATACAGAGGCAAACAAAAACCCGTAAATATCGGCAGGTACACTATAAGAGGCTATAATAATATTTGCTGAAACTGAGAGAAACACAATCAATCCGGCAAGCATTAAACCGCCAGTGATACTGTATACCAGAAAGGACCTATTGGAAGTAATGGTCATCAAATCCCTAAAAATAAACCCTATGTGCAGACTATCCTTTCGCTCCACTATGGACCGCTCTTTGAAAACCATTAAAAATAATATGAAGACTAAACCTGCAAAAATTGCCATGAATAAAAGTGCACTTTGCCAAGGTAAGTATTTAGCACTATAACCGCCGATCAAAGGCGCAATAACGGCGGCAATTGCTGTGATAAACATAATGTCTGACATCACTTTGCCGAGCTTTTCTTTTTCAAATAAATCTCTGGCTACGGCCGCCGACAAAACTCTGCCACCTGATAAAGCAAGACCCTGAAAAAACCGAGATATTATCAGTGTTTCAACATTCGGTGAGAGAGCGGCGGCAATCGCTGCTACTGCATAAATCCCAAGCACCCATAGAATTACAATCTTTCGACCAAAGCGATCAGCCAAGGGACCATGAAATAGTGTACCAATCGCATTTCCAAGAAAAATCGCTGAAATAGAAACTGAAACTTGGTTAGTGGTTGTATTCAAACCATCTGCAATAATTGGTATTGACGGGATGAATATATCGTGCCCGACCGGCCCCAACATAGCTAATACCCCGAGTAATATGACGGTAATAAACATGTGCCGACTGCTTAATTCGGGCATAAAAGTTCCCCAATAAGTCTAACCAATGGTTTAATAGTTCCAAGGATCGAGAAAGGACAAGATAATTAACGAGAGAAATAAACTTACCAGATACGACCAGTTGGCCAACAACAATTTTTGATTATACCCTTTACCCACAAATTACCATCTTTCTCTTAGCCTAACTGCAGAAGTATTCGTCTGACAGCACCTCTGAAAACCATCTTATCCACGTTGTAATTCTTGTTAGCCAGCCTATGTTGATGACATTACAGAATCGTGTATTGGTTCAATAGTTTGGATAAACACATCAAGTGGAGCTGGAGCAATTCCTGCACCAATTTGACCAATACCTGCTTCTTTGTGTGCGATACCTGTATTAACTATTGGCAGAATATTCGTATCAACGACTTTTCGTACATCTATTCCTGCTGCAGTTGGTGCAAAATCTAGAGCTGGCAGAGTGAATTGGTGATTTCTTCCAATCGTAATATTTTGCATATTCTGACTCTGAGCTAAACCATCCGCTGGCGATCCACCAACAAACTGTGTAATAGCTGGCGATGCTGCCATAGCAAAACCGCCGAGGCCTGCGGTCTCAGTGATAGCACTATCCCCAAGGTCAGCAGCTGCATCGTCTTTGCTGTAGCCTGGGAAGTATAATCCGTCGACAACGGGAGCCGTTGTTGTGAACCACCGGTCGGGCAGTCCGCTAACCCGAATACCAAATTTAACGCCATTCCGAGCCATAGCGGTGACCATGGTACTGTTTGCCATGCCGTCTGCAGCATCAAGCATTACTTTGCAGCTTGACATCGAAATATTGAGGAAAAAATGATCATTTCCCGCAATGAAAGAAACCATATCCTTAATGTCATCCGGCACGGCATCAGAGCCCAGTGCCCCAACAATTAATTTCTTGATCAAAAGCGAAGAAGCCGCAGCATTTCTATTATGGACTTCATCCCCCATATGTAGGGCTTGGCTAATTAATGGCTTTAGTTCTATGGCTCCGGTTTCCTGAATCGCTGCATTTAACATCGGAGCAAGACCCGCCTCCATCCATTTGAGACGTTCGATAACATCCGAACTGTTAGCGCCAAAACGCAGCACTTTACCTAAACCCTCATTCAACGTAGCAAACGCTTGGTTGCCGTGGATAGTGTTATTGATAATCCAAACGGGCATGGATGGGCTAATAACTCCAGCCATCGGACCAACGGCATTATGGTGGTGGCAAGAATCGAATTGAACTCCTCCACCAAGTACCAATTTCTCCGCGTCTGTTAGATTGCTGGCCCACCCTTCATAAATAGTAGCACCGAGAATTGCGCCCTTCATTGGTCCACACATAACCTCCCATTCAAGGGGCGGGCCGGCATGTAGAATTAATTTTTCAGTCATACCTGGGAGATCGTCACGCGCAATTCCGACCCCTTCCAAGACCGGATTTGCATCCAAATAACGGCTAAAAGCTTTTTTATTTGCTTTTTCAATCCTCTCATTGTTTACAAGATCGGCAAGTTTAGACCCTATATTTATATCTCCACCAGCTGGCGGTTGCCAGTCAACGTGAGTAACCAATCCACCTGCATCTTGAATATTATCTGCAAAGGACTTAAGTCCAATATTCAAGATATTTGAATTTTTGTTTTTTAATTTAGGCATTAATTCAAGGCTCCTAAATTTTCATAACTACTTAGAACTCGCTATAATCAATGAAGCGGCCTGACGAGCCGCCATAGCGTTGCTATCGGCTAAAATAGCACCTGCCGATTGAAGTGTTTCAATCTGTAGCTTAAGGTTTTGAGGATCCATGTCCGTTCCACAGACAAACCCAACGAAATATATTTGACGGCCGCCTTTAGCTGCTATTTCTCGCGCTTCTTGAATTGAACGCAACATCTCACTCGCTGGATCGGCATGCGATCCAAAACCAATTACAACATCGAATAGAATAACAGCGGTTTCTGGATCCGACGCCTCTTGGAGAATACGTTCATGGCGCAATCTATGATCAATCATGGGATGGGGGCGTCCTTGGGTAAACACATCATCACCTAAGTCAATTACCGTATGTTCCTGACTTAACCAAGGATCCTTTAGGCTTTGAGCTGGATCCAATGCTGTACTCGACCAAACCCGTCCGAGCACCTCATTTAAAATAAACTGGGTCTCATAACAAAATGTTCCGCCACTGTATACGCCGCGGAGATATTTTTGAGTATCTTTTTGATTAGATGATTGCGAGGTTACCTCCGTCCCAAAAGTAATTCTTTTCGGCAAATCACCACTATTGACTATTGAATAAGCAATCTCGGCGGCCTCATCCAAAGTAGTAACAAATTGGATTAAACCATCAGAGCTGATTTTCTCAGTGGTAAAGAAACATACTATTACAGGTTTTTCAGCTTCTCGTGCGACCGCAAAAATCTTCTCGGCAACCTCTTTATTCGCTGGTTTTGACACCAGAATTATCATTTCTGTTTGCGCGTCTTCGCCGAGAACCTTGATTGCTTCAGTCATCGCAACTCCGCCAACGTCAGCGCTTAAATCCCTGCCGCCCGTGCCAATCGCCTGAGAAATTCCAACCCCCCACTGTGTCAATAACGATGATACTTGTTGGAGACCGGTTCCGGATGCAGCTGCAATGCCAACTGGTCCCTTGGTAACAACGTTGGCAAAACCTAACGGCAAACCATTAATTATGGCCGTACCGCAATCGGGGCCCATTACCAATAAATCCGCCGCCCGGCCAATCTTCTTTATTTCAACTTCTTCTTGAATAGATACGTTATCGCTGAAAAGCATTACATTGAGGCCTAAATTTAGAGCCTTTTTTGCTTCTGCGGCGGCGTATTCACCCGGACACGATATCAATGCCCAGTTTAATTCAGTGTCTTGTGAGACCGACATTTCAATACTCTTAGCCTCAAGCCTCAAATTCCTTGCGGCAACAGTGTTGGACCCCGCTTTTTCTATGTTTTCTTCAGCTTGGGAGAGGGCCTTAGTGGCAGCACCTTCATCTTCCGCGATAACCGCTAATAGCAAATTATTGGGTTGCGCTTCTATCGTGTCATCAATCAAATCAACAGTCCGGGCAAGCTCTAAATTAGCTGCCGTTGCCATGATTGCAGTTGCCTGCAGGATTCCGGGCAACGTCTCTAAATCAGCGGCAACCTTCATGAGTAAAACAGAATCACAATAGTGATTCTTGCGGATTAAGTATTTCTTTAACATCGGCACCTGAAAATAAAAATTATAACTTCTGTTACTAACTTTTAAATAACGAAAGCGGCTATGGTTGTAAACTAGCAGATCTCAACTTAAAGTTATTTAAGAATTAGAATATCATTCGATTGGTGTTTAATTTTTTTAGTAACCATCTTTAATGAAGTTTTTCTGTTACCCATAATTACCATTATCTGAAACATTTGGGTGTAACATATTGATTGAACAGAATCGTATAGAACCACACATCACTTATGGATAAAACAGCTATATAATGTTGATATAATTAAACGTTTTTCTTAGCATTTATCTGTCGAACAGGCGGCTTTGAAAAGAATGTACTTCAACGATAGACTGGGAGAGCACCGGTGCAATATTTCAATGCGATGACATGTGGGCTCGGCTCAACAAAGACTATTTTTACAGGTAGAATCCATAGTGTTTTTACAGCAGCCTGTAATATCCAAACACCCGATAAAAGATTGATTACGTTGCTTAAACATTCCAAACCGGACCAACCTCGCGGTATTCGTCTAGCCACACCGGAAAATTTCAATTTTTCAGATTGGATCAAATCAGGCAATCGTGTTTCCTCTCGCCGCGGATACCTTCAAATTGAAGAACCAAATTTTCTTATAGATTTGCGAATGGCAAGGTTATGGTGCGGGACATTGCCCGCCCATAGCTATGGCGTTAATGATGCCCATTTAATCACTCAATATCAGAATGCGGCGCAATTATTATTATCATTAACAGAACAAAAGATGGTTGACGCGAAACAAACTAGCCGAAAAATAGTCTATGCGAAATTCTTGCCGACCTTATACTCTTTAAGCAAAAAATTAACCCAGTCGGCTCGGATTGACGACCGTCCAAAAACAGCATCGACAATTTTATCACTTGTTGGACTTGGTCCTGGTCTAACTCCTTGGGGCGATGATTTTCTATGCGGTTTTATGGCGGGGTTTGAATGCTTCGCAGAAATTATGGAGAAAAAAAGAACACTTGATTGGCTGCGTCAAGTTCTTGCCAATAACTTGGCTAAAACGGGTGATATTAGCAGAACAATTCTCAATGAAGCTGTGTTCGGTCACCATGGAGAATTAATAGTCAAAACGTGTCGAGCCATGACAGATCCAAAAAAATCAATAAAACTCACCACACAATTGCGCGAACTCATCGGGGTTGGCATGACTTCAGGCCCCGCCAGCTGCCTGGGAATTCTTTCGGGAATAGCTGCGGTAACTGATCTAAAGGAGTTATATGAAAATAATTTTCCTCATATAATATCAAGCCTCATCGAAGAAAAGCCTTAATGAAAACAAGCGTTTTAATAGTAGGTGCTGGACCGGTTGGGTTGACGCTTTCTCTCACGTTTGCAAAATTTGGCATCGACTGTGTTGTCGTCGAACGTAATGCTTCAACGACGCAACACCCAAAGATGGACATCACAAACGGCCGATCTATGGAAATATTTCGTATGCTCGGCGTTGCTGATGCGATAAATTCTGCGGCAGTGCCCGGCAATATATGCCTCGATGTCAGCTGGATTCATACTCTTTCGAACGACGAAATTTATCGGTTTCACTACCCTAGCCCAAATGAGGCTAGAAAAATCTATAAAAAAAGAAATGATGGCACACAGCCGATGGATCCAGCTGTGCGAATTTCCCAGATTGTTGTTGAACCTCTGCTACGAGACGTCGCAAAGAAAACGTCTCGCGTAACCCTACACTATGATTGGGAGTTTGTTTCGTTCGAGCAAACCGAAAAAGGTGTCACCGCATTGATTCAGAGCTCTTCGACTGGTCAGAAACGGCAAATTTATTCGAGTTATTTAGTCGGTTGTGACGGTGGAAATAGTCGTGTTCGCCAGAATCTGGGTATCGGTTTGACAGGAGAGGCAAAAATTCGCAAACGATACAGCATTCATTTTATCTCTCATGACAAACGAACGTTTGAGCCTTTTGGACCAGCTTGGCATTACCAGTCCCCAGTTCATGGTACGCTCGTAAATCAAGATGGCAAAGAACGTTATACGTTACATTCGTACTTAACAGATGATGAGAACCCCGAGACAGTAGAGCCTTACGACAAAGTCCGACCGTTTGTTGGAAAAGATTTTCATTTTGAACTACTCCAGGCCATTCAATGGGATAATAACTTACTTATCGCTGATCGTTACCGAGATCGTCGGGTCTTTCTTGCCGGAGATTCAGCTCATCAGTACATACCAACCGGCGGCTATGGGATGAATACCGGGGTGGGAGATGCCTTTGATATCGGCTGGAAACTATCCGCCGTTATTAACGGTTGGGGCGGCGAAAGATTACTCGATTCGATTGAAGAAGAAAGACGTCCCGTCGCTATTAGAAATTGCGAAGGCTCAAAACGCCACTCTGAAACACGAATTGCGGTCGGTAACATCTGGCCAGATGATATAGATACCAAAAGAGCGGGAAGCTATAAGAGCCGCGAGATCCTAGCTAAAAAAATTATCGAACTTGGCAATGCTGAAAATGAAAGTCTCGGTATTGAACTTGGTTATGGTTACGTGGGCTCATCGATCATCTGCAACACTCCCAAAGATAAAATCCAAAACGACCCTTTGGTGTATTATCCGACGACAACTCCAGGATACCGTCCTCCCGCTCTCTATCTTGCCGATGGCCAGCCAATTTTTGATCTTTTCGGCTCAGGATATACATTGCTGAATTTTAGTCCAAAAACTTTAGATGTTAGTTCCTTTGAATCCGAAGCAGAACGGCTCGATCTTCCATTTTCCTTTGTTTCAGTCGAAGATGAGCATGCTAAATCAATCTACCGCACTAATCTAGTTCTCGTCCGACCGGACCAGCACGTCGCTTGGCGTGGTCATGACACACCAAACTATATTTCAAAAATATTGAGAATTATTTCAGGAAACTGAGAAAATCAAAAAGGACGAGATCCTGGTCGACGTTAGTAGCTCGTTTCCATATTAATATAGATACACACTTTCCCAACAAATTCCCTCCCGTGAAAAATGGTTTTTGTTAGTTTGACTTTGCCCAAACCGTTCGTTTTACTCTGGTCTTTCTTCATAGAGGTTGCATAAATGACGGTAGCTAAACCAAATTTTCTTTTTATTATTACGGACCAACATCGAGCCGATCATATCGGCAGCTATGGCAATAGCGTGGTTCAGACGCCAAGCATTGACGCTATTGCCGAAAAAGGTCTCTCGTTTGATAAGTTTTATGTATCCTGTCCCATCTGCATGCCTAATAGGGCAACTTTGATGACGGGAAGGATGCCATCTGTGAATGGGGTTCTTACTAATGGTTTATCGCTGCCTTGGAATTCCAATACATTCGTTAATGTCCTAAAGCAATCTGGCTACCAAACCGCACTTTTGGGAAAATCTCACCTTCAAAACATTGCTAATTTTACAGTTGAGGACTGGAACTACCCTCCGCAACGACGGGGAACCCCGTCCCCAGCTGGCTTCGAAGAAGCCTATTTGGATATTCGCCGGGGAAATCTATACGAGAATGAACGAAATGATTTATTTGCCAAAGATCCTGATAGGAAGGTTGCACTCCCATACTATGGCTTTGAAGACGTCAAATTTGCTAATGGCCATGGAGATTGGTGCGGCGGGCATTACCTTAATTGGGCCGTTGGCCAATATAGGGATTTTGAAAACCTTACCGGTCCGGAAAGCCAACTCCCAGGCAACCAATACATAGCACCTCAAGCGTGGAAAACGGCCGTGCCCGAAGAATTGCATTCAACATCGTTTGTTGAAACTTCAACGATTAAATATCTTGAAAACTACGCTTCATCCCGAAGTGAGAGTCCATTTTTCATTCAAGTGGGTTTCCCCGACCCCCATCACCCCTTTGTGCCACCAGGAAAATACTGGGAAATGTATGACCCCGGAGATTGTCCAATTCCGGGCTCTCTGGGAGTACAATTAAACGATCCCCCTCCATTTCAAAAAGAACTTCATCGACAGTTTAAGAATGGCGAAAGGGAAAGCCGGGTTGCCGCCTACGCTTGCAATGAACGAGAGGTTAGAGAGACAACAGCACTCACCTACGGAATGATTTCGTTTGTCGACGACGCCATTGGTCGTATTCTAACAAAACTGAAACAGCTCGGACTCGAAAAGAATACTGTAATTATTTTTACCTCAGACCACGGCGACTTAATGGGCGAACATGGGTTAATGCTAAAACACTGTTTTCATAATGAAGGATTAATTAGGGTACCCTTCATCTGGTCTGATCCCGATAATCCAGGCGACGGCATCAGAACAGACTTACTTGGAGGCACAATCGATATTGCCTCCACTGTCCTCGGTAGAGCGGGTCTTGCTCCCTACCACGGTATGCAGGGGTTTGACGTTGTCGACGCTGCACTTAACGGCAAAAAATTACCGCGATTAGGCATGCTCATAGAGGAAGATGAAATTCCGTTTAATGCAAATTGCGGACATTACTTGCGCACCCGGACATTCGTCACTGAAAGATGGCGGCTTACATATTGGCTGGAGCATGAGTTTGGGGAGCTTTATGATCACCATAACGATCCCTTTGAGTTAAATAATTTGTGGAAGGACCCGAGTGCAGGGGCCGACAAATCTCTTCTGCTCGAAATGATGATGCGAGAACGCTTTAGCCTCGATGAAATGGCGCCAAAAGCCGAATATTGTGCGTAGTTCAAAAAGCAACAGTACGTTTTAATGCCCAACACACTTTCCCGGATAAGATCTTGCTTCACTCAAATTTTACTGCCTAAATACTTATTTGAGTTAAGCCAATAAACGAAAGCATAAAACAGCACCTAAAATTTTAAAAATAATTTTCGGAAACGTCTAATTGACAACAAATTCTCTTTTTGGCGGCATTGCTCAAGCCTTGTCCCACCCTGGGTATCGGCTTTTATGGTGGAGCAACGGTATCAATACAACCGGCCGCTGGCTATTTAAGGTTTCACTCGGCTGGCTCACATGGGAACTCACTGGCTCACCAGCGTGGTTGGGGATAGTTGCTTTTGCAGATACATTCCCCATGGTTTTCATGACAATAATTGCCGGCGCCTGGTCTGACCGGCTCGGTTATCTAAGGTTACTGCGGCTGAGCCAAATGCTGGTTGTAATCGGTGCGACTGTCACGGCCATTTTAGCATTAACCGGCTCACTTGATATATTTTTTATTGTTAGTTTATCAGTCTTCGTTGGAATTGGCGAGGCTATAACAATACCGCCGCGCATGTCATTTGTTCATCATCTTGTGCCAAAAAAGGATCTTTCTGCCGCCATAGCCTTGAACTCAACAACCTATAATATAGCGCGTTTTTTAGGACCAGCTCTATTTGGCGTTTTGTTTCAAATTGTTAGCGTACCAATAATTATTGTCATCGCTGCCGGTATGTTCTCTGTCTTCTACATCACATTATTTTTTCAACAGCCGGAAAAAAGAGAACAACCATACCAAGAAAAAACTAAGATTATCCGGGATCTATTAGAAGGATTCAAATACGCGTATTCTCATAAGGGTATTTTCTTTCTCCTTTTTCTTCTATCAGTAACAGCACTGCTGATGCGCCCCTATATTGATCTTGTACCCGGCATCTCAGATGAAATTTTTAATATGGGCGCAGAGGGTTTATCAGTCCTGCTCTCCGCAACGGGATTGGGCGCGGCAATTGGTGGATTTTGGCTTGCCCGTCGCGGTAATACAGAAGGTTTAACTCAAGTATTTACGTGGTCGCTTATGATTTCGGCCGCTACAATGCTACTCTTCATCGTGTCTGGTAATATTTGGCTTGGATCTATTTTAATTGCTATCGTCGGCATGACAGTAGTTGCTGGGTCCATCACCTCGCAAACGCTCATCCAGAATACGGTCGAGCGAAGAATCCGTGGTAGGATCATAAGTATAACCGCGGTCCTTTCATGGGGATTACCAGCGATTGGAGCTGCGTTGATGGGATGGATTGCTGAGTTCATGGGAATTTCTGTTACACTCGCGATGGGTGCCATTCTAACTGGACTAATTTGGTTATGGGCCCACAATACTGGGAAACGCATTGCGCCCGCACTAGAAAATGGTGCTGAATAATGGCTAGAGCTGCAGATGTCTTGGTTAAAACTTTAACCAAACACGGTGTTGATCGTGTGTTCTGTGTGCCTGGTGAGAGCTACCTGGCTATCATTGATGCCATGTACGATACCCCTGAAATCGACGTTGTGACGAACCGGCATGAAGGAGGCGCCAGCTTTATGGCAGTTGCCGATGCCAAGATGACCGGCAAACCCGGTATAGTTATGGTGAGCCGCGGCCCCGGTGCCACAAATGCGTCAATCGGCATTCATGTAGCTCAGCAAGATGCCGTCCCTGTAATAATGCTCGTTGGCCAAGTTGCCCGCAAAGATATCGGTCGGAACGCCTTTCAAGAAGTTAATTACACTCAGATGTTTGGCGGCATCGCTAAGTGGGTCGTTGAGATAAATGAGGCTGATGCTATTGCGGAAAAGGTTCATCACGCCTTTGAGGTCGCCCAATCCGGAACTCCAGGTCCGGTAATTGTATCCTTGCCTGAAGATATGTTGCATGAGCAGACGGAAATCACTGTATTGGAACCCGCTAAAATTCTGCAGCCAAAACTCGATGACTATGACATTACTCTTCTGAGCGAGATGTTGTCTGCAGCTGAACGTCCGGTGATTATCGCGGGGGGCCAGATTGGAGGCAAAAAAGGACGCGAAGCGCTTCAAATGGCGTCAGAATCCTGGAATGTGCCAGTAGCGACGTCTTGGCGACACCAGGATTTATTTAACGTTAGTCATCCAAATTTTGCCTGTCATTTAGCTTTTAATATGCCACCGATCTTTAAAGACACGCTTAATGAAGCTGATTTAATCATAGGTGTCGGCACTCGGCTTGGCGATGTTGTTACGCAAGGCTATGAACTGCCCTCCGCACCCAAACCTAGGCAGAAACTTGTTCATATCTATAATGATGCAGAGGCTATTGGCAAAATTTTCGATACAGATTTGTCTGTAGTTGCAGATGCAACTGAAACATTACTCGCATTAACTCGAATGAATTCACCAGAGCCGCACGACAATCGTGTTGCATGGATAAAAAGAGCGCACGCATTGAGTGCGGATAAAATGGTTTGGAATATGCAGGAAGCCGAAGACGGTATCCCTTTCGGCAACATAATTGCTCATTTACGAAATATCGTAGATGATGATGCTATTACAGCGATCGACGCTGGAAATTTTTCAACGTTCGTCCACAGACTATTCGATTATAAAATCACTCAAACCCAATTGGCTGCGGTCGCCGGCGCCATGGGCATGGGTGTCCCCGCCGCGATCGCCGGCGCATTACGATCACCTAATCGCCAAGTGATTTGCTTTGCCGGCGACGGCGGCTTCCAGATGACGGGTAATGAAATTTCGATAGCAGTCGAGCGCAATTTACCCGTCCGTTTCATTGTGTCCAACAATGGGAGCCTTGGTACTATCCGTTTATATCAAGAAAAAAGCTATCCGGAGAGAACTCTAGCAACAAATGTGAGTAACCCAAAATTCTCAAAAATTGCTGAAGCTTATGGCGCTAAAGGGTTTAAAGTTGAGAAAAATGAAGATATCCCCGACGTTTTTGAACAAGCCTTCGCTGTTGAAGGCCCATCATTAATCGAAGTCAATGCAAGCCTTGAGTATTTAGCGGCCTACATCAACATGTCGCATATTCGTGAAGCTGCAGCAAAGTAAATAGCCCTAATAGAATGGTCGTTCGTATTTAGTCTACGTTGACAAAATTCTTACCCTGTTTGATTCGGTGATTAACGGGAATTGGGTTTGCCAGTGTTGCCTCTATAAAACAGCCTTTCTTTGCTGCCTCAAGCAAACGCATTTGATCTTCGAGAGAAGCATTAGTGTCCATATCAACATCCATTAAAAAATTAACGGGGGATGCCTCATAAGGATTACGCCCTCGACTTGTAGCTTTCCATTTTATCGTGGCGTTTACATCAACCCCATATAAATTGACACGAAGGCGTTTTGCAAATGCCCGAATTTGGGTCATCAAGCAGGTAACCAATCCTGTGCAAAAATAAGCAAGCGGAAGCGGCGCAGTTCCTTCACCTCCATGAAATCCAGCCTCATCAGAGGCCATATTAAATTCTGGTTCAATACTTGGTTCGATCTGCCTGCCCGTAACTTCGTTTCGCATCTTGCCGACCGATCGGCCATGTAATTCATAGGTCACATTAAAAGTACTGGCCCTTTTCTCTTTATCATCCACCTGCTTAATTCTCCGGTTAATTGTCTTCACTGACCCAACGGGCAATTTCCGTATGGTCTGGATTGCCATCCAGCGACATCAATGCATTTGACCAAACATCAACCGACGCTGCACCGAGGGGCATGATTATTCCCAGTTCCTTGGCAAACGAGACTGCCGTCGAAATATCTTTCACCATGAGATCCATCGCAAAACCCGCTTCTTTATAATCACCTGACAGTATAAATTGTTTGACTTTATTCTCTGTTGAATTGTTCCGCCCGGTTGAAACATTAAGAACATCAATCATCATTTCAGGGTCCAAACCAAATGTTTCGCCAGCTTTAAGTGCCTCAGACACAATTAACAGGCCCGTAGCGGAGCATAAATTGTTCAATGCCTTCATCGCCTGACCGCAACCAAGACGGCCCACATGAAAAACTCTACTACCCAATATGTTTAATAGTGGATTTGCCCGCTCAACATTATTTTCGTCCCCCCCCACGATGATCGTTAACGTACCAGCATGAGCTCCCTCCACGCCGCCCGAAACAGGGGCATCAATCATGTTAATGTTGAATTCTTTGAGACGGTCACCTAGCCGGCCGGTTTCAATAGGATCGCACGACGACATATCAACAAGAAGACTTCCGTCATCCATCACATTAGCAAGATTTCCCGCACCAAACATAACTTCTTCAACAACCTTATCGTTGGGAAGGCTCGTGACGGCAATGTCCGCATATTTTCCAAGCTCTTCCAGATTCTCGGCGGCAATTACCCCGATTTGGTCGGCAACTTGGATTGATAATTCAGAAGAGATGTCAAAAACCATCAGTTCGTGACCCGCATTAGCCAGGTGCCCTACCATGGGTTTACCCATATTGCCAAGACCGATAAATCCAATTTTATCATTACGTTCTTTCATTGATCAAATCTTGCCGAGCTCTTTGAGCGTTTCCTCGGTCGCTCGAAACGCCTCCATGCCAGCTGGCACACCGCAGTAGATCATAACCTGCACCAAAGTGGATTGAATTTCCTCAACCGAAACACCGTTATTAATGGCACCTTTCGTATGTAATTTGATTTCATGTGTGCGGCCAAGTGCCGATAACATAGCTAAATTGATGATGGAGCGGGTCTTTTTATCAAGGGTATCGTCCCCCCAGGCCTCACCCCAACAATATTTAGTAACCAATTCCTGCATGGGCCGGGAGTAATTGCTTGCTGCTGCAAGTGATTTCTTGACGTGCTCATGGCCTAAAACCTCTCCACGCATCTGCAAGCCAGTTTCCATCATTTCATCGCTCATCTGGATCTCCTTTTAACTATGATTTAATGACTATTTTTCCCGGTCGCCCATCAAAACTCCAATTATTTACCTAATCCAGGTTATTGACGGTAATATTTATTGCCGTGATTTTGGATTCTGCGAACAAGCCGGCCTTATTGTATGGATCATTTTCTGCGTAGTGTTCAACATCACTTCGTTTATCGGCGTCAACGATTAATAGCGTGCCTAAAGGGTCTCCTGTTTCATCATCCATTAAAGGCCCTGCCAATAAAAGTTCAACAGATTGGCTTTTAACATAATCAACGTGATTATCTCGATTTGCCAACCGAATTTTCAAACTGTCTGGCTTATCAAACGATCGTATAATATACTGCAATGTTTCTACTCCTCTTCTCTAATAATATTAGAACGTCCCTGGCTTTATGTTGTATTTTAAAAAGACAATAATCAACCACTTCTACCTGCTATTTAGGCGCTAATATTCCGATTGCGTTGATTGCGCGAAATTTCTAATCTATTCGCCGATATTCATTTGATAAAACGTAATTATAATATTCAATGAAGGTAAAGTGCTTCTAGAATTTTGATGCCATTACTATGTTAAGATGTAAGACATTGAGTTTTATTTGCCGCGTGAGAATTTTGAAAGAAATGGGAGAGAATAATGGCAACCCTTTTGATAACTGGTGGCAATCGTGGGATCGGACTTGGGCTGGTTAAAGTCTATT
>CAZXSC010000026.1:0-28562 GCA_964643045.1 uncultured Rhodospirillaceae bacterium
GTTGGAACACCACCAAGTGCTGGAACTGCTTTCGATCCAGCGACTACCAACGCATTCAATTTTGCTTTATGCTTCACAGCATGGTTGGAGGCTGTCATTCCAGCGTCCACGTGGTTGCCTACTAGCATCGGTACCATTTTACCCACACCACCAGAAACTGGTACGTAAGTATATTTAATACCCAATATGTCTGCCAGAGCCCCCATATTTACCTTTCCGGTACTTCCCACACCAGCGACTGTTATTTTACCCGGGTTTGCTTTAGTTGCGGCGATAAAGGCCTTTAAGGACGTTAACTTACTACCCTTAGGTACCATGAGTGCGCCGACGGCCCGTTCTGTCATACCGACATATGCAAATTTACCCGCCTTGAAGCCAACGCTGGGCTTATTACCGGCTATAACAATGTTTGGAACGACCACATTACTAATTGTATAGCCGTCATTCTTAGAGCGCCATAGTTCGCCAAAACCAACAGCGCCGCCGCCGCCAGTTTTGTAGATGATACGTACTTTTACACCAAGAGCTTTTTCTAGACCTGGCTGTAATCTACGTGCCTGCTGGTCAGAACCACCACCCGGTGAATAAGGTACAATAAAAGTTATAGGTTTGTCCGGATAACCTGCGGTGACGCTACCAGCAGTAATAGCCACAAATGTGCCGGCAATGACAGCGAGCAGTCCTTTTCGCAAATAGCTTGTCTTCATTGTTTTCTCCCGTTTTAGATACTTGTGTTGGCTCAATGTGTATATCACCAACCATGGGCAACATGCCCTTGAAATATGTCTACACTTTACAATAAACACTACCCTAAAATATAAACTACGATCAATTTATAGCAAGCGAAACTGTTTTTCTATAAGTTAATGTCCTATTTCATAGCTATCTTGTATTGAATAGCTCCTTAATTTATAGACCTTAAAGATTATATAGAAAAATAATATATTATAATACTACAATATCAAATTGTTATGCTAAAAATCGGATTGCCGAGAATTATGAGAGTGGTCGGAGGGCAGTGGTTTGATTTCGCTATCTTTGCGAAAAAAATTTGTGCGAATTATCCGACACCATTATTCAAATGCGTAATGGCTGTGCTTACCCTACAAACTAAATCATATATATTCTCAATTGGATCGAAAAGTTCACGGTGTTCGTTCTCGTAGCCGTGATCAATATCCGAGCTATAGGTTTCGGCCTCGCCAAATGAACCAGGGTCATGAACAATTTTCGAAATTGGGAATTCCTGCCGAAGGATATCGATACCGTGTTTGATATCAAGGTGTAATAAGTCTTCAATGACGTTATCCGCTGAACCAGTTGGGCTGGTAAACCGTGGTAATCGAGAAATAAGCAGGAAGATTTCATGGATAAGTGCTATTCGTACACCATGCAATATAGCTATATCGGGAAAATTATTCTTATAATATTTGGGTAGCAGTGCCTCGGCGTCCATTTGAGCTAAAGCTTGATCCAAATAAACTGTATCATTAAGAAATATCCTATATACCCGATTAAGTTCTTCATGCTTGGATGGATGGCGGAGAATATTTGCTAGATTCTGCATCAATTTAACCCGTTCGGGATTTTCTTCAATCGTCGATCGTCGCATCCAGATGGAAGGGTCGAACATTGATATATAACTGTGAAGTCGATCCAGGTCGGATAACTGGCGAGCGCAGACAGTCATGGATATTAGACCTCTAAATCTATCCGATTTTTTCAACATTTCGCTGAAGTTGTCTAGGTCCTTTGTTATAGCCTCACCTAAACCACTGATAGTATTTGAGAAATATCCAAGTTGCTGCAAAATAGTATTATGTGGAATAGCGCGCAGTTGAGAAGGGTGCTCCAAATGAAACTGGCCACCATCTGCGTGCTGTCGTTTCATATTTCGAGACCCTGTTGGATAAACCAAATTTAGTTCAAAAAGGCCAAGTGTTGCAGCATAATCTGGATTATTCATAAGATTTTCATTGAAACCTTTGACAGATAGGAAAAAGTCTAAAGAATAAGAATTATCTTCGTAAAATGGGTCATCTATAACTTTTTCTTCAGCCTCAGAGGCCTTGTCACCTAATTTATGTTCAATTAAACGGCATAAAGTTGAAAATGCCAAATCTGGATTAGAAAAATAAACATATCCATCTCCACCTTGGAAGCTTAATTCTTGCTTGACCCGGATCCCCGCCTTTCGAAAGGCTACCCTGCATGCGGGAGGATAGGTGTAATCTAGTCGGTCAGAAAAACTTAAAGGGTGTGAGCCTCGGCCTATGGACTCTCCATGCGTATCAAAAATGACTAGTTCAACATCAGTTAAGCCACGTTTTTCCAGTAGTTCTGACATTTTAATTCGGGTGCGTTCCACTGCTAAAGAGGCGGGTATTTGTCCGATGAAACGACCGGCATCGGAATAGCCGGTCTGCAAACATAGCCGACCGCGGTGCCGGATGGTTTTAACGTATTGGTTACAGTCAAGTAGTTCAGCTATAATCTCGTGGCCTCTTTCGAGAGCGTGTGATGTTTCAAATAACGGTGAAATATCTATTTTATATTCAATACCAAACAACTTTGCTAAATACAGTGTGGAAAGGACAGTATATGCTGAGTTACATTCAGCGATTAAGAAGCGAATAGGCTCACTGGCATCAACAAATTTTAAGAACTGTGTGACAATCATCATCAAGCGTTTTGCCGAAGTGCGCTCGCGCATGACGGAACCAAAACTAATCTTTACAGGTTCGACGTCCTCTAACAGTGTGTTAATATTCCGAAGGTAACGACGTCGATTAGCGGGGTCTTCGGGTGAGGATGACAGCGATGTCTCATGGCGGACAGCGTTAGAAATTTGATTGGCGTTGAGACGAACATGTGTATGTGCAAACGCAAGGCCAAAGTTAACCATTTCAGCCCGAAGTATAGCGAGAGAGGTTGCTGCCTCTGAACCCAGGTCAATTTCCTGGCTTAATCGTTCAACGATCCAACCAAGATCAATAAGGCGACTATTCAAATTTTCTGCCATTGCCTTACTGAAGGCTGCAACCTCGCCTGGGTCGTCGGGGTCGCAATCGAGACGCTCTAAATCTTCATTCAGCATTTTAACCGATGAGCGCAATCGAACTTGAACATCCTCGAGAGATTTTAATTCCGTGAGAATATTTAGATAATCTTCTAAAGCGAGTTTCTCGACAATCATTCGTTGCTTAAATGTTACCGACCATCCTATATCGGCGCGTCCATCTAGGTCGTAGCCTACCCAAGTAGCCACAGTGAGTAATTTTGGTACTATTTTCTGCCAGTCGTTTGGATAAACTTTCTGAGAAACTTGGAATAATATTCTGTATAAGCGACGCACAGCTTGGCGGATATTGCCAATCGCCATTAAAGCAAATTCCATTTCATCATCAAGCGTAATTGGGTTGGGTGACCCATGCTCCGTGTTGGCTACGTTTTTTAACAACTCCAACAGTTCATTTTTACTCAACACTGAGGTTTGATAACTGTCACCTGTATGGTCTTTGTCACAGCATACAACTAACTTAGCAAGAATGTGTGTCAATTTTTTTGATATGGCAAAAGTTGGATGTGCAGTAATTACCAAACCAAAAATTTCCTGTTCAACCATCTCTTGGAAATCCTCAAACGTAATGGTCCTTCCTTCCCGATCACGCGTTTTCTCCATGAACAATTTGGCAAGATGCTTTTCATTTCGTTCGCCATTACATTCCCCTATGTAATGCTTTAATTTTTGCGCTCGAAAAACGAAGGCATTTATCGTAAGTAGTCGAATTAAACCCGAAAGGTTATTAAGGTTGGAATGATTATTTTGTATCAAACTGGAAATATATAACGCTAAATTCCGGGTAGTTGATTGAAGATGATTTGAGGCTGAAGATTTTTCAAATTCGGTCAACTTTTCGATCAATTCAGATCGAAGGTTTGTTGCTTTCGGGAATATGTCATTCAAAATGCTTCTTGAAGAAACAGCAGTCATTAAGATGTCCTCATACAAATTCGTGGGTATTGATAATTGCTATCAGATTTAAATCATTTATGCTTGTTTAAAATTTTACCAATGATTTTTTTCCTATATTAAGTTCCGCAAAATTTGAAATCACTTAGGTTGGCATTCCGCGAGGATATCAATAAAGAAACGCATCACTAGTTCGTTACGATGATTAAATGCTTCGTTCCGGCTTCGTATAATCCCCCATTTTTTACGGATGATTTTGCTAGGTTTTGCAACTATTTCATGGGAAAAAGTTAAGGTGTGTCCAGATTTTACAGGCACAAATATCTCGAGATCTTCCAAGCCAATACCCGCACCGTTACGGCGACCATCCTCTACACCAAGCGCATAATTTTCCATATAGTCGACCATGAGGCGCATCCAAATAGAACAAATATGCCAGTTAGAAGCTATCAAGCCTCGATAACGAGTATCCAATGCTGCTTCCGGGTCAATATGAAAAACCTGTGGTGCATAAGAAATTCCAAAATCGATGATTTCTTGTTCACTAAAAGTGTAACTTCCAAAGACATGAAACTCTCCTACAGGGATGTCTTCCCACCATCTGGAACGCAAAACAGAAAAACTAGACATTTTTTGCGATCATCAAGTTCATCGTTAATACCATAACTTTCTTGCTATTTTGATTTTTTACCACGATATCACTTACAATAATGCCGTGATTAGACTTTCTTTTTGGTTTAATTTTTTTTTTGAAAGTTATTGAGGCTGATATTCTGTCACCTTCGAAAACAGCTAGATACCATCTGAGAACGGGCACATGATTACTCCCAAGCAGAGGGATACGATCCTGAGCTAGACGATCACTGACCAATTTCATCATTAATGCGCAAACGTGCCACCCACTAGCGCAAAGCCCACCAAATAAGGAAGCCTCAGCCAAATCTCTATCAAGGTGATAAGGTTGTGGATCAAATTTACTTGCAAAATTTCGTATTTCAACAGCCGTTAGATTGATGCTATCTGTCTCAAAATCAATCCCAAGTTTGATATCTTCCCAATTGTTTGCCGATAGAGTAGCCAATAGTTTCTCTCCGTAATTTATAGTCTGGCCTAAGTATTATCTTTGGCGAGTTGGTAGACAACAAAAATAGCATAATACTGATATTTATATTTTATCTTATAATATCATATTGCAAAATGATGTTATAAGATGTATTAATAACATTTTGTTATGCTAATTGATCCCAAACATTTGATACAGATTGCAGAAATTGTCGATTGCGGTTCCTTTACCGAAGCGGCCCATCGGCTTAATTCTAGTCAACCTGCTTTGAGTCGGGTAGCGTTGGAATTAGAGAAGCGGTTGGGAACTCCTTTATTTTCGTCTCGTCGTAATCCGGTGATTCCTACCGCAATAGGAAGGCAGCTTGCCGATCAAGGGCGCACTATAAAATTATCAACAAATGTGGTTTCGCACCTTTTAGATTTGCATCTCACCGGCCAAAAGGATGAATTGAAGATTGGAACACCTCCTTTTTTTGCCGATGAGATCGTTAGTGGGTTTATAGCCAAAAGAATCGCATCATATCCGAATGTTCGTATTATTCTAGAAATGGATTATATGAGGGGTTTGCAGGACAAACTTGTAGATGGAAAACTCGATCTGATATTAGGAGCGTTGGGGGTAGTCGAAGGTGCTCCCAACCTTCAAATTGATCCTTTGATAAAAGATCACCTGGTAATCATTTGTCGCATTAATCATCCATTGTTATCCGAACCAAACCTGAATGCTGAAAAGCTCTCAAATGCAAAATGGATCAGTTATCTAGGTCGGGATAATGTGCATGCTAATATACGGCAGTTCTTGAGTGATATTGGGCTAAAACAGATGGACTTGCCGTCATTTGAAACTACGTCTACTGCTGCTATCCGCGCGGTGCTCGCAGAAACGGACCTACTGATAGTAATGCCACGCTTAGTAGCGGCTAAGCTTGTTGAATCAAAAAATTTTGCGGTCCTACCAAACATGTTAGCAAGGAGAAAATCGTTTCAATCAATCGGTATCATTACTCATAAATTGCGACAAACCGCGGCGCTTAAAGAATTTGCACTGGCGCTGAGGGCAGAATTAATTTGTTTAGGCGATGTAGCTGATAAATTTTATGAATCTGTACATCACGAGAACAGAAACAGATAAAATTTTATTTGGACGGGATTATAGGCAGGAGAAGGTAAGGATTTTTGTTGGCATCACTATGCAGGGTAACCTGATTATCAAAGATACTGTTTGGTCGATTGTCAGGATCATTATGTGTCATACCTCCGGTCCCTCGTGTACCATAATGGAAATTTTTTGCAAAACTACTCAACTTTCCCTCATATTCATAGTCTTTTCCGCGGATTGTTAATGCAATACGCCATCCAGCAGGAACAACGATACACGATTACAGCACCTCGATGTCACATTCATAAACCTCGTTAGGCTCTAGAGGTTCGATACGGTCATGTGGGTGGTAGGGTCGATAGGAAAGATAGTGAAAACATCATTTAGAAAAATAATAAAATAGCATATTAAGATATCCAATTATTATGCAAGAACTCGGATTGACGAGTCATCATTCCCATAGAATCCAAAACACGTTCTTGCGGCGGCTTGTAATTTATTCATTTATCTATTTGAATAGTGCAACGCTCGATTAAATATTGGATTCGCATTAACAAAAGGAACCTTTCATATGATTAAGGCAGGTTTGGTTGGATTCGGCTGGTGGGGTCAAGTGTTATCCCGTTCCGTTAGAAGTAGTGATAAAATAAATGTAACTTCTGGATTTACCCGAACACCATCGAATGCTTCTGATTTTATTGATGAGACGGGTATTAAACTTCATGAAACATACGAGCAATTGCTTGACGATAAAGAGGTGGACGCCATTATTCTTGCTACACCCCATTCAATCCATGTGGATCAAATCAAGCTCGCGGCAAAGAGCCAAAAACATATTTATGTCGAAAAACCTATAGCCTTAACCCTAGAGGAAACTCGAATAGCCATAGAGACTGCAAGAGAATCGGGCGTGGAGATCGCAGTTGGTTTCCAACGGCGTTGCCATCCCTCTATGGTGGCTGCACTTGCAGCTGTCAAAGACGGGGAAATTGGCCAAATCCTCCACGTTGAAGGCCATCAGTCGGCACCTGGACTTCGAATTTATAAAGAAGGCAGCTGGCGTCAAGCTAGAGAAGAACAGCCGGCAGGTGGTATGACGGGCATGGGAATTCATTTGCTGGATAGTATGGTTAGCGTTTTGGGGGCAGTAGACGATGTTACAGTAAAAAGCAACAAAATACTCAAAGGTAATGATAGTATTTTGGATGATATGACGTCTGTTTTATTAACATTTAAATCTGGGGTTACAGGATATATTGGGACTTCAATAGCAACATCTCAGTACTTTAGCCTACGGTTTTTTGGCGAGAACGGTGTAGTCGAAGTGAGAAATCCAGATCTAGCAGAGTTTGTTTTTACCGATCAAACTGCTCAAATCAGCGTTACACAAAATAAGAACTTCAATATGGAAGGGACTAGTCTTGAATTGTTTGCTGACCAAATTACCGGCAATGGAAGTTTTCTGGTTTCTGACGAGGAAGTGATGTTTTCGAGTGACGCGTTGGAAAAGATTATAAAAGCTGCAGGCTAGAATTATTTATAAAAGGGGATAGATTAATAACTTTCTCACGTTTCGCCAGCAACTTGATTTGAGAGTGGTTTGAGCTTTGGAAACATTTTAGGGCTTTTTTGGTTTAACTCTCTTTCGGCACTTCTTGTGGAGCTTCTTTCCTATCTAATTTGGTATAGTCACGCTGAACCTCAGCAACCCGAAGCCGATAACTAGAAAATAGTTGGTTGTAACCTTTCTCTTGAGCGTGACGATGGTTTGTCTGGTTGCGCCAGGCCGTAATAGCCTCTTCATCACGCCAAAAAGAAAGAGATAATAATTTTCCTTCATTGGTGAGGCTTTGAAAGCGTTCTATAGATATGAAGCCATCCATCATTTCCAAGTTTTTTCTTAATGCGGCTGCAATCTCTAAATATTCAGTTTTCCCTTCTGGCTTTGGCTCTACTTCGAATATAACGGCATACATGGGATCTCCTAAAAGCAATAAAACGCCTCATAGGGTTAGCTAAAAAGTTCATTTGGTCAACCTTAACGTCAGCAAGGCAGATGCGAATTCAATGTTATGCAGACGGAATTACAGGTAGGAGAAGGTATGGTTCGTTTCGAGAATTACTGTGTAGGGTGACCCGATTGTCGAAAATGCTGTTGGGCCTGTCGTCGGGATCATTGTGCGTCATGTTCCCGGTTCCGCGCGTTGCGAAGTGGAATTTCTTGGCAAAATCATCCAGTTCTCCTTCATATACATAGTCCTTCCCACGGACCGTTAATGCTATCCGCCATCCTGCAGGGACGACAATACAAGATTGCAATATTTCGATATCGCATTCATAAATTTCACCAGGGGTTAGCGGTTCCATGCGATCGTGGGGGTGGTAGGGTCGATACGGCAAGGTCCGTGCCACGTCCAGGGCCCGGTGCGACGCGCGTAACCACCCATTGGCAATAGGGGTATTTGGATCGGTTGATCCCATAAAAGTTAGCTCGTCTCCGTTAGGATCAAACACCCGGACAATCAGGAAGAGGTCGGCATCGCTGGTTGACGATGAAATAAAAAGTTTGGCCGCCATCGGGCCAGTGATTTCCATCTCTCGTTCGAGAGGTGGTAACCAGAAGGTCACGCCGTCGCCTAACCCTTCGTATTCTAGATTACTAGCCCCGGCGATTGGGTCTGAACTCAGCGCCTTATTATTAAGGTCGAGGTAGAATTTGGTCCATTGCGTTCGTGCGATCGGCCATTCGTTTTCATCGCGGCGCACAAATTCTGGTCCCGGATGGCGAATATTGAGCATTACACGGGATGTTTTTTCCCAGCCGTTATCGATGCCTTTCAGGAAATGATCAAAAAATCGCTTTTGAAGGTCCAGCCCGTAGTTGGTTGAAAAGAGTGCCCAGTGAGAATGACCGTGGATCTCTAGCCATTTAAGCTCTGATGATGCCTCAAGAAAACCGTTGATATTGCCTCGGGGGTGAATGCCCTGTCCACCCCAGTTTGCGCAACTCAGGAGTGGGATGGTAATTTTGGATAGTTCCGTGGTTCGCTCTTTATGCCATTCATCGTCCAGCGGATGGTACTTTGTCTGTTCGAAATAGTTTAACCGATTGTTGGCCAGTGTGTCCGCATCAAGGGTAACCGGACCGGCGACGGATTCACCAGTATTGGGGTTTGTTCGCGCATTTTTGCCTTTTCCATATTGGATATCAGCGATCTGAACCTTCGACCACAACTCGGTGAATTGGCTTAGAATGCCTCCATGATAGGCTCCATCGCGATAGTGATCGTTGAAGCCTTCCCACGGGATGATTGCGGCCAGATGCGGTGGGCGCATACTGGCAACCTTCCACTGATTGATCGCATAGTAAGAGATGCCGAGCATTCCGACTTTCCCGCTGCTCCAGGTCTGTGTGCCAGCCCACTCGATGCACTGGTAAATATCCTCATATTCTCTCGGTGCAAATACTTCCATGAAACCGGGGGACCAGCCGGCACCGCGTGAATCGACACGAATAACGACATAACCGTGTGGAATCCAGCGCTCGGGATCTGTGGTTTCCCAGTTTTGGTATTTGCTTGTTGACGATTCAAGAACGTCCGGATGTTCCTCGACCATCTTCCGCCATTGGTGGGAGTAGCCTTCCTGATATGCGACGCCTTTCGCGTAGGGCCCGTAGCTTAAAATGACCGGGTAGCGCCCCTCCTCAATCGGACGAAAAACGTCAGCCCGCAGGACAATACCATCTTCCATTGGGATTGGCATGTGCCACGTGATACACATCCCATCGCGATTTTCAGTGCGAGCTTTAAATTCGGTGGTTTGATCCATTAAATATCTCAATCTAGCGTGACTGGCAATGTATCAAGATGGGGCTGGAGCGATCTAAGAAGCCTCGGCGAGCCGTTTCTGGAGTTCGGCGAGATTGGGAACGTCAGTATAATCCTCGCTTAGATTTCCGGAACCGGCTGGGCTCTTGCAGGTGAAGAAGCGGCAAGGACTTTCGATTATGTGGATACCATGCACGGTGTTCCGGGGGATGTGAACGAGATCTCCAGGGCCAATGGTAGTGATTTCGTCTCCGAGCAGATGCGCGACGCGGCCTTCAAGCATGTATACCCACTGTTCATCCTTGGGATGGTAGTGGGGTGGCGGCGCCTCGCCGCTTTTGTAGGTCACAATGCCAACTTTAATTAATTCGCCCCCAAACTGCATCATCATAACATTCGGATTCACAACGTCTGGTGTTTTTTCCATGTCCTGAGCCTTGTAGATAGGCATCGATTATTCTCCTCTTAAAAATTCGCATGCGACTTTCGTTGGGTCGGGGTCTAATAAACCCAGTTGAAACCCAGCCTAATTCACTTTATCTGCCCAAAAGTAACATCAAAATAATTTGCTAACAAGTGGAGCGTCAGCTTCGTATTCTTCAAACTGTGGCCGATCGGCAGAATCGTGCAGCCCAACGGACAGTTTAAGACCAGAGTTCTGCCGACGCGAGTTTTGCGCCCTCGGCCATGACTTCAAGCTTCTTCCAAACAATCTCTGGTTCAACTGCTGCCTGTCCAACCCACGTGCCGTAACCGCAATCGCTACCCGCGATCACTTGTTCGCGTCCAACTCGTTTCGCAATACGCGTGATCCGCTGGGCGATCAGTTCTGGGTGTTCAATAAAGTTCGATTTAGATTCGATGACGCCGGGAATCAGTACGACATCGTCCGGCACTTTCAGATCATCAAATACTGTGTATTCATGAGCATGACGTGGGTTTGCCGCCTCGAACGAGATTCCCGACACATTGGCTTTGAACGCTATATCGATGACATCCCGCAGCGGCACGTCGCAGTGGTGCGGGCCTTCATAATTTCCCCAGCAGAGATGAATACGCACCATATCTCTTGGTACATTAGCGAGCGCATAATTCAGCGCTTCAACGTGCAATTCTGCGCGCTTTTGAAAATCCGCCAAGCTTAAATCGGCATACTGTATATGCCGTCCCATCCCGAGGTCGGGACAATCGAGCTGGAGCATAATACCCGCTTTTGTGACGGTCTCGTATTCGTAACGCATTGCCTCGGCGATGGCAAAAATATAGGTTTCGAAATCGGGGTAATGGGTGTTCGCAAAAAACAGCGAAATCACCCCCGGCGATGCGCCAGTCAGAAATTTACCGGCGACACCTGTGTTATTTGTGGCAGCAATCAGGTTTTTCGTGTCTGTAACCGCCGCGTCGCGGTCACTGACGGATATTTCTGCATTGCAACCCGGCGTCTTGCGCCGCGATCGACCAGGATCGTTAAACACTCGTTCAGCCATCTTGGGGAATTCGGCAACGTCCTGGTAAACGAATGAATTGCTCTCGCCACCAAACCCTGCCAGACGGTCCTTGATGTACGTGGCGTAGCTCGGCTTACTCATCTCACCGTCATTGACGACATCTATACCCGCACCTATTTGCAGCCTGACAATTTCCTCCACAGCCGTTTCAACCCTGATGGCTATTGCCTCGGGGTCCACCGGAATACCCCCTTCCTTGGCATACATGATTTGGATTAGATCTTCGGGGCGTGGCAAACTTCCAACATGGGTTGTCAAAATTCGATTTTTGCTATGGATCATTAACTGGATCTCGTCTGTTTGAGTGCGTTACAACTTCGAGGATGGCAATTCAAAAGTTTCACACCAGCAACCAATTTGGTGCCGATTAGAATTGCTAAACAATTATTTTGCCTAGTGCGTGCTTGGGTCTGGCACCCATATAGGTAATTCCACTTGCATTTACACCAAGATTTACCATTAGTTTGGCGAGTTCAATAGATGAAGTGTACCCTTCTAAGACCGGCACATCCCATCCTCGCTCCTTTAAGCCTTTTTCTATATGTGGCTTTAGGAAAAATGTCATCGAACAACCAAGAGTTATCACTTCTGCACCGTCTTCCAAAATTGCTGCTTCAGCCTGGTCAACGGCTCGTTCAACAACAATATTATGGTCGCCGCGTGCGACAGCTTCACATTGTTTTGTCAACGTATCTGGGTCGGTGTCCCCCGGTCGCGGCAGACTATACCCAATACTCCGTATAGATCTGCATCGCTCTTGAAGCTGATGAGTGCGGACTAAATCCCGATAATAGACGTTATGCACACCCTCAATATCAATTATTGAAAAGCTATCACCGAGCATTATGGCCAAATACATTTGGGAAAACGCATTAGCCGTTACAACCACACCATATTCTCGCCCTATTTCACGGGATTCAAGAAATCCTGGTTCACCACCGCCCAGTAAGATGGCGGCGTTATATTTACCCGATTCGCAAGCTTCTCTGACACATTCCATCCGAGCTGTTGCCGCATGAGCAAACTCTTCACGAGTTTCAACAGACCAATTCCCATAGGGTGGTTTTGCTCCCGGATGAAGGTCCCAGTCAACATCTTCCAGATGTTGAAGCACAAAATCATTGTTCAATAATCGTTCTTCCTTAGGTTTGTCTTGCGGTAATGAATAAGCCGGAACCGTAAATTGGTCTTCATCAGGCAGATGAAATGGGGGTATTAATATAAATTTATATTTTGACGCGCTTGTCACGAGTTTCTCCTAATTTGGATTATTGATCCATTTTTACGACGACCTTAATGGCGCCATCTGTTTGATTTTCAGCATAGCTAACTGCTTTGTCAGCTTCTTCTAGTGGAAAGGTATGAGTGTGAAGAGGTGAAGGGTCAAATCGTTTCTGTTCTAGTAGGCTGGCGGCACGTCTTACGGCACTATTACCTTCTCCGCGAATGCCAAACATGTAAATGTTATTGCTGACGACATAGGCAAGGTCAGTTGGGGTCAAGCCGTTAGAAAATGCTGCTAGGCATACTTTTCCACCGCGATTTGTCATGTGCAAAACTTGATTAACCACAGCGGGAGCGCCTGATGCTTCTACGGAAAAATCAACACCTTTTCCACTGGTTAAATTTTTAACTCGTTCAATGGGATCTTCCGCAAGAGGGTCAATCAGAATATCTGCCCCTAAATTCTTTGCCATTTCCCGCCGATCCACGAGAGGTTCAGATATTATTACGGGTGCGGCTCCCAATGCCTTGGCAATGGCAATAAACATTAGCCCGATCGGTCCGCCACCCGCCACCACGATGGATTGGCCAGCTACTAGGCCACCAAGGACGTCCAAACCATACATTGCTGTACCTGCGGTGACGGTTAGTGTTGCAACTTCGTCATTAAGGAAATCGGGAACAGGCACCAAAGTATTGATATTATTAACGGCGTATTCTGCAAACCCACCGTCAGTTGTGAAGCCGTTCGCTCGATGGCCTTTTGACCTGAAGCTATAATTGTGGCACGACGTATACATCCCCTCTCGGCACTTTGGGCAGCGGCCGCAACCTGCGTGAACTTCAACCGCGACTCTATCCCCAGGTTGCCACTCATCAACATTTGGCCCCGTTTTTACTACTGTTCCCATATACTCATGACCCATTGTAAAATCCTTATTAAAAGGAATTTCACCTTCAATCATCGCTGGGTATCCATGATGCAATACTTCTATATCAGTATGACAGACAGCAATCGCCCCCACCTTTACTAAAACCTCAGAATTGCCAGGTTCGGGAACATTTTTTTCTATTAATTTCATTTCATCCGGACCACCAAGCACCCAAGCTTTCATAGTTTTAGGAATTTTGTAGGTATTGGTGTGGTCTTTATTGTCGATCATTCAGTAACCTCATAAAAATGTCATCGATACTTTTGTTGATGCTTTAAATATTCACTCTGTAAAAGAATAAAGATATAATGCATCATTGTTTCCTTTGATGAAACGTTTATCCTGAAAAAACAGCTAGCATGCCATCATTTGGCCGTTTTATCATGCGATGTCCGCAAAAAAAGCGGCAATACACAAGAAAATGGAGGCGTCGGGATCAAGTGTTATCGATGATGGGAAAAAGAGAATTATGAGTGAAAGGAATTTTCTAATATTAATGACTGATCAGCATAGCCGCAGTTTTTTAGGCTGTTACGATAATCCGATTGTCAAAACTCCCAATCTCGATAATTTGGCGAGCCGTGGAACAATTTTTAAGAATGCCTCAACAAATTCTCCTATTTGTGTTTCTGCACGAGCGTGCATTGCCACTGGGAAATATGTCCATCAAAATAAATGCTGGGATAATGCTATAGCGTATGACGGTTCTATGCCAAGTTGGGGGCATTATCTGCAAAAAGCAAATATTAGCGTAACTTCAATTGGTAAACTTCATTATCGATTTGAAGAAGATCCAACTGGTTTCGATGAACAATTTATGCCAATGCATATTGCTGATGGTGTTGGCGATTTAATGGGTTCTATCAGGCCAAATTTACCAGAAAGAACCCAGAGCCGTAAATTTTCGGAACTGGTCGGTCCAGGAGAGACTGAATATACCGCCTATGATCGTAAAATTTCCAATAAAGCGTGTGGGTGGCTTAAGGAACGGTCCAATGGTCCGCAGAAACATGAACCCTTTGTTCTCTTTGTATCTTTCGTTGCGCCGCATTTTCCCCTAATTGTGCCAGAAGAATATTATAATTTGTATAAAAATGAATCTATTCCTCCGGTAAAACAACCTAATCCCGAATTAATTGATCACCCTTGGTGGCAAGCATTTAATCAATGTTATACTTTTGATCGTTATTTCAAAGACGATGACCATCGTAAGGTAGCCATAAAGTCCTATCTTGGTTTATGCACCTTTGTAGACGAACTAATTGGCAAAGTGTTGGGTAGCTTAAAGGATAGTGGTTTTGATAATAACACAGATATTCTTTTTTTGAGTGATCATGGTGAGAATTTAGGCGCACGCGGCCTCTGGGGTAAATCAGTAATGTACGAAGAATCAATTGGTGTTCCTATGTTGTTATCAGGTCAACAGTGTTCGGGCAGAAACCATGTAAAAACACCTGTATCGTTGATTGATGTTTTTCCAACAATTCTAAATACTTTTGGTTTAGATGGTGTTGCAGATATTTCAGGCCGTTCCTTGTTTGAGATTGCTAAAGAAAATGACGATGATAAAAGATTAATCGTTAGCGAATATCACGGGGCTGGATCTATATCGGGTGCGTTTATGTTAAGAGATGGCCGGTACAAATATATTCATTATGTTGATTTTGATCCTGAGCTTTATGATCTTGAGAATGACCCCGAGGAGTTAAATAATTTAGCAAATCAGGAAGTATATAAAACAATTTTGGTTTACTATAAGAGCCAGCTTTTAAAGAAACTAGAACCTGATTCCATTAATGCTGAAGCACTTGCTGATCAAGCTGATTTGATCGAACGAAATGGTGGTATTAATAAGGTTTTAGAGAGAGGTGGACTTAGCGGTACACCTGTACCGGGTGGACGGTCAACGCGGGGTGATTAACAATTGGCATGCAGGCTAAACAGGTATTTACGATTCTAAAATTATCTATAAATTTGAAAGGAATATATGATGGCTAAACATAGTGGAAGAGATTCCTCTAGCATTAGGAGTTACGGATCCCATTATTTGATAAACTGATGGTTTCTTTCCAAGTTATGTTTTAGCAAGAGCCGTGACCGTGAGGTGATGCATTAGGAGCTTAGGCAGGGTTGATAGTATTGATTGCTGACACAGTTTTACTGATCCACTTTTGTATTGTGGCTTTTATCGTTTCGGGCTTATTTCTCATACCTATCGGGAACAGACTTGGTTGGGGTTGGACAGTTCACCGAAAATTAAGAATGCTTCATCTTGGAATGGTGGGTTTGGTCACTCTTGAGGCTCTGTTGGGGATAACATGCCCACTGACCAGTATTGAGAATTATTTGCACGGTAATTATGGCGGAAACTCTTTTGTTGGATATTGGGTTAAGCAAATTATTTATTGGGATTTTCCAACCTTATTTTTTACAGTTTTATATTTCATATGCTTTGGTTGGGCCCTTTTAATGTGGAAGTTTTTCCCCCCAAACACTCTTGGAAATGATTCTTAAATAGCACAAGAAATTATTATTTCTCAGCGGACTTCTTTTTTCCTTCCATATGCAAAGCTTTCACTCGGTCATCACTTTCTGTGAATGCGTTTACGATCCCGGAAAGCTTTTCCAGATATGTTTTAGGGTAACTGATGGCCATGCCCGAAGGAGTTCTAAAGAGTAAGGAGCTAACCAAATGATCGTTTTGTGTTGTGATTTTTGTGAAACTATCGACCATGCCAAAGTTTATTACATCGTGAAATATGTAAACGCAGTTGTCATTTGCCAGTTTTTTGCACACCGCGAAATCAGCTGTTTGTTGTTCTGATGTATGCCCTCCATCAATTAAGACAAGATCCAATCCTCCCTCAAAATAATTTGCTACCACCTCGGGGACATCATCGGGACTTTTTGCTTTGACTGCGCGAGTTCTAGATTGAATTTGGCGCCCTAGCTCATTAGTAACTTCAATGCCATGTGCTTCTTCAGGGCGGGGACACATATCAATGCCAATCACCCGGGAAGTTGGAGACATTAAGCCCAGTGCTAGGGTGGTCCAGCCAAAAGAGTTGCCAATGACAAAAATATTATTGGGTTTAATGATCGAAGTCACACCATCTACAAACATCAATTCGGAGATGGCTAATCCCCCGCCACGGCACATTTTTTCACCGTTTTTGTAAATATACGAAAAAGGTATATCTGCTAGATTGAACCCGGGGAAATGTACAGGGGAGAGTGAGGACTGCACTTCATATCCATTTTTTTCATATAGTTGAATTAAGTTGACTAAAAAATTGCTCATTCAGCGTTGTATCCTGGTTTATACTACGACGAAACTGTACTAATCTTATCAATCCTAATCTTCTTAATTGGTAAACATCAATAGGTTAACAAAATTGGTCACTTTTGGTCCTAGGCTCAGGGGCCGGTAACGCGGGTTTTATTTTTTCATAAGCCATGCCGATGGCCAGTAGTTTTCTGTCGCTGTTTGGCAGTCCGTCAAGCCCCATCGCAGCAGGTAAACCCTGTGATGTTAGGCCGATAGGCAGTGTTAGTCCGGGGTATCCTCCTATGCTGGCCGGTTGGACATTATGGCTAGATGCCATTAAATAGGAAACCTTTCGGTCGCCTAGATTATATAATTCATGGCTATCAAGTTGGTTGGGTGGGACCAAAGTTGATGGAAAGGCGACGGCGTCTAATTTATGCTCAAAAAAAACATTAGTATAAATTTTTTGCAGTTTCGGCCGTAAATTGTTTTTTGCGTGATAATATTCAGCATCAGATACGGCTTCAGTTGAGGAAATTGATTTTAATAATTGGCCCAGCCCACTGGCTGTGACTTTTTCCGCAACCTGATCAAATCCGATTTCTAGACCAGAGGACTTTAAGTAGTCTGGTAAAGCCCTAATGACCTCATGTCGTACAATTGAATGCCCAATTTGATTAATAAGTTCGTCAAGGCCTCTTAAATCGATTTCAATAATTTCAACTCTTTCTTTTGCTAGTCTATCGAGCTCATTCTCGAAGAGGATATTGATATCTGGGGCACAATCCGCGCAAAAGAAATTCCTATCTATTCCAATTCGCAGATTAGAAAATTCTACAGGCGGCAGTTTATTTTGCTCGGTAATGACACTATCCATGAGGGAGAGATCAGCGACCGTTTTTGCCATTGGCCCTATAGTGTCTCTCGTCCAAGAGAGGGGTACGACACCCCCTTGAGAATAACGTTTTGTGGTCGGACGCAGCCCGCTGACACCGCACCAAGCAGATGGATTTCTGACACTGCCACCCGTGTCAGTTCCAAGTCCGGCTGGCGCAATACGGGCTGAAATAGCTGCTGCCGTTCCGCTTGAAGAGCCAGAAGGAGAAAGTTCTGGATTATATGGGTTCTTGGCGGATCCGAAAGCGCCCCAGGATAACTCTTTAGTTTCGTCTGTTTGGGTTATTCCCGGTGTAAAAGCCAGTTCGTGCATATTAGTTTTTGCCATGATTATGGCCCCGGCATTGATCAGAGCATTTGCAACCAAACCTTGTTTGTCAGGTATAAAATCCTCTAAACCGCGTGTTGCAGCGGATGTAACAAATCCCTTTACATCAATGTTATCTTTGATGACTATCGGTAGCCCATGAAGTGGCCCTATCTTGCCGCCCGATTGATGAAGCTTATCGGCATTATGGGCGGCAGCTAGGAATTTCTCTTCGTCAAAGTTTATCAGAGAGTTTATGTTATTCCATATTTTGCTTTGTTTGACGAAACTCTGGGCAACTTCCAAACTAGATAGTTTCCCGTTAGAAATTTTGGTAACAATTGTTGAGGCCGTAAGTTCTGGAATTTTTGACATCTATAACCCAAATTTAGATCGTGGTTTGAAAAAATCTTTTGACGTTGCCTTCTATCAATGCCAACAACATTAGCTGACGTCACTATTACTAATATATAGATTAACTTATTGATGTTAGGAAATATAAATTTTGCTCGAACGAATTAGAAGTTTAATCGGAGATTTGAGTGAAACACGATCATTTTGACTATATAATCGTAGGAGCTGGTAGTGCCGGGTGTGTGCTTGCTAATCGTTTGACTGCATCTGACAAATATAGCGTTCTCCTGCTAGAAGCCGGAGGTGAAGATAAAAGCCCATGGATTCATATACCTATCGGCTATGGCAGGAGTTTTTCGAATCCAAACGTTAATTGGCTCTATACATCGGAGCCAGGCATCGATTGGGTAAAACGAAGAATGAAGCAGCCACGTGGTAAAGTCATTGGCGGCTCCAGTTCAATAAATGGTCTGATTTACATGCGTGGCCATAAGGAAGACTATGAACTTTGGCGGCAATTAGGAAATACTGGCTGGGGATATGAACAGGTTCTACATTACTTTAAGAAATCGGAAGATAATGAAGGCGGTGCAGGGGAATTTCATGGCGTTGGAGGACCTCTTGCAGTTTCTAACCCTCGTGAAACTCACCCGATGGCCGATGCCTATATTCAAGCCGCTAGAGATGCCGGCTATCATTTGAACAATGATTTGAATGGTGCCGAGTCGGAGGGATTTGGTTATACTCAATGGACGGCTAAGAATGGTTGGCGCTGCAGTGCAGCCGTCGCGTTTTTAAATCCAGCCCGTAAAAGAAAGAATCTAACTATTGCATCAAAGGCTCATACTAATCGTATTATATTTGATGGTAAGTGTGCTGTGGGAGTTGAGTACGAGAAGCGGGGTGTTATTAAGACAGCAATAGCTCATCGAGAAGTTATAATATCGGCGGGTACCTACAATTCGCCTCAACTATTACAGCTATCTGGTATAGGTCCGGCGGATCAACTAAGTGAATTAGGAATTGAGATTGTTGCCGATAGAACAAATGTAGGCAAAAACCTTCAAGATCATTTCAATGCGCCGCTCATGTATGAGTTGAATCAAAATTTTACTGTCAACGATGTTATGAATAACTGGGGGGCAAAAATAAATCACGGGTTACGGTATTTGTTTCAGCGACGAGGTCTACTCAGTATGGGTGTCGCTTATGTGGGAGGATACATAAAAGTAGACCCGGATGCTGTATCGCCAGACATACAGAATTTACTAATGTTATTTTCTTCAGAATTAATTGGCGGAACTGTAGATCCTTTTCCAGGATGCGCCTCGGTGGTTGCGCTTATGAGACCTGAAAGTAGGGGAGCAGTTGAAATATCATCGTCAGATCCGAAAACTCCCCCTAAAATTATTTATAATTTCCTGACCGCGCCAAAAGATAGAGAAACACTTATTTTGGGCGTGCGGAAAGTACGAGAAATTATGAAGCAAAAATCTATAAGCCGTTACATAGTTCGTGAGGTTCGACCGGGTTTGGAATCCAATCAAGAGGAAGACATTTTGAGATTTCTCGAAAAAACCGGTCGCACAAGTTATCACCCAGTTGGGACGTGCAGAATGGGCCCGGATGATGAGGCAGTTGTTGATTCGCGCTTGCGAGTAAATGGTGTTGACTCGCTGCGCGTGGTTGACGCATCCATTATGCCAACCCTGGTTTCGGGTAATACAAATGCCCCGGTAATCATGATCGGCGAGAAGGCATCTGATATGATCCTCGAGGACGCTGCCGGGTAAATTTTCAAAATTGTAATTTTTCAGTATATTTTTTGAGAACAAGCAGGTAATGTCTTTATTTGAACAATAAAAAAAATTAGAAAAACAAAGGGTGTGATTTGTTTTTAGATTCAAAAGAGCAGTGGCCGTTAAATGCCTGGTATCAGGCTGGCTGGGCTCACGAATTAAAGTGTGAGAAGCCCCTCGCAAGAACGTTACTCAATGAGAAAGTTGTTTTGTTCAGGGATTCTGACGGGAAAGCCTGTGCACTTGAAGATCGCTGCTGTCACCGTGCGACACCCCTGCGTTTGGGTGATGTTGTCGATGAAGGTCTGCAATGCGGTTACCATGGGATGATATTTAATGGAGCTGGTGATTGTGTGAAAATTCCAGGTCAGGATAAAATACCCCCTTATGCTAAAGTACGCAGTTACCCTATTCATGAGCATCAAGAGGTTGTCTGGGTTTGGATGGGCGACCCGGCCTTAGCTAATGAAGATAAATTGCTTGTTGATTTTCCTTGGAATGACGATCATGAGAATTGGCCACATATACACGATATGTTTGAAGTTCAGTGTAATTATATGCTGCTAATTGATAATCTTATGGACCTTACGCATATTCCTTTTATCCATCGCAACACAATTGGCGGAGGCGATCAGAAAGGTCAGGTTAATGCCACGATGGATGTAACACCGCTTGATACAGGTGTTCACTACATACGATGGATGGAGAATATTGTGCCGCCACCGACCTATGTTAAGGGAGCAGGTTTCAAAGACGGGGTATTTGTCGATCGTTGGCAGGAGTTTGAATATATTGTTCCTTCAACCGTTATCCAATGGACCGGCGCTCTTGAAGAGGGACGTGGGGCTAAAGAAAACAGAAACCAGCCGGGTGGTTTTAATATCCGCCTTTATCATGGTGTCACGCCAAAAACCGAGAGCAGTTGTTATTATTTTTGGACGCCACTTAATGGTTATAAGCCAAAAGATGAAGAGGCAACCAAGACATTGCATAAAGAAATTGCTTTTACATTTAACGAAGATGTTGAGTTTCTTGAATCTCAGCAATCATGCATGGCTGGAACCATGGATCAAACATTTGTCGATATAAAGCATGATAGCGCACGTTTGCTTGCGAGACGTGCTATCGAAAGAATGATACGCAGTGATCTCGGAGAGCACTTGGCTGCTGAGTAGCAATTCTTTGCCACATTGAATCATACAAAAAACGCATATTTAGCCTAGTTTTGAGATAATCAAAACTAGGCTAAATAGCTTGATTTTTAATCAAGTATAGCAAATGGAAGAATAGGTTCATTTGAACCGGATGTTGCCTAAAATACAGGCGCACTATTTTGATTAAATTATTTATTGATAAGCCTATAGTATCAAACTACACTAAACGCGCGTGAATTATTTATGTCTTTGACATGGCAGTTAAAATGTTTATTAAGAATATTTTCTTTGGGTTGATTTGTTTTTTGTTGCCAATTTTGTTTATGCCTGCGGATATCAGCTTTGCAAAAGAAACGGGCGAGGTTATATCAGTAGAAGTAGCACAGGTGAAAGATAAGAAAGATTCGACGTCGGATGAAGAAGAAGAAGATGAAGAAGATTGTTGATCAGCTTCTATAGTTAATTTCAATAGGGAGAACTGTAATATGAAGAAATTTTTTGTTTTAACTCTAATAGCAGCCTTAGCGCCTTTGGTTGCCGATGCAGGTAACGTGCGCATTACGAAAGACCTAATGTCTATTACTGTGCAAACAAAGAAGGGCCCAGTAAAGGTCATGCGGAACCAGGATAACAAAGCTGTGATTAATCCTGCTTTTGCCAAAACATCGCGTAAATGCCCTCCATTTTGCGTTCAAGCCCAAAAGGTAGCTCCAGGAGTAGAAACCGTTGGTGAATTGGAGGTCGTTAAATTTATGGAGAAAGGCGGTCTCATAATTGATGCTCGCACAATTGAGTGGCATGTAAAAGGTACAATCCCCGGTTCTAAGAGTATACCATTTACTCAAATTGCGAGTCGTTTAAATGAGATCGGATGTAGTAAAAGCGGTTCAAAATGGAACTGTTCAAATGCAAAGAAGGTTCTTTTGTTCTGCAATGGTCTTTGGTGTGGCCAGTCTCCGAAAGCCATTCGTGCTATGCTTCGAGAAGGCTATCCTGCTTCTAAGATTTTATATTATCGAAATGGGATGCAGGGCTGGCAGTCTCTTGGACTTACAGTCGTTGAAGGAGAAATGTAATAATCGATATTATTACTATCTAGTTTGATGTGACGACATGGGCCTCCGGTATGGAGGCCCATTTCTTTGTCAGATACGATAATGGTTTAAGATGCTTTTTCAGTGATGATAGCTATTTAAGATAAATTTTTTTCATTGATCAGTTTCTAGCATATTGGATTTATTTTTTTTGAATTGCTCAATGACATATTTCTGAAAATGTTCACCTTTTTTATAGACCTTTTTCTGGATCCATTCGAGCATTGCTATAAACGTGTATTCGCCAAAGGCTCCTGGCATCATAGCCAAGGCAATTTCTTTTCCGTTTTTTCCTTTTAGAAAATTAATATCCTCGGGAAAGAAGACGATAGTTGGTGTAAATAGCAACCCCCACTTTCGAACGAGCTTTTTCTCTGTCGTGACGTCTCCATCAAAGTCAGTGACTTCTTTAGCACCCCACATATCAATTTGTACTACCTCAAAATGTTTTCGTATGTAGGCGTTTATCCGCGGTATCATCAGGATTTCTGTTTGAATTTTTTGACAATAAATACATCCCTTTTGTTCCACAAAAATAACCAACCGCTTGCCTTTCGCCTTTGCCGATTGGAAATCTTCTTTTAAATCGAGGAACGTTTCTTGTATCCAAGAATGACGATAAATGCCGTCGTCCCCTTTTATAGGTTGTGCAATTGCTTCTCCCAAGGCTTGAGAAGAACTAATAAAAAGATTAGAAATTACAATTAGTGCGAATATTCGGCAGAATGAATGACTTTTACTTATCATAAATAAGCTCCTGATGTCTTACCATTGTTGATTATATATAGATTAGGGTAAATCGGTAGATCTAATTATTAGCGGTTCAGAATTCGTGCTATGTTTGTATCAGCATTGGCGGCAAGTCGATTTAAGCAGCGAAAAAGAACTATCTTCATTATAGGTATATACGAAAATGGCAAATTATGATTACGACTTAATCACTATTGGCGCTGGCTCAGGAGGTGTCCGCGCATCGCGTTTATCAGGTGGTTATGGAGCTCGGGTTGCCATTTGCGAAGAAGATCGGGTTGGTGGGACGTGTGTTCTCAGAGGTTGTATACCCAAGAAATTACTGATTTATGGTGCCCATTATGCAGATTATATGGAAGATGCCATAAATTATGGTTGGACGATTGAAGGAGCTCACCATGACTGGGCTAAACTTGTTGAAAATAAGAATACCGAGCTCGATCGTCTACATAAAATTTATCTCAATATTTTAAAATCCAATAACGTGGAACTGAGACAGGGGCGAGGTCTATTAATTGATAACCATACAGTCGAAGTCGGCGGAAACCGGATCACAGGGGAAAACATTCTTATCGCGGTTGGTGGCTGGCCATCAATGCCGGAAGTTCCAGGAATTGAGCATGCGATTTCGTCAAATGAGGCGCTTGAATTACCTGAGTTGCCAAAGCGGATGGCGATTGTTGGAGGCGGTTATATTGCAGTTGAATTTGCTGGCATGTTCTCCAGTCTCGGCGTTGATGTAACCGAAATTATAAGAGCTGATTATATTCTCCGGGGGTTTGATTTTGATATGCGAACCGCCCTTTCGGAGGAGATGACAAAGCGCAATATAACTATACGGGCAAAAACTGAAGTTATGGGTATTACGAAAAATGCTGACACTCTAAGTCTTAAGCTTCATAACGGTGAAATCATAAAAACTGATTGCGTCATGTATGCCACCGGACGTAAACCTAACACAGAAAAATTAGGGCTTGAACCAGCAGGTGTCGCGGTGAGGGATAATGGGTCCATTGAAGTTGACGAATATAATCGAACATCCCAATCAAATATTTATGCTATAGGAGATGCAACGGATCGTATTCAATTAACCCCCGTCGCCATACAAGAAGGTCATATTTTAGCGGAAATGTTATTTAACGAACATACCCAGACAGTAGATTATTCTAATATCCCAACTGCTGTATTCTCAACACCACCAATCGCAACAGTAGGAATGACGGAACATGAGTCACTAGCAAAATATAATAGGATTGATATTTACGATTCAAACTTCAAACCATTAGTCCATACAATTTCTGGTCGGGATGAACGCTCCGTTATGAAGCTCATTGTAAACCCTGAAACCGATGTTGTTTTAGGTTGTCATATGATGGGCATTGATGCGCCTGAAATCATACAAGGTATGGCTATTGCAATTAAATGTGGTGCAACTAAATCTCAATTTGATAGCACCACCGGCATTCACCCATCCTCGGCTGAAGAATTTGTCACCATGCGCTCGAAACGACCAGATTAGGCACTAGTTGTGGCCAACAAATTTAGGTGTCAGTCAATTATCGGCGAGCTAGGTTACTATTTAATTTCAAGAATTATTTTGCCGCGGACATGGTTTGTGTCGATTAACTCATGGGCTTTGCGAGCCTCTGCTAATGGGAATATTTGTATATCTGGAGGGATTATAGCACCCGATTCAAACAGTTCAATTATGCGATAAAGGTGGGCTTGGTCACGTTGAACATCTGGGCGAATTATTTTGATATCATCCCTTGTTGGTTCGGCATTTTCAAGTAGAGGTGCTATATATGCTATCCTGCCTCCCGATTTCAAAATCTTAAGTGAGCGTTGATGCACTTCTCCGCCAATTAAATCGAATACAGCATCGACGTTAGATACAGTTTCACTGAAATCTTCGGTGTTATAGTCAATAATATGATCAGCCCCAAGTGCCGATAGATAATCGTGATTATTTGGGCTTGCTGTCGTTATGACTTGGGCTCCGATGTGGTGGGCAAGTTGGATGGCAAAACTGCCAACACCTCCAGCTCCGCCATGAATCAATATGCGCTCCCCTGCTTTTAACTTAATGTCATCTTCAATAGCTACTAATGATGTTAATCCGGTTAAGACAATTGCGGCAGCTTCATTGTGGGTAAGACGATCCGGTTTGTGTGCTATCAAATTCGCATCAATAGCCAGCATTTCAAGGTAAGTCCCCTCTCGACCCATGGGGAGAACACCAAAAACAGGGTCACCCGACTTGAATTCTGTGACGTTCTCGCCGTAAGCTCTAACTACACCAGAGAAATCGCGGCCTAAAACGTAGGGAAAGGTAAAGTTTGGATCCGTCGAATACAGCCCTTGTCGTCTTTTACTGTCTGCAGGGTTAACACTCGTAGCGTGGACATCAATTAAAGCTTCGTTTAAATTTATTGTGGGTTCGGGGATTTCTGCAAGATGCAGCACATTAGTATCTCCGAACTCTTTAATCTCTATAGCTTTCATCAATTGATAATTCCCCTTTTTCTCTGGAGTTTGTTGCTATATGACGGTATAGAAGGCACCGCAACTAGGACATTATCTATATTTTGGTTTAACGAGTAAAGACAATGGCAAGAAAATGGACGCCAGATAGCTGGCGTACTAAACCGATAGTACAAGTGCCTGACTATCCGGATCATGGAAAATTAAAGAAAGTAGAGCAAACACTTTCTGGGTTTCCTCCACTGGTTTTTGCGGGAGAAGCGCGTGCCTTAAAGCGAAATCTTGCCAAGGTTGCCAATGGCGAGGCGTTTCTTTTACAGGGTGGGGATTGTGCCGAGAGTTTCCAGGAATTCCACCCTGATAATATTCGCGACACCTTCAGGGTCTTGTTGCAAATGGCAGTCGTTTTGACCTTTGGTGCAGGCTGTCCCATTATAAAAGTGGGCCGACTTGCGGGCCAATTTGCCAAGCCACGCTCGGGAGAGTTCGAAGAAGTTGGTGAGGTGCAACTACCAGTCTACCGCGGCGATATAATAAATGGGATTGAGTTTAAGAAGGAAAAGCGGGTTCCAGATCCTGATCGGATGATCCGAGCTTATAATCAAGCCGCCTCAACTCTTAATCTTCTTCGCGCATTTGCCCAAGGTGGTTTTGCTGATCTCCATCGTGTTCACCAGTGGAATATGGGGTTTGTTGCAGATGATGCGATTGGAGAACGTTACAGGGATATGGCGGAACGTCTCGATGAATCCTTGAATTTTATGGCTGCCTGCGGGTTAACTTCAGAAACCGCGCCGCAATTACAAGAAACAGATTTTTACACGTCGCATGAAGCTTTGTTGTTAACCTATGAAGAAGCGATGACCCGTGTCGATTCACTCACCGGTGATTGGTATGACACATCAGCCCATATGCTCTGGGTTGGTGAGCGCACTCGACAGTTAGATAATGCTCATCTCGAATATTTGCGTGGTATAGCTAATCCGATTGGAGCAAAAATTGGTCCCACAACGGATCCAGACTATTTAATTCGATTGATTGATTGTTTAAACCCCGATAATGAACCGGGCCGCTTGACCTTAATCTCGCGGATGGGTGCGGATAAAGTTGAGGAGGCTTTACCCGCTTTGGTCAGAAAAATCCAAAAAGAAGGCCGGAGTATAGTATGGTCCTGTGACCCGATGCATGGCAATACGGTTAAAGCAAGTAGTGGCTATAAAACTCGACATTTTACTGAGATCATTCGGGAAGTTGAAGGATTTTTTGCTGTACATAATTCTGAGGGGACACATCCGGGAGGCGTTCACTTTGAATTAACAGGACAAGATGTAACAGAATGTGTTGGAGGTGCTCAAGCAATAACGGAAGCCGATCTTTCCAGTCGTTATCATACCCACTGTGATCCACGACTGAACGCCCGGCAGTCTCTTGAGCTTGCTTTCGTATTTGCTGACCGCCTGAAAGAAGACCGCACCAGGAATAATTCCAGTGTCATGAAGCAGGTTGTGTCTGGTAATTAAGGCATTTAGCCATGCCTCATTTGGGCTGTATTTTGACTGGTTTAAAGGTCTGATCTAATGCTAGCCTAATTTGGCCCGATAATTTGAATGACTTATTTTTATGACGACTAGACTCTCGATAGCGCTTGCGCAAATAAATCCGACTGTTGGTGATGTCGATGGTAACATTGCGTTAATTAGAACTGCCCGCGCTGAAGCGGAAAAAGCTAACGCTGATCTATTAGTTGCTGGGGAATTGATAATAAGCGGTTATCCTCCAGAGGACCTTGTACTTAAACCGGCATTCCTCGATTTTATTGAAGAAAAAGTCAACTCTTTGGCTTCCGAAACGTCGGATGGAGGACCGGCGTTGTTAGTAGGCACGCCTTGGCGACAGGATGATAAACTCTATAACGCTGCAATGCTACTGGATAAAGGAGAAATAGCCGCTGTTCGTTTTAAAAACTTACTGCCAACCTACGGCGTTTTTGACGAAGGTCGAGTGTTTGAGAAAGGGCCGATGCCTGGCCCTATTTCTTTTAATGGCGTCAGACTGGGTGTAATGATTTGTGAGGATATGTGGGAACCTGATGTTACCGAATGTCTCGATGAATCTGGCGCTGAAATTTTAATAGTGATTAACGGCTCTCCTTTTGAAATGGACAAACCTGATCAACGAATAAATTTGGCCGTTGCTCGCGTGACAGAGTCGGGTTTGCCTTTGCTCTACATTAACCTGGTCGGTGGTCAGGATGAGCTGGTATTTGATGGAGGATCATTTGTATTAAATGCCGATTGTCGGCTTCAAATCCAAATGCCAACATTTTCACAAAACCAGGTCATCGCTGAATGGACAAAGTCTGAGAAAGGATGGACTTGTTTGGAAGGTGAAATAGCTCCCATCAATGAAAATTTGTCAGCCTCAATTTATCAGGCGATGACCTTAGGTCTTCGTGATTACGTGAATAAGAACCATTTCCCAGGCGTTATTTTAGGATTATCCGGAGGGGTTGATTCCGGTCTTTCAGCTGCTGTTGCAGTTGATGCGATTGGTGCTGAAAATGTTCATTGTGTCATGATGCCGTCGCCCTATACCTCAAAAGAAAGCTTGGATGATGCAGCTGAGCAAGCCAAGTTATTAGGTATTGCTTATGATACGGTTCCCATAATTGACGCCATGAAAGCATTTGAAGCCATGTTGGCACCCGTATTTGGTGATACAAATTCCGATGCTACCGAGGAGAATATACAAGCTCGTGCGCGGGGTCTTATTGTCATGGCGATTTCTAATAAGCTTGGTTTCATGCCCCTCACGACAGGCAACA
>CAZXSC010000027.1:0-13736 GCA_964643045.1 uncultured Rhodospirillaceae bacterium
GCCTTTATTCACGACAGCGAAAGCCAATCGCTGAGCAGCAAATTATCAAACAGGCAGATGAAAATCGTAAGCGTATGACAGAAAAAGATCACGAGAAACGTAGAAAGTTATTGGAAGAGATGCGAAAAATTTCAGCAGACCCTAAAAAGTGCCGAGCTTTTTTATTGAAATCGTCAATGTTTGAAGGTTTGCGCGAGGCTGCGAACATTAAGTGACCCTAAGCATCCGGTAGCTTGGCCACTAAGTCGGCCTTAACAACCTTGCCAAGAGCTGTTTTAGGCATTTCTTCAATAAAAAAAATTCTTTTTGGTGTTTTAAATGGGGCCAATTCTTTCAGGCAGTACTCAATTAATACCTGCTCATCTATTTTCTTGGTTGGAACAACAAATGCCGCAATATTTTCTCCAACTTCAGGGTGGGGCCAAGCAATGGCTGCGGCATCGGTAACCGTTGGGTGGTTTATCAGCACTTGTTCAACTTCGGCGGGGTAAATATTTATACCAGATTTGATGATCACGTCTTTGATCCGTCCCATCAGATAAAGGAGCCCATTCTCGTCAAGACGTCCAATGTCTCCAGGATAAAACCAGCCTTCTTTAAAAGCTTCGGCGCTAGCTTCAGGATCATTGTAAAAACTCCCTGAAACGCCAGGGCTTCGGTATCGGATATGTCCCACTTGATTTGCTGGCAATCTTTGATCTTCATCATCGACTATCTGGATTTCCGTTTGGTAAATGGCTTCTCCGACCGAAGTCGCTGCTTTGTGAGTTGGTAAAAGTACCGATGTGCCTCCACCTTCTGTGGACCCATAATAGTTTATGAAATTGGGGTTAAGATTGGTCATAACTGCATCACGTTCGTCTGGATGAAGGGTAGCTCCAGTTGAGAGAAGGCGATTTAATCCAGCAAGTAACGGAAGATTTCCCCGCGGCAGTGCCAGTAATCGTCGTAATAAAGTTGGCACTAGTAATAATGTTGTCGCTTGATACCTTGTTGCCGCAGCAATCAAATCCTCGGGTTTATAAGGTGGAGGAAAAAGAATGACTGTTGCTCCACTATATAAACAGCCCATTGTAAAACTGCGGCCCCCACCAAAGTAAATGGGAGTAGCGCTTAAATATCGATCGTGCTGATTAAATCCCAATGTAACCCATTGCATTACAAAACGTGATGTGAACTGAGCGTGAGTCAGCATAGGTCCTTTTGGTCTTCCTGTTGTCCCTGAAGAAAGAGACAAAACGACGGGCCGTGTTCCCCCGGACGCGCAAGGTATATCAGTAAAACGGTTTTTGACCAACGTATTCCATGTATCGTCAACGGCAACATAGTTGAACCCATCAAGTTCTTCTCCCGACAATCCAACAATCAGCGAAACTTTAAAGAATGAGGCGACACGCTTTTTTTCTCCTTTTTTCCAACGCCAATCCAGAGGTAAGATCACGGCGCCTAGACGGGCTATAGCATAAAGCACCATTAAATGATCAGCAGTATCGGGCAAACAAACACCTATGATATCGCCCTCTTTGATATTTTGGTCTTTTATGTATCCCGCAATTTTTTGCACAGTAGTATTAAGGTCATGATAGGAAATTGTCTTCGAGCTATCAATTATTGCAGGGTGGCTGCCACGGCGTTTAGCATTTTCCTCCAAAGCTAGCGCTATATTTTTGTCGTAAAGCAATATTCATTCCCTTTGGGTTAACATAAGACAGCTGAATACTATTTAGATGATTTCTTGCGATCCGTCACCAGTAATGGCATCTTTAAACCATATAAGCCATAATTCGAGATAGAACCCTGTTATGTCCAATAATCCCTTTCCAGTTAAAGCAATTGATGCTGTTGTAAATATTCAGACCAAAGAAGCGATTAGTTATCGGCCAAAGGACCGAGCGAATTTTTATATTGATAAAATTGGGGTTGACCAGAAAACATTTAAAGGCATTAGCCTTGACGAAATGCTAAGCCGGATGGACAACTCTCATATAGAGAAGGCTTTTCTGATTGCACCAAAGATTGGCCGTAATGGTCTGGCGGGATCTTATCGTATTCCTTATGAAGTTGTTGCGGGCGCCGTAAAAAAATTTCCAGACCGTTTTTTCGGCTTGGCTGGGATAGATCCTTATGAAGGGATGGAAGGTGTCAGGGAGCTTGAGCGTGCGGTCAATGAATTTGGATTTATTGGGGCGCATGTCTATCCACATTGGTTTGAATTGGCTCCGGACCATGCCAAATATTATCCGTTTTACGCTAAATGTGTAGAGCTTGGCGTTCCGATTCAAATACAAGTTGGTCAGTCCCTGATTTATTCTCCAGATAATCCAATGCGCAGTGTTGGCCAGCCAATAACTATCGATACCATAGCCTGTGATTTTCCCGAGCTAAAAATAATAGGTATCCATATTGGCATACCGTGGCACGATGAAATGATATCGATGGCCTGGAAACATCCAAATGTATTTATTGGTTGCGATGCGCACGCGCCAAAATATTGGCCGGCTTCATTTATCGAGTACGTAAATTCTTATGGGCAAGATAAAGTTATTTTTGGCAGTGACTTTCCTGTAATTGATTTCAAACGAGCATTGGATGAAATTACAGATCTTAATTTTAAACAGGAACCATTATCAAAATTATTACGCCTGAATGTTGAAAAAATTTATGGTCTAGATCACTAAGTAGACCAAATTGCTTCGACTTCTGCTGCTTTAGGGACATCACCAAAATAATGGCGTACATTGCTAATTGTACCATGTTGAAATTCAGGTGTACTCGCGGCGACAAGGTCATCTGGCATTACAACAAAATAGCCTTTGAAGTAGCCGTCTCTAAGTGTTGATTCAACACATACGTTTGTTGCAACTCCGGTAAAAACCAAGGTTTCAATATTTTTGTCTCCAAGGACTTCGTGTAAATTTGTTTCAAAGAAAGCATTATAACTGTGTTTTTCAATGATCGGCTCATTTTTTGTTGGTAATACGTGAAAAAAATCCCATCCCCAAGTTCCGCCTTCACAACAGATCAAATTTGAGTCGACATTTGCCTTCATGGCTTGACTGAGGTACCGTGGCTCATAATTAGCCTTAATCCAAATAACTGTGACGCCGGCTTTGCGTGCAACCTTAACGGTCTTCATAATGCGTTTGGCTAGTGGCAGATTCTTGCTGGTATCCCGCCCAAATTTCTGATGGAGATAGCCTCCCTCAGAACAAAAATCATTCTGCATATCGATAACAAGTAGCCCCGTTCGGCTGGGATCTAATTTTTTGGTTAGTGAATTCATTCTCTTAAGCACCGCAGATTACATTTAAAACCGCTTGGCGTTTATCGACGATTACGGATTTTAATGCACGTTCTATAGCTGCTGGTACTTTGGTGGGATCTTTGACTTTTTCACCATGACCATCAGAGGCGGTAACTATTTTTTCAAAATGAGGTGACGGTTGCAAATCGGTGAGTGGCTCAGAATTACTTTGTTTTGCATAACCAGAAGGGTACATTGCGCGAGTTGCGCGGCTAACTGCTTCCCACCGTTGATTATTAAAAATTACTGTCAAAAATGGTAGGTCGTGTGCGGCGGCTATGTAGTGGGCGGAAACAGGATTCCCCAACATATAAGCACCGTCGCCTTCGGTCGCTATAACTAAATTATCAAGATTTGCTAATTTGGCACCAATGGCACCTCCTAACCCCCAACCGAGCCCGCTGGCGCCACCAAATAAAGTACCGGGTTGGCCGCGCTCAAGGTACCGAAGATCAAGAGGAGATTCGCGGATAACAATATTTTTTTCTTCGATTGTTTCACTTAAGCAGTGGCTTAGCCAGGCTGGCGAAATCGGCCTGGCGCTCGAACTGCGTTTTAGTTGAACCTGCCATTCTTCTTTTAGGGCAGTCCTAATATTTCCTAATCTAGCACGCCTCGCTTCAATGCGATCTTGCGATGACTTCAAGCGTGTTTCCATTGCCGAGTTTAAAGCTAGAATTGAAACATCGGGTGCTCCAGTAATGACAAAATCAGCTCTAAACCCACGGTGGGGTGCACTCAAAAACAAAGGGTCGGATGCCATATGAGCAACGCGACAATCAGATTTTGGCTTTGCTAGGCGTGGTATCCACGGTACTTCGCATTCAATACTGATGATCACGTCAGCTTGCTGGACAAGCGAGGCGGGGTCAAATCCCATGTGCATCTTATGGTTGGAAGCTAAGTTGAAGGTTCGTGGTCGATATTGGGTTACTGGGATTGCATATCGTTGGGCTAGATCGCTTACAGCTTTTACCGCCCCTGAAACGTTGCCTAATTGACTCGTTACAATTACGGGGTTGTCGGCTTTCATGATACTTTCGGCAAGCAGGTCGATGGCATTTAAATCTGGGTAAGGAACCGTAGCGTTAGCGTGCTGAGATGCTGGGTTATAGTTAATTTCATCAATTTCGGCAGCCAATACCTCACGGGGAAGGGTTATATAAACAGGTCCCTTCGGAAGAGAGTTCACGATATTAAGAGCTCGGTCAACGATCGCCTCGAGTTGTTCGGCTTCGCGTAATTCGTAATCCCATTTAACGGCCTCTCGCACCATCCCAGCTTGGTCGAACATTTCTTGGGTCCAATGAATATCGATGCTACGGCCACCCTCGATATTTTCCTCTGTATATGGAGTTCTTCCGGCTGCTACAATTACGGGTAAGTTTAATTTACTCGCATTCAAGATTTGGCATAACGCATTTGCTGTGCCCACATTGGTATGGACCATTACTATTTGTGGATCGCCTGTGATCATCGTGTAGCCCATGGCTAGTGCCATAGCAACATTCTCGTGCGGCACGGCAATAGGTTTTGGAGCAGGGAGGTTTAGCATTTCAGCTTGTGCAAAAGCTTCGATTAAGGGAGCAAAATCTGAGCCTGCATTGGCAAAAAAATACTTGATGCCCCGATCAGCGATTAAAGTGAGTAAAGCTTGGGCGACACTGTATTTATTTTTTGTTCCTTTTGTCACCTAGATCACCTTGGCATCCTTAATTTTCTTTACATTAATCCCCAAGCTTTCGGCAGCCAAAGCGCGGTCGCTGGAAATACCAGACATATAGTTAAACGTACTATGTCTGTAAGGAAGAAAGGAAAAATTCCAGCATAAATGGTTTTTAGGTTCAGTTCTTTTGACATGCCGTTAAGTACAAACACATTGATACCGATGGGGGGCGTTATCATGCCAATCTCCATTATCATAACGTTAACAACACCCCACCAAACCGGATCATAACCCATGTCAATAATAACGGGATAAACAAAGGGTAATGTGATCACCATAGCGGCGACAGTATCGAAAATACTGCCAAGAATAAGATACAATACCATCAGCATGAAAAGAACTACGAAATCTGACGCATTTAGACTTTTGATAAACTGAACAGATGCATCTGGCAAACCAGATAAAGTGATGAAATAACTAAAGACAGATGCACCCATAATGATAACAAATATCATTCCGGTATTTGATGCGGTTGTTGACAGGCAATTTAAAAAGCCTTTCATTTTCATGCCATTAAACAGGGCAAAAATGAAGGCAAGGCTCGCACCGACCGAAGCTGCTTCGGTGATTGTAAAAATTCCCGTGTATATACCGCCTGAAACTAGGATAGCAATCAGCAAAAAACGCCAGGATGCGACGAATACAGCTATTTTTTGTTTCCAAGGAATCCTTTCACCCGCTGGCCCAGAGTCAGGCTTTATTCTCACAATTATACCGATTGTAACGCAGTAGAGGACCGTAGCAATAGCTCCAGGGAAAATGGCTGCAGCAAATAATGCTATAATGCTTTCTTCGGTTAAAATACCATAAATTATCATCACAACAGAAGGTGGGACAAGCATCCCAAGAGTGCCACCTGCCGCGATACATCCACTTGCTAGTGTTCGTTTATAGTTACGATCTATCATTTCGGGCAATGCTATTTTTGCCATGGTAGCAGTCGTTGCAATAGACGAACCGCAGATAGCGCCAAAACCAGCACACCCGCCGATTGTTGACATAGCAAGACCGCCGCGGAAGTGACCGACTATAGCGTAAGCAAGCCTATACATATCTGCAGATACACCAGCTTCCGTTGCAAAAGCACCCATCAATAAAAAGAGGGCTACAACGGCTAGACCCTCATCTTCAATTTTTGCCGATGGCTCGGTACCGAGAAGTGTTAGAGCTGGCTCCCATCCTATCAGAAACCCTACTGATGCCACTCCGGTGATGCCCATAGCTACACCAATGGGCACATGGAGAGCAATCAGAAGAAACATCGCACCGAGTCCTAAGGCACCTAAAATAATTGGATCCATTAAACGCTCTCCGTTTCTTCTTTAGGGAGACGGCTCGGCTTGTTACGAATGGCGCTGTAAACACTGTCAACAACTACAATCACTTGCACTGGAACGGTAATTGTCATTATGACTGAAATAATCCACCACCAAGGAGCGATAGGAAATTCTATGGTGGGGGACGTTCTATCATTGACCTGGAGATCAATTGTTAAGAGGTAGAATTGCCAAACAAGTATCAAGAAAAAGGACAGGGTCAGCAAATTACCAAAAACTTCTAGCCAGTAATTTGTCCGACCTTTAATTGCTCTTCCGAGGAAGCGGATAGTCACATTTTGGTCTCTGAGAAGCAGCGATGGAAAACACGATGCTATAACGATAGCATAAGAAATTTGAGCATAATCGTTGAACCCGGGAATGCGGGGTAGCGCCAGCCAACGCCCTAAACCATCGACCATAGTTAATAGTGCAACTACGACTAGACCGGTAAAACCAATACAGGCGACTAGCTTTAAATAATCACTAAGCCGCCTGCCAGCTGTTTCAAATTGATCCAATTTTCTACCATTATTACTTGATAATTTATCCGTTCTTTTGGACGTCTGCTATGATCTTTACAGCTTTATCATACACGGCTTGGCCATTCTTGGTTTTATTAATCCACCACTTGTGAACAGAAACTTTGGCGTTTTTGGCAATTTGATCGAATTCGGCACCACTAGGCTTGACGACGATAAGCTTTTTAGCCTGGGGGTTCGATTTTATTATTTTTAAAGTGGCATCGCCATAAGCGGCGCCTCCGTTCCGAGCAATTTTCTCACCACCATGTTTCAAGAAAGCAGTCTGTACATCCTTGGGAAGGCCATCCCATTTTTTCTTATTCATTCCTAAGAAAAAAGGTATTGCACCCAGAGGTAAATCCATAACATGCGTAACAAGGTTCATTGCTTTAAAGGTTCGCATTCCGGTCCAGCCTTGTTGACCCCCATCAATGGTTTTACGATTCAAGGCAACAGTCATTTTCGGTGCACTCATAGTTTGCGGAATAGCACCGATTTTCCCTAGCCAATATCCACCCACAGAACCGGCGTTTCTTATTTTTAGATTTTTTAGATCAGAAATTTTTCTTACTGGTTTGTTTAGGAATAGCAAGTTTGGAGCAGAAGCCCAAGCTCCTATCAGTTTTACCTGGCCCAGCCCTGTCTGAAAGCCCGCATCATGTAGTCGCTGAACGGCTAAAGATGCCTCCAAAGCAGTATTCAATAAGAATGGAAGCTCAACAATTTGCATTTCAGGAAATTGGCCCGAAGTGTAGCCCGGTAGAATCCAAGCCAAATCTGCCACACCATTTTTAACCAATTCATACTGTTTTACTGGACTTTTACCGAGGGAACCGCCCCAATATCCTTTAAGTTTTACTTTACCACCGATGTCAGCTTTAACGTTGGCCATCCATGGTTTGATAACTCTGGTAACACCCATGCTTTTGGGCGAAACAAAAGAAGCAATCTTGATTGTGTCTGCTGCGAAAGTGCTAGCAGATTGCAACATAATTAAGCCTGCTGCCGCTGATAAAATTTTATTATACATGTTCACTACCCCCGGAATATTTTTGATTTATGCTTTAATTAATTGCCCTCAATATACAAATGTTACATTAATATATCAACACAACGTCTTTAATAATTAATAATAGGCCAATAAAGTGGGTTAACGAGTGAATTTAATGGGTCAAACAATTGCCGAAAAAATTATTGCGAGGGCTGCAGGTCAGTCATTTGTGACTCCTGGTGATGTGGTCACTTGCGATGTTGATTTGGCGATGATCCATGATAGTGGAGGTCCGCGCCGGGTTAAACCAGTGATGGATAGGTTGGGTGTTGATGTGTGGGATGCAAGTAAGATTGTTTTAGTTTCTGACCACTTCACTCCATGCACCGATTCCGAGAGTGCAGAAATTCTCAAATTGACCCGGGAATGGGCGAGTGAACAGAAAATCGTGAATTTTTATGATCAAAAAGGTATTTGTCACGTGGTAACGCCTGAGCGCGGACACCTTCATCCAGGTATGTTTGCTGTTGGCGGCGATAGCCACTCGCCGACGGGCGGTGCTTTTGGTAGCTACATGTTTGGTGTTGGTGCGACTGACATGCTTGGTATCCTGATCACTGGTCGGACCTGGATAAAGGTGCCGGAAACTATTTGTATAAAATGGTCTGGAGAATTTGAGATTGGGGTTGCTGCCAAGGATATGGCCCTCAAAATGTGTGCATCGCTCGGTATGGATGGTGGAGGTTATCAATCAATTGTCTACTGCGGTGATACTATTGAAAATTTAGACATGATGGAGCGGATGACCTTGTGTAACATGGCAGCTGAACTTGGCGCGCAAACCGGCCTTATTGAACCGGATAAAAAGACAGCTGAGTATGTTAAGTTGGCAGGTGGTGACCCCGGGAACTGGCAAGAAATTAAAAGTGATCCTGACGCTAACTATAAAGTTACCCATAAATTTGATGCATTAGATTTAGCACCCCAGGTCGCGGTACCGCATAGTCCAGCGAACTCGATGGCTGTTGGTGACGTTGATAGGGAAGCAATTGATCAATTTTACATTGGTGCTTGTACTGGGGCTAAATTCAATGATTTAAAAATGGCAGCCTCCGTTCTTAAAGGTCACAAGGTAGCCACGGGTAAACGCCTTACAATTGCACCTGCTTCTTCGCGCGTTCTGTCGGAGGCTACTAAAAAGGGTATAATCGAAATTTTGCTGGAATCGGGAGCAGGCTTGTTGCCCCCCGGCTGCGGAGCTTGCGCTGGATATGGGGTTGGGGTGTTGGCGGAAGACGAAGTTTGTCTCGCCTCAACTGCTCGGAATTTTCAAGGCCGGATGGGTGCTGGTTCCTCAAGGGTGTACCTAGCATCACCGTATACAGTAGCAGCCAGCGCAATCAAGGGGCATATTTCGGATCCGCGGGAGATGTTGCTTTAATGATTGGCCGTGTATGGAAATTTGGTGACGATATCAATACGGATATTTTAGCACCCGGTAGTTATATAAAATTGCCACTTATTGAACTTGCTGCTCATTGTCTTGAATCAGTTCACCCAAATTTTTCTGTTTCCGTGGTCGAGGGAGATATTATTGTTGCGGGCAAGAATTTTGGAATGGGATCCAGCCGAGAACAGGCCGTCCAAGTGCTTAAAGCGCTCGGTGTTGCAGCTGTTGTCGCTGCTTCGTTTGGCGGCATTTTTTATAGGAATGCTTTTAATCTTGGTTTGCCAGCAATAGTTTCGCAAGATATTGACCAAATTCAGGCAGATCATAATATTGAACTTGATCTTAAGCTCGGACGAATCTTTAACATTTCGACGGGCCAGGATCTTATCGGAGACGCAGTACCAGAGAATTTATTAACGCTCATAGAATCTGGTGGGCTTGTGCCCTACTTAGAAAAGGAATTAGGCTAAAGCTAATAAGGAATATTCATGCTACCGCAAAAAGTTTTAAGAGATCGAATTAACCAAAACAAAATTCTGTTAATTCCCGGAATTTTTGACGCGTTCGGAGCAATGATGGCTGAACGGGCTGGGTTTGAAGCGCTTTACCTTTCGGGTGCTTCGATAGCCTATACAAAGTTAGGTCGTCCAGATATTGGGCTGGTAACTTTAGATGAATTAGCTTCGGTGGTTGGAACAATTCGAGAGCGCACAAAATTGCCTCTAATCGTTGATGCGGACACAGGCTTTGGGAATGCTTTGAATGTTCAAAGAACGGTCAAGGTTTTAGAAAGAAATGGAGCTTCAGGAATTCAATTAGAAGATCAGTCCTTGCCAAAACGTTGTGGTCATCTTGATGGTAAGACATTGGTCAGTGCAGGTGAAATGAATGGAAAAATTCGGGCAGCTCTTGATGCCCGAATGGATGAAGAAACGATCATCATTGCAAGAACAGATGCAATTGCGGTTGAGGGCTATGAACGGGCCATGCAGCGAGCGATTAGCTATTTTGAAGCGGGTGCAGACGTTCTTTTTATCGAAGCCATGCGAAACGCTGAACAGGTTACCGGAGCAGTCGAGCAGTTTGGCGGAAAAGTACCGCTGCTAGCGAATATGGTTGAAGGTGGAAAAACACCAATGTCTTCAGCTCTTGAGCTTGAACAAAAAGGATTTTCAATTGTGATTTTTCCGGGTGCGTTGGTTCGGGTTCTTGCCCATGCAGCAGAAAAGTATTTCAATTCATTGCTTAAACATGGCTCAACTTTGCATTTCCAAGATGAAATGTTTGATTTTACAAAATTAAATGAACTTCTTGGAACAGACAAAATACTTGAAGCCGGCAATCAGTACAGTGACGGTGGTGATTGACATGCCAGAACTTGATCCTGTAATGCTCGCGGTTCTTAAAGGGCGTCTTGAACAGATTGCAGATGAAATGGATGCAACACTTTTTAGAAGTGCCTTTAATCCGATTATAGCTGAAGCACACGACGCCAGTCACGGTTTATATCACGTGAAAACCGGTGAGACATTAATTCAAGGCAAGTCGGGCTTACCCGTTTTTGTCGGCGCGATGTCTTTTGCCGTAAAAATGGTAATTGAAAAAATAGATTCTGAGAATACCATCCTTCACCCTGGGGATGTTTTTGTTTTTAACGATCCGTATAAAGGTGGAACTCACTTATCTGATTTTAAGCTCGTAAAACCATTCTTTTATGAAGGTGAAATTTTTTGTTTTTTAGCTTCCGTAGGCCACTGGCATGACGTAGGAGGCAATGTACCGGGGAATTATAATCCTGTAGCAACTGAGTGTTATCAGGAGGGAATGTTAATACCACCCGTTTTACTCTACAAAAAGGGTAAGCTTAACGAAGATATAGTTTCTATTTTGCAATCTAATTCTCGTTTGCCTGGAAGTCTATACGGAGATCTGAATGGGCAAGTCAGTGCCCTTGATCTTGGTGATCAGCGCTTGAACGAACTGCTAATAGAATATGGGAAAGATAAAATAATAGCTGCTTTGGTAGAATTGAAAAAAAGCGCTGCTAGACTCATGGCAAGTTATATCAGGGATTTGCCCAATGGCACCTACTATGCAGAAGATTGGTTAGACAATGATGGTATTGTTGATGAACCTTTAAAAATCGGCCTCGATCTTATCATCGCGGATGAGACGATGACGTTGGACTTTTCACGAACATCAAAAGCCTGCGATGGCCCTGTGAATATTTCATATTCCACATGTATAGCATCGTGCTACGTTGCGCTTAAGCATATTTTCCGGGATGTTCCCGCTAATGCCGGCGTTTTGGAGCCGATTGATTTTGTTATCCCAGGTGACAGTTTGCTGAGTGTTAGTCGCCCTAAACCTGTTGGTGGTTATACTGAAACAATTCTGCGTGTAATTGATGTAATGTTTCAAGTGATTTCTCAAGTTGCCCCAGAAATGAGCAATGGCTGTGCTTATGGGACTATAAATGCACTGTCTATGGCGGGTTATCGCAAAAATGGTGCTCGCTGGGTTATGTTTTCATTTTTTGGCGGTGGTCACGGAGGACATCCTGATGGAGACGGCCTAAATCATGGCAACGCTCCAATTTCTACAGCTACCATTCCGCCGTTAGAAATTTTGGAAGCGGCCTATCCTATACGTTTTACCCAATGGGCGCTTAGGTCTGATAGTGGAGGACCGGGGAAGAATCGGGGTGGTTGTGGGGCGATTTATGAGATTGAGTTGCTTGAGGAAAAAGCTGACGCATTTTTATTTGGTGAACGTGGTAAGTTTGGTCCTACCGGTGTCAATGGTGGTGAAATGGGTGCGCTCAATAAATTTAGCTATCCAAATGGGAGCGGAGGAGTCGCATCTCCGCCAATGGTCTCGAAAATGGTTGGTATTCAGCTTAGTCAAGGTGAACGTATTCGATTGGAAACGCCCGGTGGTGGCGGTTATGGCAATCCTACTGATCGAAATCCGACGGCTGTCGCTGAAGATGTGCGGCTCGGTTATATTACGTCGGAAGCTGCGGCTCACGATTATAAATGCGCTGTATCGGAAGATGGTATTCTAAATCTGGACGAAACTAGTCGGTTGCGAGAATTGAGTGAAGATGCCTAATAGTCAAAAAGATTACAAAACCGTTGTTGGCGTTGACGTAGGCGGTACCTTCACGGATGTGTTTTTCTTAAACGAAACCGATGGATCCTGTGAGGTCGCAAAAGTACCATCGACACGCGATGATCAATCAATTGCTATACGTGACGGTATTTCAAGACGGCGAAATGAACTATCAGCAGTTTCACTAATCATTCATGGGACTACGGTTGGCACAAATGCCCTTTTAGAGCGTAAGGGGGCCAAAACGGGTATTATCACCACGCGAGGATTTCGTGACGTAATCGAAATGCGACGACGTGATCGGCCGGAAACTTGGGGTCTTTGGGGTACATTCGAGCCTATAGTTTCTCGCGATTTTCGGGTTGAGGTTGATGAACGGGTTTTATCTGATGGAACGGTCTATAAGCAAGTGGATCCAATTGATATTAAAGAGGCCGCTGAAACTTTACTTGCCAGTGGAGCACAGTCGGTTTGCATATTTTTCATGAATAGTTATGCAAATGATACTAACGAAAAGCTAGCCATTGAAGTTTTGAAAGAAGTATGGCCAAACGAGCATATGACATCTTCTTCCGGAATTCTTCCGGAAATTCGAGAATTTGAACGTTGTTCAACGGCAACATTAAACGCCTATTTGCAACCCCCTATTGGGGACTATTTGGAACGTCTTGAAGGCGGATTGCGTGCAAACGGATTTGATGGAGAGATATTAATTGTTCAGTCAAATGGTGGTGTGATGTCTGTTGATATGGCTCGGTCTTTTCCGGTCAGAACCGCGTTGTCGGGTCCGGCAGCCGGTGTTATCGCTGGTGCTCATATTGGAACAAGTGCGGGTTTTCCAAATCTAATCACTTGCGATATGGGAGGGACGAGTTTTGATGTATCTCTCGTTGCTGAAGGCGAGAGCGCGCTAGCTGCTCAAACAGCTGTTGATTTTGGTTTGGTCGTCCGCACGCCAATGATCGAGATCACCACAATTGGAGCGGGCGGTGGTTCAATAGCCTCAGTTGATCGGGGAGGTTTGCTTCAAATTGGACCAGAAAGTGCGGGGTCTGATCCAGGCCCTGTTTGTTATGGCCTTGGTAATGATCAACCAACCGTGACTGATGCGAATGTTGTGTTGGGACGCATTAATGCGGATAAGCCAATCGGCGGCAAGATAGAGCGTCTTGATGTAGAAGCCGCTAAGGCTGCTATTAAAATTAATATAGCGGATCCTTTAAAATTAGACCTTATGCAAGCTGCCGAGGCGATTATTAGGGTTGCGAATGCAAAGATGGCTGGTGCTATTCGCCTAGTGTCTGTTGAGCG
>CAZXSC010000027.1:13836-28433 GCA_964643045.1 uncultured Rhodospirillaceae bacterium
CAAGCTGATGTTTTTGATCGCTTGGATCTTCCAAAAGATGCGGTTGTATCCGGACCGGCTTTGTTAGAACAGCCTGACACGACAATCTTTATTGAACCAGATCTAAAGGGTATTGTGGATGAATTTGGTAATTTAGTTATTTCGAGAAAGAAAGACCAATGAGCAGAACGACTGCGCTTGTTTTAGTGGATATGCAAAATGATTTTCTTCATCCCGATGGAGCGTATGCTCGTGGTGGAGCTACGTCAGATCTTATTTCCGTATTACCGGAAAAATTGAAACATGTGGCAGATGCTGTTCGTAGCGCGGAAGGATGGATCGTTTCAACACATTTTACGTTAGTATCTGGAAAAAACGGAGATCCTTTTATATCAGAGCACTTAAGAAAATTACGCCCGTTTTTGAAAAAAGATGATTTTCGGCCCGGAGGTTTTGGTCATGCTTTGATTGATGAATTGGCACCCGCCGATTTATTGGTCGAGAAAATTGCCTATTCGGCATTTTATATGAGCCGAATGGATTGGATGCTCCAACAAGCCGGGATTAAACACCTAATATTTGGCGGTATCGTAACAAATGGTGGCGTGGCTTCAACTGTGCGGGACGCTCATGTTCACGGTTACAATAATACCGTTCTATCAGATGGATGCGCTGCTTTCGATTGGGAAGTACACCGCATTTCTATAGAAAGTTTGGAAAGTGTTGCAAATGTCGCTACATGTGATGAAATAATTGGTACGCTGGGAGATTAAGATTATGAATAAAATCAGTCACATAAATCTAAATAAATGGTTTCGCTCTAAGGCCCAGGACCGCTTAGGTCGTGACTACATCAATGAAAGTTTTGTGGCAAAAAAAACAGCTCTCATCGTAGTCGATATGCAGAACTACTTTATGAAACCAGGGTTTCTGGCAGCGTGTCCGATGGCAATTGATATTGTCCCTTCAATCAATCACATGGCTGAGCAATTGCGCGAGAAAGGTGGCATTGTTGTGTGGGTGCAAACTACGTCTTCACCGGAAGCGACTAAAGGTTGGGGCATCTATAAAGAGCTATTCTCATCCGAAAATTGGGACCGCCGGAATACAGAGCTTGGGGAGGACCATGAAGGTTATGATCTTTGGCCGGAGTTGACCACGACGGAAAGTGATTTGTACGTTAAGAAAACGCGTTTTAGCGCTTTTATATCAGGTTCTTCTGATATTGATTCCCAATTAAGGGTGCGGGGAATTGATACTTTGTTGATATCGGGAGTAGCTACAAACGTTTGCTGTGAAGCTACGGCCCGTGATGCCATGATGATGAACTATCGAACGACTATGGTTTCCGACGGATTAGCATCAACGACAATTGATTTGCATGAAAATGCCTTAAAGGCACTTTATTGCACGTTTACAGACGTCCAGGAAGCCCCAGAGATTTGTGAAAAACTCTTATAGAATTTGTCAGCTAGATGGATAGTTCTATATACCGCTATTTTGGTCATCTAATTTTTGTCAGACTAATTTACAACCCAAACTCGATGCTATAGTGTCTTCAACAGGATCAGAACAGGTATGAGAGTTAATTTTGTTCTGAAATATTTAATCAGGGGAGTGAAATTATTATGAAAATTTTTAAAACCTCAATGTGTAGTATTGCGCTAGCTTTGGTAGGCTTTTTCTCAATATCGTTTAGTTCTCCGACAATTGTACGGGCGGAAACTAAATTGACACTTGTCTATCCTTTTCCGGATTTTCTTATTTATACCAAAAACTGTAAAGCTTTAGCCAAAGAGATTAACAAAAGGGGTAAAGGTGTGGTTCAAATTGAAGTACTGCCCTTTAACTCAATTAAAATGTTTCAACAGGCCCCTGCCGTTAGCAAAGGGCGTGTTGATTTAAATTGTATACCGGCTGCGTTTTATGCCCGCGGCATTCCTGAGTTAGAAGCTGTTTCGACTGCAAGCTCAACGGCAGGCCAGGCACGACAAGCTGGTGGTATGGATATTCTCGACAAGCTTCAGCAGAAATACATGAAAATAAAGTATTTGGGTTGGACAACGAATGGAAATAAATTTCGTATTTACATGAAGAATCCGCCAAAGTTTGGTCCAAACGGATTGCCTGATTTTAATGGGGTTAAGATGCGTGACAATCCAATTTATGGAGCTTTCTTGAAGGCAATGAAGGCTTCAACACATAATCTACCTGCAACCCAGGTATACGGTGCTCTGGAAAAAGGTGTTGTTGATGCTGCTGCATGGGCGACATATGGATTAAGAGGATTAAAATGGGATAAGTTTTTGAGGCATGCTATTGTTCCAGATTTTTATCAAACTGATATTGGCTGGATTGTTAATTTGAAAAAATGGAATGGTTTGAGTGCAAAGGCAAGGAATATTATTCAGTCGACCGTTAAAGAATACGAAGTGGTTAATGCGGGGATTTTGCAGAGGCTGCATAAAGAAGAGATAGCAGCCCTCAAAAAAGGGGGAATGAAGTTTTATAGTGTTCCGAATGGTAAGAAATATGTCAAGTTGGCTGTTGATTCCGCATATGCACGAATGATGGGAAGACTTAAAAAATCGGGTCGGCCCACGGATCATGTCGCTAAACTTCGTGCGGCATTTCGACAGTAAATATATAACAACATAAATATATTTGGAAAATTGTTGGTTTAACAATTTTGTATGTTGCAAAGTATTGATGTCTTTTGGGGAAAGGTATTAGCGGTATTAATGGGTGTCGCGGCGGTCTACGTTGCGTTGATAATGGTTGCTATTGTTTATGCAAGCGCGTTTCGCTTTCTCGGCTTTACTTATAACCAATATACCTTTCCCTTTATAGAATATGGTTTTATTTTCATCCTGTTCCTTGGTTCGCCGTGGTTGGTTCGTAACCGCGGGCATGTCTATATTGAGCTTTTAACGGCAGCCCTTAATGAACGTTATAGGCGATTTCTGTCCCGGATAATTTGCCTGATAGCGGGTTTGGTTTGCCTGTTATGGGCATGGTATACGTGGCTGCTATTTGTTGAGCGATTTGACGATATGATGGCTTTTGATGAATTGCGGGCTCAATTCGATATACCTTTGTGGGTCAGTACAATACCATTTCCTATTGGCTTTGCTATGATGGCCGTCGAATTTTTTCGTTTTACTGTCCTTTCAGAGCCTATGCACACTGGATTAGCTGGGGTAGCTAGCGATCGCATAGAGTTAGAAGATACTCAACGTGATTTGAGGGAATCAGTTTAAATGGAATGGTATTGGGTGCTCTTTCTCTTATTGGGCTCAATTTTGATATTGATGTTCATAGGTGTTCCTGTTGGTATTGCATTTATAGCTGTAAATTCAGTCGCAGCGTTCTTTATTTATGGCAGATTTGGGGGTCTTGATGCAAATCTGTCTGCGAGCATCGGACAGCTTACCGATAATGCATTTGGAAACATGACAATTTTTGCGATTGTTCCAATACCCATGTTTTTATTGATGGGCGAGCTATTTTTTCATACCGGTCTTGCTAAAAGAATGTTTAATGCCATCGAGAATTTGATGGGCCGGGCTCCCGCTCGGCTATCCTACGTTACTGTCGCAGGTGGTACTGCATTTGCGACCTTATCTGGTTCATCTATGGGTTCTACAGCCCTCCTCGGGACACTGATGGTACCAGAGATGACTGAGCGCGGATACAAAAAGAGCATGTCTATTGGTCCTATACTGGGAACAGGGGGTCTAGCAATGTTAATACCGCCTTCAGCTCTTGCCGTCTTACTGGGTACATTGGCTGAAATTGATATAGGTAAACTTTTAATTGCGGGAGTGGTTCCCGGCTTAATACTTGCTTGCATGTATGTTATTCTGATTTATTTGAGAGCTACTTTAGATCCTTCTGTTGCGCCCGTTTATGAAATTAAATACATCGCATGGCCAAATCGAATAAAGACGTTTTTGACGGATGTTGTCCCAATGGTATCCGTTATCTTTATGGTGATTTTGCTTATTATGTTTGGTGTTGCGACGCCATCAGAGTCAGCGGCCTATGGTTCACTTGGTGTTGTTATACTATCACTAATATACCTTTTAATTATACCATGGTTACAGGGAAATAAAGTGAAGGTGGAAGAATTTTGGTCGACGTTTCGGGTCGCATTATGGAAATCAATGTGGGGAGCCGCGCGCGTCACAATTATTGCGTTGATGATTTTGTTTGGGTCTAGTTTATTTTCAAACGTTCTCGCAGCTTCCGGAGCAAGTGTAAAATTAATTCAATGGGTCACGGGCTTTGAAGTTTCCGGATTTATAATGCTGTTAATCATGTTTGGTATACTTTTACTCTTGGGGATGTTTATGGATCAGTTGGCGATGATGTTATTAACTGTTCCAATATTTTTCCCTATAATGACTGGCTTTGATTTCGGAATGGGGCCGGAGCGCCAGGTGATATGGTTTGCTGTGATAATGTTGCTGGCAATGGAAATCAGTTTTACCACTCCCCCCTTTGGTCTCCTGCTGTTCGTAATGCAGGGTGTTTGCCCACCAGGAACCCGCTTCAGCGAAATTTGCATGGCAGCAATTCCATTTATGATATGTGCAATTTTCCTAGTAGCAATGATTGTAGTTTTTCCAAGTATTGCTACTTGGCTGCCTTTTATAACCAAATGATATTCCTGATGGGTAATGACCTAATTTGTGAGGGACAAGAGGGGTCTATGAACCACTAAGTCGTTGTTCGAGAATATGACGCTGGATTTTACCTGAAGTACTTCGAGGCATATCATCGTTCTTCATAAAATATACTTCTTTTGGCAATTTATAGTTTGCAATTCGATCGCGACATAGGTCAATTATATCAGTATTTTTTATATTATCAGTATTACAGGCGACAAAGGCAACTGGCACTTCTCCCCAACGCTCATCTGATTTTCGAACTACAGCGACGTCAACAACTCGATCATCTACCATAATATGTTGTTCAATTTCGGCAGGATAAATATTCTCTCCGCCCGACTTGATCATGTATTTTACCCTGTCTACAAATTCTAGTAGTCCCTCAGGGGTTCGCCGAAAAACGTCTCCCATATGAAACCACCCATTTCGAAAAGCCTCTTTGTTGGCTTTTTCATTTGCCCAATAGCCTGAAAACAAACTAGGCCCCCTGATTGCTAGTTCCCCCGGTTCACCGTCAGCAACGTCATTGTCATCAGGGTCAACCAAACGGATTTCGCAAAATTTATTTTGTTTCTTTGGCAGGTTCTCAGGTGAGCTGCCAATAGGGACTAGATTTCCAGAGGCAGGTGGGTTGCCCGTTTCAGTTGAGCCGAAGGTATTCCAGTAGGGTGCATCTAGAAGTGAAGTAATTTCTTTCAGTAATGGTTTTGGGACCAAATCTGCCATGGCCCCTATCAAGCCTATTGGCTTTGGTTTGGCATTTGAGGATTTTAACTTACCGATAAAATCCTCGATCATACCGGGTATGACTGTCAGATAATGTACGGCATGGGTCTCAATAGTTTTAATCATTTCTTCTGGATCATAACCATCAGTAATAACAACTTGGCCTCCATGCAATAAGGTTGCAACGCTAAAATCGTTTGACCCCATATGAAATAGGGGTGACCAAGCCAAAAAAGTATCATTTTTTGGCGCGTGGGTTTCTGCAGAAAAAATTAAGGCCCTAGTAATCAATGCGCGATGACTTATGAGGGCTCCTTTAGGCAAACCAGTTGTCCCACTAGTAAAAATTATTACTAACCCATCTTCTGCATCAACCTTATTTATGGGTTCCTTATTCGAAGAATTGTTGAGTAGATTTTCATATTCAGTATAAAATAAAATATTTTTTGTCTCTTTACTATTCGGCAATAACTCCTGAAATTCTATAGCGGCAAACACCAACTTGGGTTGTGTCAAGTTTAAACAATGCGTTACTTCTTCCTTTGCTAATCGCCAATTTAATCCTACTAGAATAGTACCAGTCTTTGCACATGCCAATTCCAGTTCAAGAAAAGCTGTGCAATTTCGTGCTATTATGGCGACACGATCCCCGTGTTTTAGCCCCTCATCTATCAAACCATTAGCTAGTTTATTAACTCTTTCATTCAATTCGCCATAGGTAATTTGTTGGTCATATTCAATAATCGCGACAGCCGACGGATTTTGTTCAACAATATTTTCAAAAAGCCGTCCTATATTGGTCTTACTTGCCTGCAAGACTGTTTCAGAGGGTTGGTATGCGTCATTCGTTTCGGTCATTTACTATTTAAACCGTTTCAGTTAACGCCAAAACCCTGATAGGGCTACCAGAGCCTTGACGAATTTTTAAAGGCGGCGTTATTAAGATCGATCCCTGAGGTGGTAATTTGTCTAAATTGGTAAGGGCGGGGAGGCCAAAACGTCCTTCTCCATGCATTAGATGATGGCAGGGCATTGGTACAGTAAAGTGAGCTGCCTGCCCTGCATCGGTGCCAACCGCTTCGCATCCAAATCCAATGACATCGCGTTCATCAATTAGCCAAGGTATTAAGTCCTGGTGAGGTCCAGGAGTATGGGATCCCTCTTCATCTAGATTAAGGTATTCGACCGGATCTTTTTTGAGCGACCAATCCGTTCTCATAAGCAACCAAGAGCGTGGAGGTATTTTCCCATTTTGCTTCTCCCAGGATTCCACATCTTTTTGTGTCAAAAGATAATCGGGATCTTCATTTGCTTCTGCACAACAATCGATGACACAGGCATGTGCAATAAACATATTCGGTGGAATTGTATCGGTTGCATTGTTGGGTAAGTCTTTTCCTGAAATCCAGTGTATTGGTGCATCAAAATGTGTACCAGTATGTTCTCCACAAGAAAAATTGTTCCAATATGATGCCGGTCCTCTAGCATCATAACGAGAAATTTCTTCCATTCGGAAGGGCCAAGACTGGCCCAACTCTGGGGGTAATACAATGGTTGGAACTTTTCGGTCGAGTGTCATGGTCAGATCGACAACGTTTATGCCTCCATCTGTGATACCACTTAACAAGCTTGTCAGCGGGGATTGGACACTATGATTTTTGCTTGGCATGCTTTTGTTCCATTCTAATTAAGTTCTATTATAATTTAATCGTTCGTTCTATTTCTTTTGGATTTTCGGCTAGCCGTTGAATAATTTCTTCCGCCACTGCTCCAATGGGAATATCTTCTAATCCACGCTGGAGTGATTCAACAATGCGTTTTGCAACGGTTTCTGGAACGAGCTTAGGGGGAGGTGCCAATTGATACCATTCATCCTCTATAGGGCCAATAAACGTATTCACTACACGCACGCCACCATCTGCAAGCTCAGTTCTTAAGCATTGTGAAAGTGATAACGCGGCAGCCTGTGAAGCAGAATAAGTGCCTAATGCGGGATTGTTTATCCAGGCATATGCCGAAAGGACATTGAGCCAGGCTGTTGATCCGTGGTGGCCATCGGCGCCTCTCGAACGCATAACTGGTCCAAAAAAGGCAGCCAATCTCATTAATCCGTGGTAATGAATTTCCATTTCATCGTGTGAGGTATTGATGTCAAATCGATCTAACACCCCCCCCACACGCAAGTGATAACTATTGTTTGCCATTATTTCAACTTTGTCACCGATCATGGAAGCTAATTCTTCGACCGAATCGCTATCTGTGACATCGAGAGGATAAACGGTAACTTTATCCAATTCCATTATGGAATCTAGATAAGAACTCGCACGCCATGGCTGTGCATGCCCAACAAAAATGTCTCTTGCACCGGCTTTTAGGAATGCTTTCACCAGTTCCAATCCCAGCTCGGTCTTACCATCAACTATTAGAACCCTTCTGTCTTTTGGATCAAAAGCCATTTCACGTAATTGCAAATCGTCCTCCTTCCCGGGTGTTAATTTCTCAGGCCTAGCCGTTACCGCCGCATTGCCAGCTCGGTCAATTCCGAGCCCCATCTGAACACGCTGACCTTGAACACAGTCTTCTGCTAAATGGACAACAATTGATGGTCCGGCATCTGCAATGACAATACCAAGTCGCCATGGAAGACGATCTCTAAAGTATACATCATTTGAATGTTGTAATGTTGTTTCTGCAAGCAGTTTTCCTCCATTGTTAATGTCTTGCCACTCTAATTGATCGCTTAAACATTCGCAGCAGACCTGACGAGGCGGATATTGAATCTTATTGCACTCTTGGCAAACTTGGAGCGCAAATCTACCCGAAGCCGCCATTGAGGCTAATCCTTGCGCTTCCCTCGAACGATCTCCAGGAGGGCTGCTCGGTTTTCGGGTGCGTTTTACCGGGTCTTTTCTCTTAGGTGTTGGTAACAAAGTTGTCATATCATTTTCTCGCCAATATTGCTGCAGATGTGCATAAACCACGGTCATAATTAATCATACCAAAGCAGGAGACGAGCCCATGGGTTGCTTTTTCCACCTGATGGCCAAGAACTTGCTCGGTCAATTGTCTAATTGTTTCGACGACGCCTAGATAACCTCCTCCAGCTCCAGCTTGACCCGCGGATAATTGCCCGCCAGATGTATTCAGAGGAAAGTCACCCTTTGCCGTAAGGTTTTTGTCTCTAATAAAACTTGATACCTCACCTTTATCGCAAAATCCTAGATCTTCAATCTGCATGAAGCAAATTATGGGATAATCATCATACGCCTGCAGAAGATCTATGTCAGCAGGACCTAGTCCTGCCTGATCATAGAACTCATCAATATCTATTGCCCAACCCCCTCGAAACTGAATAGGGTCATCTTGAAATGCATTATGCCGTTCGATGGTCGAAAGTATCGTAGTGTATGGAATATTGAGTGATTTAGCCCTTTCTTCAGTCGTAACTAGAAACGCCTCAGCTCCAGCGCACGGCATTACACAGTCAAAAAGACGGATTGGTTCGGCGATTAATCTTGCATTTAAATATGCTTCCATTGTTAATGGTTTTTTCATCATAGCGTGATCAACGGGTAAAGCATTATCTCTTTGGGCAATACATAATTTGCCAAAATCTTCACGCTTTGTGCCATATTCTCGCATATAATAATCTGTTAAAAAAGCAAAGCTCGAATTTGGCCCTCCTGAGCCATAGGGGTAAACAGCGTCGTTAGCAAATTGACTAAAAGTTGCAATGGTATTCCTAAAAGTATCTACATGATTTGTATCAGCACCAATACAGGCTACTATTTCTGCATCCCCAGTCTGGACGGCCCGCGCTGCACGTCTCAACGCCACAACACCGCTCGCGCCGCCCATGGGTATGTGATCTAACCAACGAGGGGAAACTCCTACGTGTTGCATAAGGCCAACCGCGCTATCTGGCGCTAAGGTAAAGCTTGAAACACAGAACCCATCAATATCATCTTTTTTTATTTTGGCGGCCTGAATTAGGGCGGCTATGCTTCTACCACAAAACCATTGTGCGCTTCTAAGAGAATAACGACTATATGGTATAGTTACAGGTGCACAAACAGCGATCCCCTCATAATTTTGTCGCTTTTTGACCAACTTATAATCCTTTTGGATTTGTCATAAATTCTTCTATAAGCTCTTCTGAAGGTTTTGCAAAGTCATTCGTTCGGCTGACTGTTAATCCTGTTAAGCGTTTAAGTTTTACAGCCATTTCCGTCATTTTAACCAGAATAGGTATTCCATTTATTACCGGAGCGCCGTTTACGTTATGATTGAAGGCCCCACTGAATAACAACATTGGTATTCCTCCTCCTGGAATTAGTACATCCACTCCCTGCGAGACGAGAGGTTCAGCTTGCTCCGAAAATAATTCCATGATCTCTTCAAGACCACCATCTTTATCGAATGCAGCTAGTATTGAGCCGGGTTCAAAGTCCATCGCATGTACACCTGTGACGCGTTCTCTAAGACCATATTTGCCAATTTGATGATGAAACCAAGATATATATTTTGGATTGATGGTCACGATTCCAATTTTCTGGCCCAATTGGCAAGCATATAACATGGAGGCTTCACCAAGAGAGTGCACTGGCATTTCCACTGAGGCACGAGCTTCATACAAGCCGGCATCCTGATAGTGACCAATTGCGAAGCCATCGTACCCTTCTCGGTCAGCGAGAATGGCATTAGATATCATTTCTCTAGCACATCTAAATTCGGACAATGAATGGGCGTAAGCGTCGGGCGGAAAAATTCCCTTGATATCGACAGTTGTTCCTTCATCGACGATTTTATACAAATGTTCTCGAAGATGCTTCCAGTAACTCCCTGCTTGTTCTTCACTGGTATAACTTTGATAGGCAATACGAATTGGTTCCATGACTTAATCCTCCTATTTTTGATTTCAATTTTTCTAGTCAATCATAGTAACTTTGATTAGTCAGCGTTAATGCAGTTTAAATAAAATAGAAATTGATTAGCAATGCTAGTATTTAATGTCTTTAAGAATGCGTCGACTAGATCGAGCTAATAATGCTTTTTTCTTTTCTATACCTCGATAGATTATTTTCCCATTTCTTTTCATAATCTTTCCGTTAATGATGACGGTGTCGACATTGGATCCATTCGCATGGAAGACGACAGCCTCGATGGCGTTGTTTACGGGAAACAAATTTAGGTCTTTTTTGTTTATAAATATAATATCTGCTCGTTTGCCCGGTTTAAGAGAACCGATTTTTTTATCTAGTTGCAGTGCCTTGGCAGATTCAATTGTTGCCCAAGCAAGCGCTTCTTTCGGAGCAATTGAGAGTTTTTGTGCCGGTATTTTGGTCTTACTTGCAATCCGTTTGTTGTCTAAGTTACGCTGATTTTGCATTGTCATCCGCATAATTGTAAACATATCACCCGAAATATTAGATTCAACATCCACACCGATTGATGGTTGAACGCCCAGGTCTCGGAGACGTCCGGTTAAGGGGGATCCATGTCCCATCTGTAGTTCAACTTCAGGCGTCACTGTTACCGAAGCTCCAGAATCGACGATTAGTTTTAGTTCTTTGTCACTTAAATACACTCCATGGACAAGGTTATGGTTTGGCCCTAACAATTTCATTTTAAAAAGCTTTTGGTAGCCATCTTTGTTCATTCGATTGGGAGCGCCCCAAACATGCGCCGAAATGATGAGATCCAAGTCCTTTGCCATGGTAAAATCATGTTTGGTGACATCCCAGGTAGAAAAATCGGGACCTAATGCCGCCATTGCCAATGTAATGAGTTTGCTATTTGAGGAAAAAAACCCCTTACGTAAACGTTCTAACTCCGATCGGGGGTGAGGTATATGTGTATAAGGTTTCTGTCCCTTTTTGGCATCGGGCTTTGGAGAGCCATGACCAAATACTGCTCGAATACCCGATTCTACCAGACCATCAATTGCGGCGTCTGTGTGACTTGGCGTTGCGTTGTTGTGGCACCAGTCAAATATCGTTGTTGCACCATTACTGATTTGATTTAACGCGCCAATTAGGTTTCCAAGGTAAGTATCATGAGCTGTATAGCGCGGCGCTATATTGGCATGCATAGTATGCAAGTATTCAGGTATTGACCAATTCCCGGCGATGCCTCTGAGACCGGTCTGCCATGTATGAATGTGAGCGTTTACAAAACCAGGCATAACTATCATGTCTTTAGCATCAATCATTGATGCTTTTGGGGCTCGGACAGAACGTGCTATTTTACTGATTTTGTCATTCTCAATAAGGATGTCCCCACGATCAAAATCGCCAATTTTACGGTCCATCGAAATAATTGAGCCATTTTTTATCAGTATCTGTGTCATAAAGCCCTCGTATATTTGCCGACGTCATTCAGACCGCATGGGTATTTGCAAGAATCCTTTCCCTTGATTTTCCCAGTTTTCTCGTGACTTTTGATAAACCTTTATAAGTAAGTTTGCCCTTCTTCTTCTTGAGATTGCCGGCAATATAGACTGTGTCTACGTTAGACGCATTGGCATAAAACACGAGAGCGTTAACGGGATCATCTACTGGATGTATATTTAGATCATCAGCGCGGATCAAAACTAGGTCCGCCTGTTTACCCGCAGTCAGTGATCCAATTTTGTGGTCCATGCCCATCATTTGAGCGCCATTAATGGTTGCCCACTCAAGTGCTTCAACGGCTGAGATTGATAAACTTTCAATTGGTTTGTGCGCATCAGCGAGCGGCTTATTATCAATCATACGTTGTATTTGCAGAGCCATTCGAATGACATTAAACATGTCTCCTGAGATATTGGATTCCACGTCGACGCCAATGGAAGGACGTCCTCCCAACGCCATCACCCGCCCCGTAATAGGATTGCCAAATCCCATTTGGATTTCAACTTCAGGTGTGACTGTTGTTTTAACACCATGATCGATCAATATTTCTAATTCTTCATCAGAAAGATCATTGCCGTGTACAATGTTGAGTTTTGAACTTAGAAGTTTGTCATCCCTCATTTTATAAATTCCGTCTGGGACGAGGCGATTGAAACCGCCACTCATATGGGTGCTCGCTAATAAATCATATTCGCGCGCCAACAAAATATCGTGGTGAGTAACCTCATAGGTTGAGTAATGCGGCCCTAAAATACACATAGCCAGTGTTACCAATGCTTCATCAGAAGAAAGCCGGCCCTCTCTCAGGCGTTTAATTTCATGTCTAGGATGGGGAACTTCACTAAAATGTTTCTGGCCCTCTTTCGGATCGGGCTTGGGTGAGCCATGCCCGAACACGGCTCGAATGCCGGATTCAACCAAACCATCAATTGCACCGTCGGTATGGTCAGGAGTTGGGTTATTATGGCTCCAATCCAGGAGGGTTGTAACCCCTCCATTAATATGGGTCAGCGCTCCAGCTAAATTTCCTAAATATATATCGTCGGGCCTAAAACTTGTGGCGAGATTTGCATGCATGCCCCGCAGGTACTGACCCATGGTCCAATTCCCCGCGATACCACGAATGCCGGTTTGCCATGTATGGACGTGAGAGTCTATGAGGCCCGGCATTACAATCATTTTTCTGGCATCAACAACGTGAGCGTCAGGGGCGTCAATTTCATCTTTGACTTCGATGATTTTATCATCTTTTATTAGAACATCGCCCTTATCCAGTAGGCCAATTTTGTCATCCATAGAGACAATTTTTCCACCTTTTATAAGAGTTTGAGCCATATTCTTTCTCCAGGAAAATGGTTAGTATTACTTCAATAGAACCAGACTAAGTTCTGGAACAGCGACAAGTAAGATTGTTACAGCGAGCATTATGACGACGTAAGGAAAGGCTCCGATGAAAATCTCATTCAAGGTAACACGAGCATCATCAATGGTCGATCGAACCACATATACAGCGATACCGAGCGGCGGTGTGAGTAATCCCATCTCTACGGCAATTACTGTTATAATGCCAAACCAGATAAAATCCCCCCCAAAACTAGAGACTACGGGTAGCACAATGGGCAGTATGATTAACATTATAGATACGGAGTCCAGAAACATCCCCAGAATAATAAGAATAATTATATAAAGAGCCATAAATCCCATGAAGCCCATATTGGCAGAACCAATGAATTCACCAACCGATTGTGGAAATCCAGATAAGGCTAACATGCGCCCGTAAATATTGGCCGCTAGGATTAAAAACAGTACTGATACGGTTGTATGACCTGTGTCTAATAAAACTTTCCACAGCTTTGACCAAGTAAGGCGTTTTTTAATTAAGGCGAGGATTAGCGCGCCGGCCGCACCGACAGCACCGGCCTCAACGGGTGTAAACAAACCCCCATAAATACCTCCCATGACAGCAAACACAAGAATGATAATAGGGGTAACTTTGATTAATGAAGATCTAAAGTTTTCTTCCGTATAATGATCTTGATCGGCTTGGCCTACGTAACTTGGCCAGAAGTGGGCCATCCCAATAATGGATAATCCCATAGCCCCTGCCAATAAAATACCTGGGATGACAGCAGCTAGAAACAGGAGACCAACCGATTGTTCTGCAACAAACCCATAAATGATTAATAAAAGACTTGGCGGTATTAGCATTCCTAATACGGAACTACCTGCCACGGTTCCCACTGCAAACTTCGGTGTGTAGCCGTGGTTCAACATTTGCGGGACCGCTACTTTGGTGAAAACAGCGGCTGACGCTATTGAGGATCCTGTGATTGCTGCAAAGATCGCATTGGCTATTACTGTCGCGACCCCCAAGCCGCCTTTTACTTTCTTTAAGGCCCACCGGGCAGCATCAAAGGTATCCTTGCCAATATTAGATTCATTTACTAGCAGCCCCATCATTACAAAGAGGGGGACGACAGCAAAAAAGTAGTTACGTAAAAACTCATTGGAGGCGAGTTTAACAGTATTGATGGCGATGTTCGGGTTATCCATCATAATCCATGTTCCGACGAACCCTAGGAAAATGAGGCCGACGCCAATGTGAATGCCTGTGAAAATAACGACGAGAACTCCAACAAATGAAATGGCGCCAATTTGGATTCTGGTGAAGTCGCCTATTGTCAAACCATAAATAGCTAGCCCTATTATTATTATAATCAAGAAATATGACAGCCCTGTGGAGTTAGTATCTTGTGTCTTACGCCTTTCAGTCATTAAATTTATCAACTGAGTGATATTCTCGATCATCTCAATAAAATACTTGAGT